>CAMLSD010000034.1 GCA_946482595.1 uncultured Comamonadaceae bacterium
CTGGTCTTCAACGTCACCCTCAGCGCTGCCAGCCCGGTTGCCACGACCCACACCTTCAACCTGGGCGGTGGTTCGGCCGCGGCCAGCGACTACGGCGTGCCGAGCTTCACCAACGGCGTCACCTACGACGCCGGCACGGGCCTGATCACCGTGCCCGCCGGTGTGACCACGTTCGACATCACCCTGCCCACGGTCGATGACGCCGAGATCGAGTCGACCGAAGCCGTGCCGCTGAGCATCGGCGGCGTGGATGTCACCGGCACGATCCTGGACAACGACTTCGCCCCGCCGTCGATCGACATTCCGGACCTCAACGGTGCACAACCCGGCGAGAACACGGTGTCCGAAGCCGCTGCAGCGCCGCCCGCGGTGGGCAGCTTCACGATCACGGCCGCCGCCGGTCTGCAATCGGTCTCGATCGAAGGCACCGACCTGAGTCTGGCGGACCTGACCGGCCTGGCCTCGACCCCGGTCACGATCACGACGGATCGCGGGTTCCTGACGCTCACGGGCTATGACGGTGCAACCGGCGCGGTGAGCTACAGCTACCGCACCAACGGTGCCCAGGACCACCCGGCCGACAACGCGATGACCGATGTGGTCGACATCACCGTGACCGACATCCAGAACCGCACGGCGCAGGGCACGCTGGACGTCCAGATCCTGGACACCACACCCACAGCCAACCCGGTCAATGTGGAGGTTGGCCTCAGCGTGGGCAACACCAACATCATGCTGATGCTCGACTCCTCGGGCAGCATGGCCAACTCCAGCGGTGTGGCCGGTCAGACCCGCATGGATGTGATGCGTGCAGCCGTGAACCAACTGCTCGAGAGCTATGCCGACCTGGGCAACGTTCGCGTACTGCTGGTCGACTTCGACAGCACGGCACAGGTGCTCGGCGGTGGCTGGATCACCCTGAGTGCGGCCCAGGCCTTCGTGAATGCCCTGGATACCAGCGGAGCGACGAACTACGACGCCGCGCTGACCACCGCAATGAGCGGCTGGGAGTCCGCTGGTCGCTTCACCGGCCCGAATACACAGAACATCGCCTACTTCATGTCCGACGGTGAACCGACGCTGTCGAACACCGGCGGCGCCGGCAACAACGGCAACACGTATGACCCCGGCCTGGGCGACGGCATCGATGCGACCGAGCAGGCCGCCTGGGAAAGTTTCCTGACGGCCAACGACATCAACTCGTATGCCATCGGCCTGGGTTCGACCGGACCGTCCGTGGCTCAGCTGAACCCGATCGCCTATGACCCGAGCAACCCCTCGGGTTCTGACAGCACGAACACGATCGTGGTCACCAGCCTCGAGCAGCTGTCCACCACCATCCAGGCCACCGTGAGCGCACCGCCCGTCAATGGCAACCTCACGGCTGAAGGTGGCGTGACCATCGGTGCGGACGCGGACGGCGGATTCCTGCAAAGCATCACAGTGGCCGGCGTGACCTACACGCACGACGCTGTGAACAACGTGATCACCACCAGTGGCGGCACGCCAGCCGCGTTCACCTTCGATCCGGCCACGCACACCTTGTCTGTCGCCACGCCGCTGGGAGGCACGTTCACGATCGACATGCGTGAAACCAACATCGGCAACTACAGCTACCAGGCATCGACCCAGTCAGGGACCGAGCTGATCGGCTACACCATCATCGATGCCGACGGCGACACCGCGTCGAACACGATCACCGTGCAGGTCAGCGCGCCCCAGGCCGTGCCGCCCGATGCCAATGCCGACCAGGTGATCACCAACATCCTGGCACCCCAGATCGTCCTGCCCAGCGCGCTGCTGCTGGCCAACGACCAGTCCCCGTCAGGCGGCCTCAACGCCGGCAACCTGACGGTCAATACCGGCTGGAACGTCCCGGGTTCGGACTTCACGGCGGGCAGCGTCGGCCCGACCTTCTACACCTCGGGTCAGACGGCGTTCACCGTGAGCCGCAGCGCGTTCTCGCGCACAGGCCAGCAACCCAACGAGGCCGAAGCGCAGATCGTCGGCTTCGTGGGCGCCGTCGATGGGGGTACCACCAATCGCCGCGACGTCATCACCGTCTCGCTGCGCGCAGGTGAAACCCTCACGATCGACCAGGATCCGGGCGCCGACCGCGTGACCGTCGAATACCGCCTGGGCACGTCGGGAGGTTTCACGGACCTGGCCGACGGTGGCACCTTCACCGCGACCACCGACGGGCAATACCAGATCCGGGTCGAGAACATCCGCAACCCGGCCGGCTCGGGTGGTGACCGCAACGCGGGCGAGAACTACGCCCTGTCGATGACGATCAACTACGCCAATGCCGACACGCTGAGTGACGTCAGCACGACCTACACCGTGGAGGACAACCGCGGCCTGACCGACACCGCCAACGTGACGCTGAGCTACCAGTCCGGCAGCACGCTGCAGGGGGACGGCTCCGCGAACGCGCTGCTGGGCGGCTCGGGCAATGACACCCTGGTCGGTGGCGCCGGCAACGACACGATGTTCGGTGGTGCCGGTGCGGACGTGTTCCGCTGGGGCCTGGCTGATGCAGGCTCTGCAGGTTCGCCTGCGCAGGACACCATCCTCGACTTCGACAATGGTGCGTCCGGCGACGTGCTCGACCTGCGCGACCTGCTGGTGGGCGAAACTGCCGGCAACCTGTCGAGCTACCTGCACATTCAGTCGAGCGGTGGCAACACCGTGGTGCAGATCAGCTCGGGCGGTGGTTTTGCCGGCGGTGCCTTCAATGCGGCGGCAGTGGACCAGACCATCACGCTGGCGGGCGTGGACCTGATGGGCGGCCAGGCCAGCGAGCAGGTGATCCAGGACCTGCTCTCGCGTGGCAAGCTGATCATCGGCGACTGAGCCGTCGCGACCCCACCGGATCAGGCGCTGATCCGGTTCAGGGTTCAACTCAAAGGCCGCCGGCGGGGCAACCCGCCGGCGGCCTTGTCATGTGCGGCAAGAGCGCTTGCTCAGCGGGCGCTGCCGGGCCACTGCACCGCCGGGCCGGTCACGCCATCGATGCCGCACTCCCACAGCGCAGCCATGTCGTCGGGTGACGCAACGCCCTCGGCATAGACCGCAATCCCCAGGGCGTGGACCATCTGCACGGCGCCCTGCACAAAACTGCGCGTGGCCTGGTCCTCCGCGCTGCCCCGCACGAAGCGGGCATCGAGCTTGATGAAGTCCAACCCCAGTTCATACAGCCGGTCGATGCGTGCCAGCTGCTCGCCAGCATGCTCCAGGCCGAACCGGGCACCGAACTGATGGGCCAGCTGGCAGACCTCACGCACCAGCCCCTGATGCTGCACAGCAGCGGCTTCCGGCAGTTCAAGCCACAAGGACCGCGCCGCATCACCCGCGCCTGCCAGCAGTTCGCGCAACCCGGCCGAGAAGCGCGGGTCGGCAACCGACGCCAGCGACAGGTTGAGCCCCAGCGCCACGCCGTCTCGCGAGATCTCGGCCAGTGCAAGCCGCACCCCGGCCAGGTCCACCTCGGCAATGGTCTGGGTACGCAAGGCCAGCGGCAGCCACAGCGATGCCGCGGCATAGTCGCCCTGCGGTTCAAGCTGGATGCGCACCGGGCACTCATGGTGCAGCAGGGACCCACCGCGATCGACCACCGGATAGCGCTGCAGGCGCACGCCGCCCTGCGCCAGCGCGGCGCCGATGCGCCGCTTCCAGGCCTCCTGCCCCAGGGTGTCGGCCACCGTGCTGAGTTCGCCCTGGCTCTGCACGGCATAACGGCCCTGCGCTTCGGCACGCGCCAGTGCGGCATCGGTGCCAGCCAGCAATTGCGACAGGCTCATTCCCCTCGCGTAGCGCATGGCGCCGACAACCGCATCGACCCGCGGGCCGAAAGGCTCGTGCGCAACCTGCATGGCCCGGGCGAGTGCTGTGGCCAGGTCGTGCGCATCAGTCTGCGCCGGCAGGCAGACGGCAAAATCGGGCCCGTTGAGCCGCCCGATCGACGCGTCGGGGTGATCCTTCGCAAACTGCCGCAGTGCGTCCACCGTGGCCTGGATGAGCTGATCGGCCTCGCGACGGCCGAGCGCCTGGTTCAGCCCGGCCAGGTCGAGCAGTCGGGTCATGATGAGCACACCTTGCGGTGCAGCGTCCTCGCGCTCGAGTTCGAGTTGCAGCGAAGTCACGAAGTGGCGCCGGTGCGAAACCCCGGTGGCCGGGTCGCAGTTGGCCTGCAGCCGCAAGGACTCGAGCTGTTCGGTCTGCTCCTCGAACACCTGCTTGAGTCGCTGCACCATCGAGTTCATCGCGCGGGTCAGGCGCTGCAGTTCGGGCACACGAGGTTCGCTCACGGTCACGAACTGCCGGTTCACCAGGGCCTGGGCCTGGTCGACCGCCGAGCGCAACGGTCTGCGGATGCTGCGCACGATGACGTTGCCGATCGCACCTGCCGCCAGGCCCACCAGCGCAAGCCACATGCCGGCACGCAGGCCGCCTTGCCACAGGTCGGCATAGGCAAACGAGGAATGGCTGATGACCTCGACCGTGCCAAGCGCCCGCCAGCCGTCGCTGACCTGCGCCAGGCCAGGCTCCGAGCGGATCGGCAGCAGGGCCACGAACCACTGGGGCGCCCCGGCATCGACCGGGTTGGCCTGACGATCGATGCTGCTGCCGTCCGTCCCGACGTAGCGGATGCGCTGATAGAAACCGGTGTCGAACTGGGCCGACACCAGCAGCTCGATCATGCCCGGGTCGCCCTTGTGCTGAGACAGCGCCAGCGCCAGCGAGCCCGCGTTGTCGCTGTTCTTGATCTTCAGCTGTGTCTCGACATAGCTGCGCGCCGACACCATCGTGACCGCAAAACTGCCCACGAAGGCCACGACCACCGTGAGCACCACCACCAGCCACATCTGTCGGATCAGGGACATGCACGCTCCTTCTCTGTCACGGTGTTGCCACCGTGTCTTCACTGCCATCGATTGCCGCGGGGTGTCGTCGCATCATGGCGCGAACCCCTCTTCACGGGCCTTGGCCAGCACCTCCCGCCAGCGCGACAGTCGCGCCACCGGGTCGCCTGCCGAGGTTGCCCCCACCCCTTGCCAAAGGCCCTGACCGTTGAAACTGAACACCGGGGTGAGATCGGGCCGGCGCGATGCGGGGCGGATCTCGCCGATCAGGTTGTCCAGGATCAGCGGCTCGGACTGCGGGGTGGCGTAGTAGGCCAGTACCATGTGTGCGACGCTCGCACCGCCCGCCCCACCGATGGCCGCGCGAACGTACACCATCCGCAAGCGCTCGGGCGGCACGCCCAGACTGAGCAGGCTGAAGTACTTGGCCATCGCGAAGTCCTCGCAGTCGCCCTGCCCCTGGTTCAGGAACTCGAGCGGACTGGCCCAGTAGTCCTGCAGGCCCCACACCTGGATGTCGTCGCGAAAGCCCAGCTTGCGATTGAAGAAGACGTTCACGCCGGCCAGCTTGGCGTTTTCATCGACACCGGCCAGATCGCTGAGCGCTGTCTGCAACGCACGCGCCCCCGCCTCCGCCTGCGGCCCGAGGCGCTGGGCCGCCCGCGCCATGCGTTCGCCATCCAGTGCCATGGCCCACCACGCGGCCAATGTCAGCAGCACGGCGCACAAACACTCGGCGATACGTGTGCGGCCGCCCGACGAGGCAGGAAGATCGGCAGCGAAGGCAGGACGTGCGGGCATCAGGCTCGACAGGCTATCGTAAAAAGGCAGTGCCGCCGTCGGGAAACACGACAGGCCCACACACGACCACGCGACATGCGGTACAACCGCCCCGCAATCCGTGACGGAATTCATGAATCCCCCTGAAGTGGGGGTGGGGCCAAAAAGACGGGCCCGATACACTCGCGCGCGCAGCCGGATTCTGTTACTTCTGGCAACCAAGCCTCCGGGAGCGTGCGGTCAACATGACGAACCGTGCGGTCCCTCCTGAAGAAAGTACCTTGATGAAGATGACGAAGCCGCTTACCACCCTCGCGCTGGCGCTGAGTTGCGCGTTTGCCTCAGCCCAGACCATGGATCCCCTGAAGGAGGCGGCTCGCAAGGCCATCGAAACCAACCCCGAGGTCACGGCAAGGCTCAACGCCTACCGCGCCTCGCTCAGCGAAGTCGATGCAGCCCGTGGCGGGTACTACCCGCGCGTCGACCTGAGCGCCAATGTCGGCCGCGACAGTGACCGCATCAGCACCCGCAATCCCCAGTCCGATCACGTCAACCGCAACGGTGTGAGCGTGTCGGTCACGCAGATGCTCTGGGACGGCCTGGCCACCCGCAATGAGGTGCAACGTCTGGGCCATGCGCGGCTGAGCCGCTACTTCGAGTTCGTCGACACCTCCGAACAGGCCGCCCTCGAAGCGGCGCGCGCCCACTTCGACGTGATGCGGTTCCGTCGGCTGGTCGAACTGGCCGAAGACAACTACGTCCAGCACAAGTCGTCGCACGACCAGATCCAGTCGCGCTTCCGGGCTGGCGTGAGCCGTGGTGTGGACCTGGAACAGGCCGCTGCGCGCCTGGCGCTGGCCGAGTCGAACCTGGTGACCGAGATTGCGAACCTGCATGACGTGACGGCGCGCTACCAGCGCATCGTCGGCGAGTTCCCGCCTGCTGCACTGTCCGGCTCGCCCACCCGCCTGAATCTTGGCATGGCGCCTGACGCCTCGCAGTCGCTCCAGGCGGCCCTGAGCCGCAGCCCCGCCATCTCGGCCGCCATCGAAAGCGCACGTGCCGCACGGGCGCAGGCCGCCGGACGCGACGCCGCGTTCCAGCCCCGTCTTGAAGCGCGGCTTCGCACGGGTGCCGGCAGCAACTACGACGGCATCCGCGACCAGAAGCGCGACACCGTGGCCGAACTGGTGATGAACTGGAACCTCTTCAACGGCGGCTCCGACCGGGCCCGCACCCGCCAGTTCGCCGACCTTGCCGCGCAGGCGGCCGACCTGCGCGACAAGGCCTGTCGCGACGTGCGCCAGACCGCCCTGATCGCCTACAACGACACCCGCAAGCTGGTCGACCAGCTCAAGCACCTCGACGCCAATCAGCTGGCCATCGAGAAGGCACGCGACGCCTACCGCAAGCAGTTCGACATCGGCCAGCGCAGCCTGCTGGACCTGCTCAATGCCGAAAACGAGCTCTACACCGCCCGTCGCGCCTACGTGAACGCCGACCACGACCTGAGCATCGCCTACGCCCGCACCTACGCCGCGCAGGGCAGCCTGCTCAGCGCACTGGGCCTGGCTCGCTCGGAAGCGTCTGCCGCTGAAGCCGAGGCTGCCGCCTGGGCGGCTGGCGAGGACGCCGCCGCGCGCTGCCCGGTCGTCGGGCCCGAGGTGATGGTCACGCCGCGCAGCGAACTCGATGCCCGCGCCAAGGCCCTGATGAGTGCCGCAGAACCGATCCGCCCCGCGGCGCCGGCAGCACCGGCGTCTGCACCGGCCGGCGCGACGCCGCGCACTCAACAGCGGCCCTGAGGCACTGAGCCCTGCCCCGGCGCGCGCTCCTGGGCGCAGGCCGGGCCGGCTCGGGCTGACCGGCCTGCCCGGCTGTCAGGGCGACACGGACCGGCGACCGGGGAGCGTCACCGTGACCGGCACGGCCTCGCAGCTTGCGGGCAAGGCTGAAGGGGCTGCCACGGTTTCGCCGATGAGGTCAGCCAACGTCACGCCATCCAGCTCCCGAAAGTAGGCCTGAAGCCCGGCCTGGAACACATGCCGCAGCCGGCATGACATCGACAGGGCGCAATGATTGGTGCGATCGTCGAAACACTCGACCAGGCGGAAGTCCGTCTCGCATTCGCGCACCACGTCGCCGACCCGGATCTGATCGGCCGGGCGCCCCAGCCGCAGGCCGCCACCCCGGCCACGTGTGGTGGCCAGCAGCCCCCCCCGTGCCAGATCGCTGACGATCTTCATCACATGGTTGCGCGACAGGCCGTGCGCCTGCGTCAGCTCAGTGATGGTCACCAGCCGGTCGGCATGTCGGGCGCAGTGCATCAGCACGCGCAGGCTGTAGTCGGTGTATTCGGACAGTCGCATCTTCATATCCCCCGCAGACGGGTGCGCGGCAGCTTAGCGCGTCTGCCCACCCCCCGCCATGCCGGCCTTCAGGCCGGCCGTCGCAAGGTCTCGAACACGGCCCGTGTGCCAGCAATGCCTCGCAAGGCCTGCATCGTGGCCGTGACCATCGGGCGATCCAGATCGACCACGGCAATGCCGGTGCCGCCCCCGGTCTGCAAGTGAAGCTGGCTGACGTTGTAGCCCCCCTTCGCCAGCACCGCATTCACCTGCGACATCAGCCCCGGCTGATCGTCATGCAGATGCAGCACGCGCGACACGGCCCGCGAGTCGGCGGGCGCCAGCTCGGGCAGGTTCACGCTGCCTCGCACCGCGCCATGCAAGAGATAGTCGCGCAGCTTTTCCGACACCTCGACACCCAGATTGCGCTGCGCCTCCTGGGTGGAGCCGCCGATGTGCGGCGTGAGGATCACGTTGTCCAGAGCCTGCAGCGGCGAGACGAAGGCCTCGGCCGAAGACGCGGGCTCGACGGGGAAAACGTCGACCGCAGCGCCTCGCAGGCGGCCGCTGCGCAGCTCGGCGCACAGCGCGTCGATGTCCACCGCCTGGCCGCGCGCCAGGTTGATCAGCACGGCGCCGTCCTTCATGCGCGCCAGGCGCGCCGCATCGATCAGGCCCCGGGTGCCCGCGCCGGCCGGCACATGCAGGGTCACGACGTCGGCCTGCGCCAGCAACTCGTCGAGCGAAGCCGCGGGCGCGGCATTGCCCAGTGGCAGGCGGGCTTCGACGTCGTGGAACACCACGCGCATGCCCAGCGCCTCGGCCAGCAGGCCGGTCTGGGTGCCGATCTTGCCGTAGCCGACGATGCCCAGGGTCTTGCCCCGGATCTCGTTGGCGCCGCGTGCGTCCTTCAGCCATTGCCCGCGGCGTGCGGCGGCGTGCCGCTCAGGCACACGGCGAAGCAGCGCAATCGCATGGCTCACCACCAGCTCGGCAACCGAGCGGGTGTTGGAGAACGGCCCGTTGAATACCGCCACACCCCGCTGGGCGGCCGCGCTCAGATCGATGTTGTTGGTGCCGGTGCAATAGGCACCCACGGCCCGCAACCGAGGCGCATGTGCGAGCGCCGCCGCATCGAGCTGGGTGCGAGAGCGCAAGCCGACCAGGTCTGCATCGGCAAGCAGGCCGTGCAGTTCGGCGCCAACGGGCGCGTGGCTCAGGCGGATGATCTCGACGCCAGGCAAGGCCTGAAGCACCGGGGTGGCACTGGCATGGATGTCTTCGAGCAGCAGGATGTTCAGGGTCATGTCGGGTCGGGACAGGAGCGTCCGTTGTGGATGGAATGGGGGGTGCAGCGGCCTGCGCGATCGCGGGGCTGGGGCTGGGTTCAGGGGGCGGCCACGGCGTCACAAGCCCAGCGACAGCAGCGCAGCTTCGGACAGGCGCGAGCGGTCCCAGGGCGGATCGAACACCATCTGCACGTTCACCTCGCCCACTTCGGGCAGGGTCAGCAACTTGTCGGCCACGTCCTCGGCCAGCAGTTCCCCCATGCCGCAGCCGGGCGCGGTGAGCGTGAGCTCCACCGAGAGCCGGATGCGGCCATCGTCCATCTCGCTGGCGTGGCAGCCGTAGACCAGGCCCAGTTCGACGATGTCCACCGGAATCTCGGGGTCATAGCAGGTCTTGAGCAGGCGCCGGATGCGTTCGTCCAGGGGCTCGGTGGTATCGCCGGCCGCAGGCAGGCAGGGCGGCTCGCGGCCGATCGCATGGGCATCACGAGCTTCAAGGCGGACCAGCTGGCCGTCCACCAGCAAGGTGAAGCTGCCGCCCAGCGCCTGCGTGATCCGTGCAGGCGTACCCGGCACGAGCTCCAGCACGCGGCCGTCGGGCACGCAGCGCACGGTGACCGGCGCCGAAACGATGACGGGATCGCGCGTCACGGGGTGTCCTCCCCCTGGCCGTCCAAGGCGTGCATCAGCGCATGCCAGCCCAGCAGCGCGCACTTGATGCGGCTGGGATAGCGCCGCACGCCTGACAAGCTCACGAGCTTGCCCAGGTGCGCTGCGTCGGGGTCGAGCTGGCCGGTGAGGACGGCCCGCATGCGCTGCTGAAGCGCTCGTGCATGGGCCAGGTCCTGTCCGGCCACGGCCTCGCTCATCATCGACGCGGAGGCCATGCAGATCGCGCAGCCCTGGCCATGAAAGCGGATGTCGGCCAGGCGATCGCCCTCGACACGCAGTTCCACCGCGATGTCGTCACCGCACTGCGGGTTGCGACCCTGGGCATGATGGGTGGGCGCGTCCAGGTGGCCGAAGCGGCGCGGCGCGCGCTTGTGCTCGAGGATCAGCTCCTGATAGAGCTCGGTGCCGTCATTGCTCATCGCAGCTTCTCCAGCGCCCGCGACACCCCGGCGACCAGACGTTCGACCTGCTCGTGGGTGTTGTAGAGCGCAAACGAGGCACGTGTCGTGGGCCCGCACCCCAGGTGGGCCAGCAAGGGCTGGGCGCAATGGTGGCCTGTGCGCACGGCCACGCCCAGGTCGTCGAGCACGGTGCCGATGTCGTGCGGATGCACCCCTGCGGCCACGAACGAGACGATGGCGCTGTCATGCGCGTGAGGCGCCAGCACACGCACACCGGGCAGCGCGGCCAGGCCTTGCACCGCATGAGCGCGCAGCGCGTGCACATGCGTGTCGATGGTGCTGCGGCCCACATCGTCGAGGTAGCGCACCGCCGCTGCCAGGCCCACCGCACCGGCCACGTTGGGCGTGCCGCCCTCCAGGCGCTGCGGCAGCACGGCGTAGCGGGCTTCGGTTTCGTCGACCGACTCGACCATGTCGCCGCCCAGGCGCAACGGTGCGAGCTGTTCCAGGGCGCTGCGCCGGCCGGCCAGCACGCCGACGCCCATCGGCCCGTGCATCTTGTGGCCGGAAAAGGCCAGGAAGTCGCAATCCAGTCCGGGCAGTGACCAGCCGCCGTGCGACGCCAGCTGAGCCGCATCGACCACCGTGAGCGCGCCCGCCGCGCGGGCCCGCGCGATCAGCGCCTCGCACGGCGGCCGTTCACCGGTCGCATTGGCGCAGGCCGTCACGGCCAGCACACGGGTGCGCGGGCTCAGCAGGCGGTCGAGATGGTCAGGGCACAGGCGGCCGTCGGCACCCGGGTGCAGGATGCGCAGCCGGGCACCGCTGCGGCGAGCCGCGGCCTGCCAGGGCACCAGGTTGGCATGGTGCTCCAGCACCGTCACGACGATCTCGTCGCCGGGGCCGAGCACCGCATCGCCCGGCTGGGCCGGGTCCGACAGACCCAGGGCCACCAGGTTGAGCGCTTCGGTGGTGCCCGAGGTGAACACCACCTCGTGACGTGCGTCAGCGCCGATCGCCCGGTGCAGCGTCGCACGTGCGGCATCGAAGTCCTCGGTGGCCCGCTGGCTGAGCGTATGCACGCCGCGATGGATGTTGGCGCGGTGGCGAACCTCGAAGTCCTGCATCGCCTGCGACACGGCCCGTGGCATCTGGGTGGTGGCGGCGTTGTCGAGGTAGGCCAGCGCATGGCCGTTCACGCGCTGCGCCAGGCCAGGAAAGTCGCTCGCCACCTGTCGCGCCAGGGTCTCATTCATGCTGCACTCCCCGCCCGACAAAGAGATGCCGGCGCACCTGCTGGTCCAGCCACGCCGGCAACCCGGCGGACGCCAGCACCGCGTCGTCCGGCAGGCCCTGCGCGAGCAGGGCGTGTGCCATGCCATGAAGCACCAGGGCCGTGGCGGTGGTTTCGTCCAGCCCGCGCTGCCGCGCCATGAAGATCGCTTCTTCCGGCAGCGTGCCCCAGGTGGCGCCGTGGCGCGCCTCGACACGGTCGTGACGGATGTCCAGGTGCGGGCGCAGCACCGTGCGCGGCTGCCCTGCCGTCGGGATGGCTGAAAGGCGCTGGCTCAGCACCGCGTCATCGCAGCCGGGGGCCACCAGTGAGCGGGCATTGAGGACGACCATCGCGTTGTCTCGCGCCAGCGCCAGCGAGGCCGTGGCGCCGTCGGTGCGAGCCGCCGCGTGGCCCATGCGCACCTGCTGCTCGATGCACTGCCCGGCGCCGGCCAGCACCACGGCAGCCAGGTCCGCCTTGGCATCGGGGGCGTCCAGGTCCAGCACGCAACGCTGCAGGTGGTAGCCAGCACCACGGGCCAGCAGACGCTGGTGGTAGCGGGCGCCACAGCCGAGTCGCACCTGCAGATGGTGCGCGACGCGCTCGCCTGCCTCCGGGGTGACCGTGCGCACATGCACCAGCCGTGCGCCTGCGCCCAGGTGCAGATGGACCTGGAGGTTGCACACGCCGTCCGGCAAGCCGCCGGGGTGGTGTTCGACCAGCACCACCTGCGCCCCATCGGCCAGATCGACCCGCAGCGCCGGCGCACCCACGGTGCGACGGGCGCGATGGGTCAGCATGATGGGTGTTGGATGAGCGGGGGCCTCGACACGCAGCACCAGGGCGCCGTCGCACAGTGCCCGGTGGACCCAGGCGAAGGGGGCGGCGTCATCCGCCGGTGGTTGCGGCGGCAGATGGCGGTGCAGGTCAGCGGCCGCGACGTGATGTGCCACCACGCCCGGCGGCGCGTCAACGGTCCACTCATCCGAGGGACCCGTATCGGACCCAGCCCCGTCGCCCAGCCACACCGGCTCGGGTGGCGGTGGCAGGTGCCGGAAGTCCTCGGCATCGCGGGGAATCCACCCGTGCACGCGCGGTTCACCCGACTCGGCATCCGGCCTGACCAGTGACGTCACCATCGCTCACTCCTGCGCACCGGCACGTGCCGGTCCATAGCCCTCGCGGGCGATGTCGCGGGCCAGGGCGAGGGCGCCACGCCGGGTGATGCGCCCGTGGTCCAGGTGAAGCACGGCATCGGGCTCGAGTTGCTCGATCAACTGCAGGTAGTGCGACACCACGACAAAGGCGGTGCCCTCGCGGCGCATGGATGCGATCAATGCCACCGCAGCGCGCACGCCGTCGATGTCCATGCCCGAATCGATCTCGTCCAGGATGGCCAGGCGCGGCTTCAGCAGCGCAAGCTGCAGCAGTTCATTGCGCTTGCGCTCGCCGCCGGAAAAGCCGTCGTTGACCGGGCGGTTCAGCAAGGCCTCCGGCAGGCCCAGGCGGCGGGCCGCAGCGCGAGCGTCCTCGAGGAAGTCGTACGCATCCAGCGGCGGTTCGCCGCGGCTCTCGCGCACAGCGTTGAGCGCGGTGCGCAGGAAGAGGTTGTTCCTGACGCCGGGCAGATCCGGCGGCGACTGGAACGACAGGAACAGTCCGGCCCGGGCACGCTCATGCACTGGCATGTCCAGCAGGTCGACACCCTCGAGGCGGGCCTGGCCGCCCCGGACCTCGTAGCGTGGGTGACCGGCCAGTGCAAGTCCGAAGGTGCTCTTGCCGCTGCCGTTGGCACCCATCAGCACCGTCACCGTGCCTGCGCTGGCGTCGAGCGACACACCCTGCAGCACCGCGCGGCCAGCCACGTCAACGCGGAGCTCATTCACCTGCAGCAAGGGCGGTGCCTCGGCGTGAACATCGTGCCCGCGCTGACGGGCCGCCGTGGCGGCGATGCGCTCCTGCGGGTTCGGGGTGACGGTGGCAATCATCCAACAGCTCCTTCAAGTGAGACGGCCAGCAGCGCGCGGGCCTCGAGTGCAAATTCCATCGGCAGCTCTTCCAGCACCGACTGGCAGAAGCCGCCAACGATCAGGCCCGTGGCCTCGTCAGGCGCGATGCCGCGTTGACCGGCGTAGAACAGGCGCTCTTCCGAGATGCGCGTGGTGCTGGCCTCGTGCTCGACCACCGCATCGCTGCGGGCGGCATCGACGTAGGGAAAGGTATGTGCGCCACACTCACCGCCGATCAGCAGCGAATCGCACTGGGTGTGGTTGCGTGCACCGGCCGCAGTGGGGGCCACCCGCACCAGGCCGCGGTAGCTGTTGTGGGCCTGGCCCGCGCTGATCCCCTTGGAGACGATGCGACTGCGGGTGTTGCGCCCAAGGTGGATCATCTTGGTGCCGGTGTCGGCCTGCTGCCGGTGGTTGGATACGGCGATCGAATGGAATTCGCCATACGACTCATCGCCCCGCAACACCACACTCGGGTACTTCCAGGTGATGGCCGAGCCGGTCTCGATCTGCGTCCAGGCGATGCGCGAGCGCCGGCCCGCGCACAGGCCGCGCTTGGTGACGAAGTTGTAGATGCCGCCGCGCCCCTGCTCGTCGCCGGGATACCAGTTCTGGACCGTCGAGTACTTGATGTAGGCGTCGTCATGGGCCACCAGCTCGACCACCGCCGCATGCAACTGGTGCTCGTCGCGTTGCGGTGCCGTGCAGCCTTCAAGGTAGCTGACGTGGCTGCCGGGCTCGGCGATGATCAGCGTGCGCTCGAACTGCCCCGTGTTGCGCGCGTTGATGCGGAAGTACGACGACAGCTCCATCGGGCAACGCACACCCTGCGGCACGTAGACGAACGAACCGTCGGAGAACACCGCGGCGTTCAACGCGGCGTAGTAGCTGTCGCCCTGCGGCACGACCGTGCCCAGGTAGCGCTCGATCAGTTCAGGGTGGTGCTGCACCGCGTGCGAGAACGAGCAGAAGATCACCCCGGCGCGCGCCAGTTCCTCGCGGAAGGTGGTGCCGACCGACACCGAGTCGAACACCGCATCGACGGCCACGCCTGCCAGGCGCGCGCGCTCGTGCAGCGGCACATTGAGCTTTTCGTAGGTCTCCAGCAGCTTGGGATCGACTTCGTCGAGACTGCGGGGCCCTTCCTTCAATGAACGCGGTGCCGAGTAATACGACAGGGCCTGCAGGTCCACCGGCTCGATCTGCAGACGGGCCCAGTCCGGCGGCGTCATCTGCAGGAAGCGCCGGTAGGCCGCCAGCCGCCAGTTCAGCAGGAATTGGGGCTCCCGCTTGCGCAGCGAGATCGCGCGGATCGTCTGCTCGTCCAGTCCCGGTGGCAAGGCATCGGACTCGATGTCGGTCACGAAACCGTGGGCATAGGGGCGGTGCAGTGCACGTTGCAAGGCGTCTTGCACCGGCGGGGCGTCAGCATGGGTCGTGGGGTTCATCGATGTGCCTGTCTTTAAGATGCATCGTACATGCATCTTTGAGATGGCACTTGATTTCCAGCAACATCGACAGGGCCTTGTGGTGATCCGCGGGGTCTGATGCCTGGAGCCAACGTGACATTGGCCAGGTCATGGCGCCCTGTCCCACGCCCGCCACAGCGCGTTGCAGCGGCACCCTATTGAACTGCCGCACAAAGCAAAAAGCAAAAAGCCCGGCACCTTGCGGTACCGGGCTTCCTACTGTCTTTGGTCGGGGTGGCGGGATTCGAACTCGCGACCCCTTGCACCCCATGCAAGTGCGCTACCAGGCTGCGCTACACCCCGACGAAGCAAAAGATTATAGCTTGAGAACTTTCAATTTGCCAAGAGCATCCGGATCGAAATCAACTCTTCCTTCACCTGCTCCCAGGTGTAGGCGGGCTGGTGGACCGGCGCCTCTCTCTCGGACTGCGAGCTTTCGTCGACCGGATCCTCGATGACGACCTCGCTGGCCATCTCGTCGAACTCACCGAGCGCACTTTCCGGAGGGCCGCCGGGCACCTCGTGTTCGGGCTGACGGCCATGCGCCGCATCGGCAAGCCGGTTGCGGGCACCGCTGATGGTGAACCCTTGTTCGTACAGCAACTCCCGGATCCTGCGGATGAGCAGAACCTCGTGGTGCTGGTAGTAGCGCCGGTTGCCCCGGCGCTTCATGGGCTTGAGTTGCGTGAACTCCTGCTCCCAATAGCGCAGCACATAGGGCTTGACGCCGCACAGCTCACTGACCTCACCGATGGTGAAGTAGCGCTTTGCAGGAATGGCGGGGAGCGCTTTCTCCATTGAAATCAATGAGATTGGGAGAGAAAGTTAGACTTTACTCGAACTCCTCCCCGGCAGGTATGTCTCCTTGCACGACTCCCTTGAGTTTGTGACTTGCGTGGAAGGTCACCACGTTGCGTGCCTTGATCGGGATCGACTCGCCGGTGCGCGGATTGCGCCCCGGTCGAGGCGCCTTGCGACGGATCTGGAAGTTGCCGAAGCCCGACAACTTCACGTCCTGCCCCTGCACCAGGCTGGTGTGAATGATCTCGAAAAAGGCCTCGACCATGTCCTTGGACTCGCGCTTGTTCAGCCCGAGCCGCTCGAACAGCAGATCGGCAAGCTCGGCCTTGGTGAGGGTCGGCGTCTCGATGGACGGAAGGATGGCGCGATCCATGCTCAAGGTCACTTTCCTCAGCTGCGCAGACGCGCGCCCAGGCGACTGCCCAGCGCGTCGATCACCTTGCCGACCACAGCGTCGATGCGCTCGTCGGTCAGATTGGCCGTGTCATCGAGCAACGACAACCTGACCGCCATGCTGCGCTCGTGCGCAGCGATCTCCGCACTGGCCGCTTTGGGCCGATAGACATCGAACAGGCGTGCGTCGCGCACGAGTCCGTCGGCATCGGATTGTGCGATGGTGTCCATCAGCGCGTCGTGGGTGACCTTGTCATCGACGATCAATGCGAGGTCACGGGTGACTGCCTGGTGCTTGGCGATGGGCACATGCACCGGCAGCGGCTTGGTCGTGAGCGCGTGCGCCTCGACCTCGAACACCACGGGCGCCTGCGGCAGATCATAGGCCTGGCGCCACTTCGGATGCAGTTCGCCCACGTGACCCACCGCCTCGCCATCCACCAGGATGCGCGCGCACCGGCCCGGGTGCATGCCCGGGTGGCTGGCGCGCTCGAATCGCACGCTGCGCGGCGCGAGCAGGTCTTCAAGGTCACCCTTGACGTCGAAGAAGTCGACCTGGCGTTCAGCCCGACCCCACTGGGTATCGTCGACCGGCCCGTAGGCCAGGCCACAGACACGCAAGGGCTGCGACAGGCCCGCAACCGTGCTGTCCGACTCGACCACACTCGCATCGCGCAGGAAGACCCGGCCGACCTCAAAGACGCGAACCCGCGTCGCCTTGCGCGCCAGGTTGTAACGCAACACATTGACCAGGCTTCCGACCAGGCTGGAGCGCATCACGCTCAGCGGCGCGGCGATCGGGTTGAGCAGCTGGATCGGCTGGTCGTTCCCGGCGAAATCGCGCTCCCACGCCGGCTCGACGAAACTGAAGTTCACCGTCTCCTGGTAGTCCAGTGCCGCCAGCGCATGGCGCACCGCGTGCACACTGCGCGTCGCCTCGGCCCGCACGCGCGGGACGATCGGGCCCAACGGGGGGGTGTCCGGCAGATTGCGGTAGCCCACCAGTCGTGCCACTTCCTCGATCAGGTCTTCTTCGATCTGGATGTCGAAGCGCCAGCTGGGCGGCGTCACGGTGACGACACCTGCAGCCTGAGAGAACGGCAGGCCGAGCCGCTCGAAGGTCTGCGTGCATTGCGCCTGACTGATCGGCATGCCGATCACCTTGCTGGCGCGGTCCACGCGCAGGCTGACCGGCTGACGCTGCGGCAGCGCCAGGGTCTGGTCGTCCATCTCGGCGGCCTCGCCGCCGCAGATGTCGAGCACGAGTGCCGTGATGCGCTCGATGTGCTCGACCGTCAGCGCCGGATCCACGCCACGCTCGAAACGGTGGCCGGCGTCGGTCGAGAAGTTGTAGCGGCGCGAGCGCCCGGCAACTGCCTGCGGCCACCAGAAGGCAGCCTCGACATAGATGTTGCGCGTGCTGTCAGACACCGCGGTGGCGTCGCCACCCATGATGCCCGCCAGCGATTCGACCGCTTCGTCGTCGGCGATGACACCCACCGCCTCGTCGACCTCGATCGTGTTGCCATTCAGCAGCTTGAGCGATTCACCCTTGCGGCCCCAGCGCACCGTCAGCCCGCCATGGATCTTGTCCAGATCGAAGATGTGGGACGGCCGGCCGTATTCGAACATCACGTAGTTGGAGATGTCGACGAGCGCGGTGACGGACCGCTGGCCGCAGCGCGCCAGCCGGTCGACCATCCAGGCCGGTGTGCGGGCCTGTGTATTGACGTTGCGGATGATCCGGCCCGAGAAGCGGCCACACAGGTCGGCCGCCTCGACGCGCACCGGCAGCTTGCCCTGCGCAGTCACCGGTGCAGCCGGGAACGTCGGTTGCTTCAGCGGTGCACCGGTGATGGCCGAGACTTCCCGGGCAATGCCGTAGACGCTGAGGCAGTGGGCCAGATTGGGCGTGAGCTTGAGCGTGAACAGCGTGTCGTCCAGATCGAGGTGGCGACGGATGTCCACCCCGACCGGCGCATCGTCGGCCAGGATCAGCAGCCCACCGTGGTCTTCGGACAGCTTGAGCTCCCGGGCGGAGCACAACATGCCCTGGCTTTCCACGCCGCGCAACTTGCCCAGCTTGATGGCAAACGGGGCACCGCCCTCCTCCGCCGGCGGCAACTGCGCGCCGACCACGGCACACGGCACCTTGATGCCGGGTTTCACATTGGGCGCGCCGCACACGATGTTCAAGACCTGGCCGGTGCCGGCGTCGACCTGGCACACGTTGAGCCGGTCGGCATTCGGATGCTTGGCCACGTCCAGCACATGGGCGACGACGACGCCGCTGAACGCGGGCGCGACCGGGCGAAGCTCCTCGACTTCGAGGCCCGCCATGGTCAGCAGATCGGCCAGTGCCTGGGTGTCAACGGGGGGGTTGCAGAACTCTCGCAACCAGGACTCGGGGAATTGCACGTAAGACTCCTTGTTCCCTCTTGCGATCAACGGAACTGCGACAGGAAGCGCAGGTCACCGTCGAAGAACAGCCTCAGGTCGCTGACGCCGTAGCGCAGCATGGCCAGGCGGTCGATGCCGGACCCGAAGGCAAATCCGATGTAGCGCTCGGGATCGAGCCCCATGTTGCGGATCACCTGCGGATGGACCTGACCGGAGCCGGAAACCTCGAGCCAGCGGCCCTTCAGCGGACCGCTGCCGAACATCATGTCGATCTCGGCGCTGGGCTCGGTGAACGGAAAGTAGCTGGGACGGAATCGGATCTGCATGTCCCGCGTCTCGAAGAACTCGTACAGGAAGTTCACGTAGACGGACTTCAGATCCTTGAAGCTGACGTTTTCGCCGACCCACAGGCCCTCGACCTGGTGGAACATCGGCGAGTGGGTGGCATCGCTGTCGACGCGGTAGGTGCGTCCGGGGGCGATCACGCGGATGTCAGGCATGCCCTGACCGGCATCCAGTGCCGCGCGGTGACGCTTGACATGCTGGACCGCATGGCGGATCTGCATCGGACTGGTGTGGGTGCGCAGCAGGTGCCCGCCTTCGACGTAGAAGGTGTCGTGCATCGACCGGGCGGGATGGTCGGCCGGCGTGTTCAGCGCCGTGAAATTGAACCAGTCGGCTTCGATCTCGGGGCCGTCGGCCACGTCGAAACCCATGGAGCCGAAGATGGCCTCGATGCGCTCCATCGTGCGGGTGACGGGGTGCAGGCCGGCAGTGCCACGGCGGCGACCCGGCAGGCTGACGTCGAGCGATTCGGCCTGCAGCTGCGCGGCCAGTTCAGCATCGGCCAGCGCCTGGCGACGCTGCGTGAGCGCGGCCTCGACACGCTGCTTGGTCTCGTTGATGGCCGCGCCACGGGTCTTTTTCTCTTCCGGCGCGAGGGCAGCGAGACCCTTGAGCAGTTCGGTCAGCCGGCCGGCCTTGCCGAGGTATCGCGCCTTGGCGTTCTCCAGGTCGGCCGGTGTGGCTGCGGCCTGGAAGTCGGCCTGCGCGGCGGACACAAGTTGATCAAGCTCGTTCATTCTTCGGCAATCTGGCGGGCGCCGTGATTCACTGCAAGCCCGCCTGTGAATGGGAAAAACATAAAAAAAGGCCGAACGCGGTGTCGGCCTTTCGTGCGAGCCCCGATGCATCACCGGGGTCTGCAGCGCTCGGAGGCACGAGGCCTCCGACAACATCACGGCAATCAAGCAGCGAGTTGAGCCTTCACCTTCTCAACGATGCTGCCAAACGCAGCAGGATCCTTGACGGCCAGATCGGCGAGGACCTTGCGGTCGATGTCGATCGAAGCCTTCTTCATCCCGTTCATGAACTTGCTGTAGGTCAGGCCAAGTTCACGTGCTGCGGCGTTGATACGTGCGATCCACAGGCGGCGGAACTCACGCTTCTTGGCACGACGGTCACGGTAGGCGTACTGGCCTGCCTTCATCACCGCCTGCTTGGCGATGCGGAACACATTCTTGCGGCGACCGCGGAAACCCTTGGCAAGGGCGAGAACCTTCTTGTGGCGGGCGCGAGCCGTTACACCACGTTTGACGCGAGGCATGGATTACTCCTTCGTAAGTGGGTCAACAACCCGTGATCACAGACCGGCAAAGGGCATCATCTGTGCGATGTGGCCCATGTTGGTCTCATGCACGTTGGCAGCACCGCGGAGGTGGCGCTTGCGGGTCGTGGACTTCTTGGTCAGGATGTGGCGCTTGAACGCCTGGCCGCGCTTGACGGTACCACCCGGACGAACGCGGAAACGCTTTGCCGCGCTCTTCTTGGTCTTCATTTTGGGCATGACTGCTCCTTCTTCATTGTGCCCGTGAGGCGCCACGAACCTATCGTGGACTTGCCGGCCCCGGGCCACTTGCCACACCACGGCGACCAAACCGTGGCGGGTGTTTCTCGACCGGGCCTGACAGCCACGGTCGAATGTTCAATACGTCACTTCTTCTTCTTCGGCCCCAGGACCATGATCATCTGGCGACCTTCCAGCTTGGGCATGTTCTCGACGACGCTCACGTCGGCCAGATCATCACGCACGCGCTCCAGCAGCTTCATGCCGATTTCCTGGTGCGTGATCTCACGCCCACGGAACCGCAACGTCACCTTGCCCTTATCGCCGTCTTCCAGGAAGCGGCGCAGGTTGCGCAGCTTGATCTGGTAGTCGCCTTCGTCGGTACCCGGCCGGAACTTGACTTCCTTGACCTCGATGACCTTCTGCTTGGCCTTGGCCTCGTGCGCCTTCTTCTGCTCCTGGTACTTGAACTTGCCGTAGTCCATGAGCCGGCACACCGGAGGAACCGCGGTCGCGGCGATCTCGACGAGATCGACGTCGGCCTCCTGGGCCAGACGCAAGGCCTCCTGGAGACTCACGATGCCCAAGGGCTCATTCTCAGGCCCGTTGAGACGGATCTCAGGCGCGGTGATTTCCCGGTTCAAGCGGTGCTTGCGCTCCGCGTTGGGGGTGCGACGGTCAAGAAAAGTAGCGATGGTTCAAGTCCTCAGGGGCCAAGCCCCACAAAAATACACACACGCGCCCCGCAGCCTGGGCCGGTTCAGACCGGCGCTCAGACCTTCTGGGCAATGTCGCTCGCAATCCTCTGGGAGAAGGTGTCGAGTGCCATCACGCCGAGATCCTGGTTGCCTCGGGCGCGCACCGCAACGGTTCCGGCAGCCTTCTCCTTGTCGCCGACAACGAGGATGTACGGAACCTTTTGCAACGAATGCTCGCGGATTTTATACGTGATCTTCTCGTTGCGCAAATCGGTCACAACTCTAAGTCCTTGTTTTTGCAGCGATTTGGCAACGTCCGCCACAAAATCCGCCTGCGCGTCGGTGATGTTGAGCACCACCACCTGCGTTGGCGCCAGCCAGACCGGCAGCGCGCCGGCGTGCTGCTCGATGAGAATCCCGATGAAACGCTCGAGGCTGCCGACGATGGCGCGGTGCAGCATCACCGGGTGCCGGCGCTCGCCGGATTCGGCGACGTACTCCGCGTCCAGGCGCTGGGCCATCGAGAAATCGACCTGCATGGTGCCGCACTGCCACTGCCGGCCCAGCGCGTCCTTCAGCGTGTATTCGATCTTCGGGCCGTAGAAGGCGCCGTCGCCTGGCGCGATGACAAAGTCGCAGCCGGAGCGGCGCAGGCTTTCCATCAGCGCGTGCTCAGCCTTGTCCCAGACCTCGTCGGAGCCGATGCGGTGCTCGGGACGCGTGGCCACCTTGTACAGGATGTCGGTGAAGCCGAAGTCCTGGTAGACCTTCTGCAGCAGCTCGGTGTAGGCCACACACTCGTCGAGGATCATGTCTTCAGTGCAGAAGATGTGGCCATCATCCTGCGTGAAGCCGCGCACCCGCATGATCCCGTGCAGGCCGCCGGTGGGTTCGTTGCGATGGCACTGGCCGAACTCGCCGTAGCGCAGCGGCAGGTCACGGTAACTCTTGATGCCCTGCTTGAAGATCAGGATGTGGCCCGGGCAGTTCATCGGCTTGAGCGCGTAGTCCCGCTTCTCGCTCTCGGTCGTGAACATGTTGTCGCGATACTTGTCCCAGTGCCCCGTCTTTTCCCAGAGCGACTTGTCCAGGATCTGCGGCCCCTTGACCTCGTGGTAGCCGTTGTCACGGTACACCGAGCGCATGTACTGCTCGACCACCTGCCACAGCGCCCAACCCTTGGGGTGCCAGAACACCGTGCCCGGGGAGTGCTCGTCGATGTGGAAAAGGTCGAGTTCGCGCCCGAGCTTGCGGTGATCGCGCTTTTCAGCCTCCTCGAGCATCGTCAGGTAGTTCTGCAGGTCTTCCTTGCTCGTCCAGGCCGTGCCATAGACACGCTGCAGCATCTCGTTGCGGTGATCACCGCGCCAGTAGGCGCCCGCCACCTTCATCAGCTTGAAATGACGCAGCTTGCCCGTGCTGGGGACGTGCGGGCCCCGACACAGATCGGTGAAGCCGCCTTCGCTGTAGAGCGAGACGTCTTCGTTGGCCGGAATGCTCGCAATGATCTCGGCCTTGTAGTGCTCGCCGATGCGCTTGAAATAGGCCACCGCTTCGTCGCGGGGCAGCACCTTGCGCTCGACGCGCTCGTCCTTTTTCGCCAGCTCGGCCATCTTCTTCTCGATGGCCGCCAGGTCGTCCGGCGTGAAGGGCCGCTTGTAGGAGAAATCGTAGTAGAAGCCGTTCTCGATCGTCGGGCCGATCGTCACCTGCGCCTCCGGGAACAACTCCTTGACCGCATAGGCCAGCAAGTGCGCCGTCGAGTGGCGAATGATGTCCAGGCCGTCAGCGTCACGCTCGGTGATGATCGAAAGTGCCGTGTCGGCGTCGATCACGTGGCTGGTGTCGACGAGGCGGGCGTCGGCGCCCTGCCCCACACGGCCGGCCAGGGCCGCCTTGGCCAGGCCGGCGCCGATCGAGGCGGCCACCTCGTGCACGGTCACCGGACCGGGAAACTCGCGCCGTGAACCATCGGGAAGCTGAATCGAAACCATGTCGAACCTCTGAATAGGCAGCCGCGGCGTGCTCGGGCGGGCTGCAGAAAGCAAAAAAGCGCGGGGGTCGCCGCGCTTCTTCATGAACAGGATGACAAAAGAATGCCGCGGCCGACCGACTAGACCTCGAAGGTGGTGGTGGTCGAAGTTCGCGGTGTCATAACCCGTGTGCCTTTCCCGATCTTGCTGGTTGCAGGAGCGCTCATTGTACGCCAGCGCTCTCCCACGGCAACCTGGACGAAAAAAGGGCCCCGGCAGCGTGGCCGGGGCCCTGGTGCCCACTCCGCCCCTGCCGTCCGGACGCACAACACGCCCGGATCACCGCAGCGGACCTGGACCTGGCGGCAGGGCCGCCGTGGCTCAGCCGTGCTTCTGGTCGAAGAACTGCTCGTCTTCGGTGGAGCCCTTGAGCGCAGCGGTCGAGGCATCGCGCTCGATGGTCGTGGTGACGGCATCGAAGTAGCCCGTGCCCACCTCGCGCTGGTGCTTGACGGCGGTGAAGCCCTTTTCTGCCGCAGCGAATTCGGCTTCCTGCAGTTCGACAAACGCGCTCATCTGGTTGCGGGCATAGCCGTAGGCCAGGTTGAACATCGAGTAGTTCAGGCTGTGGAAGCCGGCCAGCGTGATGAACTGGAACTTGTAGCCCATCGCGCCCAGCTCGCGCTGGAACTTGGCGATGGTCGCGTCGTCGAGGTTCTTCTTCCAGTTGAACGACGGCGAGCAGTTGTAGCTCAGCAGCTTGCCCGGGAACTGCTTGTGGATCGCTTCGGCGAACTTCTTCGCGTAGGCCAGATCGGGCTTGCCGGTTTCGCACCAGATCAGGTCGGCGTACGGTGCGTAGGCCAGACCGCGGCTGATGGCCTGCTCCAGGCCCGGCTTGGTGCGGAAGAAGCCTTCGACGGTGCGCTCACCGGTGCAGAAGGGCTTGTCGTTGTCGTCCACGTCGCTGGTGACCAGGTCGGCGGCCTCGGCATCGGTGCGGGCGATCAGCACGGTGGGGGTGCCCATCACGTCGGCCGCCAGGCGGGCGGCGACCAGCTTGGCCACGGCCTCACGCGTGGGAACGAGCACCTTGCCACCCATGTGGCCGCACTTCTTGACCGACGCCAGCTGGTCTTCGAAGTGAACACCGGACGCACCGGCTTCGATCATCGACTTCATCAGCTCGAAGGCGTTGAGCACACCACCGAAGCCGGCTTCGGCGTCGGCCACGATCGGCGCGAAGAAGTCGACGTCGTTCTTGCCTTCGGACCACTGGATCTGGTCGGCACGCTGGAAGGTGTTGTTGATGCGCTTGACCACCATCGGCACCGAGTTGGCGGGGTACAGCGACTGGTCGGGGTACATCTCGCCGGCCAGGTTGGCATCGCCTGCCACCTGCCAGCCCGACAGGTAGATGGCCTTCAGGCCGGCCTTGACCTGCTGCATGGCCTGGTTGCCGGTCAGTGCGCCGAGGGCGTTGACGAAGGGCTCGGTGTTCACCAGGTTCCAGAGCTTTTCCGAACCACGCTTGGCCAGCGTGTGCTCGATCTGGACGGAACCGCGCAGGCGCACCACATCGGCAGCGGTGTAGCCGCGCTTGATGCCCTTCCAGCGGGGGTTCTCGGCCCAGTCCTTTTCGAGGGCGGCGGCTTGCTGTTCGCGGGTCATGTTCGTCATGTGGACCTCCAGTGGTTTGAGAGACGTTGGGTGGGTGACTTGGATGGCTCAAGCATACGAAGTGATGCGCAGCAGCGGAAGACTTATGTCTTATATAAGACTCAGATTTTTATCATTGAAAATCAACAACTTGTCGACAACGTTTCGGGATGTGGAAAACGCTTTTCCGCGATGAAAAATTTTGCGGCGTTGCAGCACGCGGATATTCCACATTGTGGAATGGCCTTTTCTGCTGATGAAATCACAAGGCCGCACGCGCCTGGCGGCACTGCACGATGAAGTCTTCCAGCGCAGACAACAGCGCTGCGCGATGCCGAGGCCCTGTCGTTGGCGCAACCAGCAGCATGTTGTGAAACGGCGTGATCAGCACCCGCCGATTCAACAGATATAGATGCAAGCTGCGTTCCAGCTCGTCGTCCATGGCCGCACGGGCTTGCGCCGCATTGGCGGGCGGCTGGGTGCAGAACTGCAGCTCCATGCGCGCGCCGAGCCGCGTCACGCACCATGGCAGCGCATGCCGTTGCACCAGCGCCTGCAGTGCCTGCTCCAGCGCCCGGGCTTCGCCGAGCATGCGCTCATAGGCTTCGGGTGTGATCACCTCGGCCAGGCTGGCGGCCAGCGCCGCCATGGTCAGCATGTTGGCTGACAAAGTCGTGCCGATGCCTGAATGGCCGGCCGGAGCATCGCGTCTGGCCTGTTCCATGCGGTGCGCCAGCGCCTCGGTGAATCCATAGACCGCCGCAGGCAGGCCGCCGGCGACCGCCTTGCCCAGCACCAGCATGTCCGGCGCCAGGCCGGACTGCCGGGCGTAGCCCCCCGGACCGGCGCTGAGCGTGTGGGTCTCGTCAAGGATGAAGATCACCCCGTGCCTGCGGCAGGCCGCCTGCACCGCCTCCATGAACCCTGGACGCGGCAGCACCAGGCCGCAGTTGGTCAGGGCCGGCTCACACAGCAGACAGGCCACGTCGCCAACGGCCAGTGCCTGCTCCACGGCGTCGATGTCGTTGAAGGGCACTGCCACGGTGGTCGCCGTTGCTGCATGCACCTGCCCGAGCAGGCTGGCCCGACGCACCGTTGTGCCGTCTGCATCCAGATCGACCAGGGTGTCATCGACGGTACCGTGGTAACACCCGTCGAACACCAGCACCTTGGGCCGGCCCGTGACCGCACGGGACCAACGCAGCGCGAAGCGATTGGCGTCGGACGCACTCAGCGTCACCTGCCAGCGCGGCAGGCCAAAACGCTCAGCGAGCAAGCGCCCGACTTCGGGGGTCAGCATCGAGGGCAGCATGCTGGACAGGCCTTGCAGCGCCTGCTGTGCCAGTGCGCGGGCCACCGGCGGCGGCGAATGGCCGAACATGGCCGCGGTGTCGCCCAGGCAGAAATCCACATGGCGCCATCCGTCGGCACACACGACCTCGCTGCCCTGCGCATGCCGTACATGCAGCGGCACGGGCACCGGCCAGTCGGCCATCCAGTGCATCGGCAGGCCGAACAGGAAGTGCGGCTCGCTGGCCTGAGCCAGGCGCAGGGACGTCGGATGGTCGCGCAGGTAGCGCTCGGTTTCGGCCCGGTGGATCTCTTGCACGCGGCGGCGGTCCAGGCCGGCGGCGGTTCGGGGGGCGTCATGGCTCATCGGTGAGGCTCCTGGTGTCGAGGCATTGGCAGGGCAAGGCGCCGATGCCACACTGCGGCGCAGCCTACCGGGATCCGATCATGACCAGTTTTGCGTTTCTTTCGAACACCAGTTTCCTGAAGGTGCCCGCGCACGACACGACACGACCTTACGCCGTGGCCGGCGTCGCCTGGGATGGCAGTGTCACCAATCGGCCAGGCGCGCGCTTCGGCCCGCGGGCCATCCGCGAGGCCAGCCACATGCTCTGTGACGGCATCCACCCGCATTTCGACACCACACCGGAGTCGCAGCTCACCGACCTGGGCGACCTGGCCCTGCCCAATACCAGCCTCGAAGCCATGCGTGCCGCCATGATGCCGGCGGTGCGAGAGATGATCCGCCGCCACCACATGGTGTGGCTGGGCGGTGATCACTCGATCACGCTGCCGCTGCTGCGCGCCTACCGCGAATGGCTGGGTCGCCCGCTGGCCGTGATTCATTTCGACGCGCATTGCGACACCTGGAAAGACCATTTCGGTGAACCCAGCGGACACGGCACCTGGGTCTACGAGGCCATTCAGGAAGGCCTGGTGGTCAAGGAGTGCTTCACCCAGTTCGGCATCCGCTCGGCCGGCGAACGCGCCGCCCGCGACTATGTGCGCGACCAGGGCGGCATGATCCACACCGCGCGTGACCTGCGGGGGCTGGAATCGCCCACGCAGCTCAAGCCCCTGTTGGCACCGCTGCGCGAGCGCTGGGCCGCCAGCGGGCACCCGCCGGTCTATCTGAGCCTGGACATCGACTGCCTGGACCCCGCCTTTGCGCCGGGCACCGGCACGCCGGAACCGGGAGGCATGAGCACCAACCAGGTGCTCAGCCTGCTGGAGGAGCTGTCCGACCTGCCCTGCGTGGGCATGGACTGCGTCGAGGTGGCTCCACCCTACGACCATGCCGACCTGACCAGTTATGCGGCGGCCAACTTCGCCTGGACCTACCTGTGCGGTCAGATAGCACGCCAGCGCCCCTGAACGCCGGCGGCCGCAGGCTCACACTTCGAGCGCCGTGGTGCGCTTGACGGTGCGCAGCACCAGCATGGAATTCGAGCGGACCACCCCGGGCAGCCGCGCCAGCACGTCGGAGTGAAAAGCCTCCAGGTCTTCGGCGTCACGGTACGTGAAGCGCAGCAGGTAGTCGTTGCTGCCGGCCACGTAGAAGCAATCGAGTATCTGGGGTTCGTCGCGCACGGCCTGCTCGAAGCTGCGCAGGGTGTCCGGCGTGGTGCGCTCCACATTGACGATGGTGTAGGACGTGCCGGGCTGGCCCACGGCCTTCGGATTGAGCAGCGCGACGTACTGCGCGATCACCCCGGCGTCCTCGAGCTGCTTCACGCGGCGCAGGCAGGCCGAGGGCGACAGATGCACACGTTGCGCCAGTTCCACGTTGGACAGCTTGGCATCGTGCTGCAGCTCCCGCAGGATGGCCCGGTCGATGGCATCGAATTGCGATTCGGCATCGGGATGTCGCATGAAATTTCAATGAAGCCCCATTGCATCGCATCGTATGCGAAAAACAAGGGTTCGCCCTGCTCGAAAGCGCAATCCGATTGCGAGGGCCTGAGCCTAGACTGTCTGCATTGCACAGGCTGGGTCGTGCGGTGGCGGATGCGCATGCCCGCTTGCTGCCCGGCCAGCACCGAACCCATCACAGGACCTCAGATGCCCGACACGATCCACCCCGAACTCGACGCCTACTGGATGCCCTTCACGGCCAACCGCCAGTTCAAGCAGGCCCCTCGCCTGCTGGCCCGCGCCGAAGGCATGCATTACTGGACGCCCGAGGGGCGGCAGGTGCTGGACGGTGTGGCCGGGCTGTGGTGTGTCAATGCCGGCCACGGGCGGCCGCGCATCGTCGAGGCCATCCGTCGCCAGGCCGGCGAGATGGACTACGCGCCGCCGTTCCAGATGGGTCACCCCCAGGCCTTCGAACTGGCCCAGCGGCTCGTCGAACTCACGCCGGCGGGCATGAACAAGGTCTTCTACACGAACTCGGGGTCGGAGTCGGTCGAGACGGCGCTGAAGATGGCGTTGGCCTACCACCGGGTTCGCGGCGAGGGGCACCGCACGCGGCTGATCGGTCGCGAGCGCGGCTACCACGGCGTCAACTTCGGCGGCATTTCGGTCGGCGGCATGGTCGCCAACCGCAAGATGTTCGGCACGCTGCTGTCCGGCGTCGACCACATCCGGCACACCCATGACCCGGCGCGCAACGCCTGGTCGGTTGGCCAGCCTGAGCACGGCGCCGACCTGGCGGACGATCTTGAACGACTGGTGGCGCTGCACGACGCATCGACGATCGCGGCCGTGATCGTCGAGCCGGTGGCCGGGTCGACGGGCGTGCTGATCCCGCCCAAGGGCTACCTGCAGCGCCTGCGGGACATCTGCGACCGCCACGGCATCCTGCTGATCTTCGACGAGGTGATCACCGGTTTCGGCCGGACCGGACAAGCCTTTGCCGCCCAGACCTTCGGTGTCACGCCCGACCTGATGACGGTCGCCAAGGGACTGACCAACGGCTGCGTGCCGATGGGTGCGGTGTTCGCGAAGCAGTCGATCCATGACACCTTCATGCAGGGTCCGGAGCATCTGATCGAGTTCTTCCACGGCTACACCTACTCGGCGCACCCGCTGGCCTGCGCGGCCGCGCTGGCCACGCTGGACACATACGCCGACGACCATCTGCTGACCCGCGCGGGTGAACTGTCCGGCTACTTTGCCGATGCGGTGCACTCGCTCAAGGGCCTGCCCAACGTGATCGACGTGCGCAACATCGGCCTGGTCGGCGGCATCGAGCTGGCCCCGCGGCCGGGTGAGCCGGCCAAGCGTGCGTTCGACGTTTTCCTGGACTGCTGGAACCAGGGCCTGCTGATCCGCACCACCGGCGACACCATCGCGTTGTCACCGCCGTTGATCATCGAGAAGTCCCACATCGAACAGATCGTCACGACGCTGGCCACCGCCATCAAGCGCGTGGCCTGACCCCAGCGACGCCACGGCCCGGCCGCCCATGCGCTTTCTGAGCATCGATCAGGAACTGACGCGCAACTCCTACTACGCCGCCACGGCGCGGCGCGAACAGCACTTTCCCGCCCTGCAGGGCGATACCGACGCCGACGTGGCCATCGTCGGCGGCGGGCTGGCCGGCCTGTCGGCCGCGATCGAACTGGCTGATCGAGGCTTCAGCGTGGTGCTGCTGGAAGCGCGCCAGGTCGGCTGGGGGGCGTCGGGGCGCAATGGCGGCCAGGCCATCGCCGGGCTGGCCTGCGACCAGGACGAGATCGAGCGCCAACTGGGGCTGGACGAGGCACGCCGCGTGTGGGGCATGACGATCGAGGCACTCGACCTGATCGTGCAGCGTTGCCAGCGGTTTGCGATCGACTGCGACTGGCAGCCGGGTTATCTGGGGCTGGCCGTCAATGAGCGCAAGGCGCGTGATCTGCGCGCCTGGCATGAGCGCATGGTCAATGCCTATGGCTACGCGCTCGATTGGATCGACCCTCAGGACATGCCACGCTGGATCGACAGCCCGCGTTTCCACAGTGGCGTCCACGACGCGCGCTCGGGTCACCTGCATCCGCTGAAGTACAGCCTGGGCCTCGCATGGGCTGCGGCCGGGCTGGGCGTGCGCATCCACGAGGACACGGCGGTCACCGGCATGACCCCCGGTGCGCGCGTGCGACTTCAGACCGCCACGGGCAGCGTGACGGCATCGCAGGTGCTGCTGGCCGGCAATGTCTATCTGCAGGGGGTGGCCCGGCAGCTCGAGCCGCGCATCATGCCGGTGGGCACCTATATCGTGTGCTCTCGCCCGCTCGACCCGGGCCTGTGCGACTCCCTCATTCCCAGCCGCTCGGCAGTGTGCGACACCAACTTCGTGCTCGACTACTTCCGCCCCACGGCAGACCACCGCATGCTGTACGGCGGGCGCGTGAGCTACAGCACCGCCACGCCACGCGACCTGGTGGCCAGCATGCACAAGCGCATGCGCACCACTTTCCCGCAGCTCGCGCGCACCGAGCTTGAGTACGCCTGGGGCGGCTTTGTCGACATCTCCATGAACCGGGCGCCCGATTTCGGGCGCCTGCCCCCGGACGGTGCATCACGGGCGCACCATGACAACGTCTATTACCTGCAGGGCTTCTCGGGCCATGGTCTGGCGCTGACCGGCCTGGCCGGCAAGCTCGTCGCCGAGGCCATGGACGGCGACGCGCGTCGGTTCGACACCTTCGCGCGGCTGAAGCATCGCCCCTTCCCCGGCGGGCGCCTGCTGCGCACGCCGGCCCTGGTCCTGGGCATGGCGTACTACCGATTGAGGGATGTGCTGTGACGGCCCTTGATCCACCCGGCTTCGATCGCGGGTATGCCCCAACTGTCACGGCGTTGACTTCGGCATGTGCTTTGGCACACTGCTTGCACGAAGGTTGATGCGCAACCTTTGACCAGCACCAGTAAGCCCAGTGCGTTGTTGTCGAAAGACCGGGGTTAAGAACCCGACGCAGCAAGCCCAATGAGCACCAATCATTCGTCCACGAACCCGAACCGCCCTGTGGTCCTGGTTCCCGCCTGCAACAAGATGCTTGGACACCATCCTTTCCATGTTGCCGGCAAGAAGTACATCGACGCCGTGAGACTGGCCGGATGCCTGCCGCTGGTGGTGCCTGCGGCTTCACCGCACGAGGTCGATGAACTCCTCGATCTGGCCGACGGTGTGCTCCTCACCGGCTCAGCCTCCAATGTGCACCCCGGCCACTTCGGCGAAGACGTGCATGACCCGGCCCTGCCGCTCGACCCGGCGCGTGACGACTGGACCCTGCCGCTGATCCGCCAGACGCTGGCGCGGCACATGCCGCTGTTCGGCATCTGCCGGGGCTTCCAGGAAACCAATGTCGCGCTCGGTGGCTCGCTGCATCAGGCCGTCCAGGAACAGCCCGGCAAGCACGACCATCGTGCGCGCGACGCTGACCCGGTCCACGTGCAGTACGGCCTGGCCCATCCAGTGCACGTCGAGGCTGGCGGTGTGCTGGAGTCGGTGCTCGGCCCAGGCGAGTTCCGCGTCAACAGCGTTCACGGCCAGGGCGTCAACCGGCTGGCGGACGGCCTGCGTGTCGAGGCAACCGCACCCGATGGCCTGATCGAGGCATTCTCGGACCCCCGCTCGCGCAACTTCAATCTGTGCGTGCAATGGCACCCCGAATGGCAGGCACACGACAATCCGGTGTCGCGCAAGCTGCTCGAGGCCTTCGGCCGCGCCTGCATGGCCTATCGCAACGACCGCGACCGCCACAAGGACCCGGAGACCTAGCTGCGCCCGCCATCAACCCGACAGCCGAGACGCAATCATTGCAACGCCACCCTGCCGCATACGCCGCAGAGGGCACAAGGAAAGGGATGTATGGTGGTACGAGACAACTTCACATTCAGCGAGCTCGAGCAATGGCTCAACGAGCGCCGCGTGACCGAGATCGAGTGCCTCGTGCCCGATCTCACGGGCGTGGCGCGCGGCAAGATCCTGCCGCGCGAGAAGTTCACTGAAGACCGAGGCATGCGGCTGCCCGAGGCCATCGTGGCCATCGGCGTGACCGGCGAGTTCCCTGAAGAGGGCCCCTACTACGACGTGATCACACCGACCGACCGCGACATGCATCTGCGGCCCGACCCGACCACGGTGCGCATCGTGCCCTGGGCCACCGATCCGACCGCGCAGGTCATCCATGACTGCTTCAACCGCGACGGCGAGCTGATCCCGTACGCACCGCGCTCGGTGCTGCGCCGCGTATGCGACCTGTATGCCGCCGAAGGCTGGTCGCCGGTGGTGGCGCCGGAGCTGGAGTTCTACCTGATCGAGCGCAGCACCGACCCGAACCAGCCGCTGCGCCCCCCGCGCGGACGCAGCGGGCGGGCCGAGACCTCGCGCCAGGCCTACTCGATCGACGCGGTCAACGAGTTCGACCCGCTGTTCGAGGACATCTACGCCTACTGCGAGAAGATGGAGCTCAACGTCGACACGCTGATCCACGAGGTCGGCGCCGGGCAGATGGAGATCAACTTCTTCCATGACCACCCGCTCGGGCTGGCCGACGAAGTGTTCTTCTTCAAGCGCACGATCCGCGAGGCGGCACTGCGTCACGAGATGTATGCCACCTTCATGGCCAAGCCGATGGCCAACGAGCCGGGCAGTGCGATGCACGTTCACCAGAGCGTGGTCGACAAGGCCGGTCGCAACATCTTCAGCAATGCCGACGGCACGCCGTCCCAGGAGTTCTTCTGGTACATCGGCGGGCTGCAACGCTACATTCCTGCGGCGATGGCGCTGTTTGCGCCCTACGTCAATTCCTACCGCCGGCTGGCCCGCTCCACCGCGGCCCCGATCAACATCCAGTGGGGCACCGACAACCGCACGGTGGGCATCCGCTCGCCGGTGGCCGGGCCGGCGGCGCGGCGCATCGAGAACCGCGTCATCGGCGCTGACGCCAACCCCTACGTCGCGCTGGCCGCCACGCTGGCCTGTGGCTACCTGGGCATCAAGAAGCGCATCGACCCCACGCCGGAATGCAAGGGTGACGCCTACCTGGGCGAATACAGCCTGCCGCGCAGCCTGGGCGAGGCGCTGTTGCTGCTCAAGGGCGAGACCGACCTGCACGAAGCGCTGGGTCGCGAATTCATCACTGTGTACACCGAGATCAAGGAAATCGAGCACGAGGAGTTCATGAAGGTGATCTCCCCCTGGGAGCGCGAACACCTGCTGCTGCATGTGTGATGCAGCGCCCAGCGCCCTCGCCCCCCTTGAGCACCACTGATCGGAGACTCCCATGAACGCCGTCACGGCCGCAGGCAGCGGCCCCAGCGCAGGCCAGATCGCCGAGCGCACCACCCAGCAATGGCAGCAGGCCGACGCGGCCCATTTCCTGCACCCTTTCACCGATTTCCAGGGCCTCGCACGCAAGGGCTCTCGCATCATCACCCGCGCCGAAGGCATCTACCTCTGGGACAGCGACGGCCACAAGATCCTCGACGCGATGTCGGGCCTGTGGTGCGTGAACGTCGGCTACGGCCGGCAGGAGCTGATCGACGCTGCCACGCACCAGCTCAAGGAGCTGCCCTTCTACAACGCCTTCTTCCAGACGGCCACGCCACCGGCCATCGAGCTGGCCGAGCTGCTGGCCGAGGTCACGCCGCCGCAGTTCAAGCACGTGTTTTTCGCGGGCTCGGGCTCGGAGGGGAACGACACCGTGGTGCGCATGGTGCGCCGCTACTGGGATCTGCTGGGCCAGCCCGAACGCCAGGTGATCATCAGCCGCAAGAACGGCTACCACGGCTCCACGATGGCCGGCGCTTCACTGGGGGGCATGGCCGGCATGCATGCGCAGGGCGGCCTGCCGATCCCGGGGATCGTGCACATCGAACAACCGTACTGGCATGAACTGGGCCGTCACATGAGCCGTGACGACTTCGGCCGGCTGGCCGCGAGCTGGCTCGAGGACAAGATCCTCACGGTCGGCGCCGACAAGGTGGCCGCCTTCATCGGCGAGCCGGTCCAGGGTGCCGGCGGCGTGATCATTCCGCCCGACACCTACTGGCCCGAGATCCAGCGCATCTGCGACAAGTACGGCATCCTGCTCGTGTCCGACGAGGTCATCTGCGGCTTCGGGCGCACGGGGCAGTGGTTCGGCTGCGAGCGCTTCGGCACCCGCCCCGACCTGATGACCTTCGCCAAGGGCGTGACCTCGGGCTACATCCCGCTGGGCGGCGTGATGGTCGGCGACCGAGTGGCCGACGTGCTGATCGGCCAGGGCGGCGAGTTCACTCATGGCTACACCTACTCGGGCCATCCGGTGGCCTGTGCGGTGGCCCTGGCCAACATCCGGCTGATCCAGCGTGAACATCTGGTCGAGCGTGTGCGCGATGACATCGGCCCGTATCTTGCTCAGTGTTTCGAGACCCTGAAGGACCACCCGCTCGTGGGCGACGCCCAGACCTGCGGAATGATGGGTGCGGTGCTGCTCGTCAAGGACAAGGCCACCGGCGTGCACTTCCCGGAGTCGCTCGAAGTCGGCATGGTGTGCCGCGGACATTGTTTTGCCAACGGGCTGATCATGCGTGCGGTCGGCGACCGCATGATCATTGCGCCCCCGCTGGTGATGACACGCGCGCAGATCGACGAGATGATGGTGCTGATCCGCCGATGCCTGGACCTGACCTGGGCAGACGCGCAAAACAATGGCTGGCTGTGACCCGTTCTGCCCCAAAGGCTCCTTTTGCCAATCCTGAATCTGAACTCGGAGGTTCGAAGATGAAGCTGATGTCGTTCCGGTCTTGCTCCCGCCGCACCGCCGGCGCCCTGGGCACGCTCGCCCTGGCCTGCGCTGCGCTCGGTCCGCAGGCCGCGCTGGCGCAGGAGGAGGAAAAGGTCCTCAATGTGTACAACTGGTCCGACTACATCGCCGAGGACACCCTCGCGAACTTCGAGAAGGAAACCGGCATCAAGGTCCGGTACGACAACTTCGACAACAACGAGATCGTCCACGCCAAGCTGGTGGCCGGCAAGACCGGCTACGACGTTGTCGTGCCCTCGTCCTACTGGGCCAAGCTGCAGGCCGACGGCGGGCTGCTGCAGAAGATCGACAAGTCCAAGATTCCCAACCTGAAGAACCTCGACCCGGCGCTGCAGGAGCAGCTTGCCAAGCTCGACCCGGGCAACCAGTTCCAGGTGAACTGGCTGTGGGGCTTCACCACGATCGGCATCAACGTCGACAAGGTCAAGGCCGCGCTGGGCACCATGCCCATGCCCGACAACGCCTGGGACCTGGTGTTCAAGCCCGAGTACATCTCCAAGCTCAAGTCCTGCGGGGTGAGCTTCCTGGATTCAGCGACCGAAGTCATCCCGGCTGCCCTGCACTACCTGGGCAAGCCGGCCTACAGCCGCAGCCAGGCCGACTACCAGGGCGTGGCACCGCTGCTCAAGTCGGTGCGGCCGTACGTCACGCTGTTCAGCTCGTCGGGCTACATCAACGACATGGCCAACGGCTCGATCTGCCTGGCGCTGGGCTGGTCGGGCGACATCAACATTGCCCGCCAGCGTGCGATCGACGGCAAGACCGGCCAGAAGATCGAAGCGCTCATTCCCAAGACGGGCGGCCTGCTGTTCTTCGACGTGATGGTCATCCCGGCCGACGCACCACACCCGAACAACGCGCACAAGTTCATCAACTACATCCTGCGCCCGGAAGTGCATGCGAGCCTGACCAACAAGGTCTTCTATGCCAACCCCAACAAGGAGTCGCGCAAGTTCGTGAAGCCCGAGGTGGCGAACAACCCCACGGTGTTCCCGAGCGATGCCGACATGAAAAAGATGTCCGCGCCCGATGCGCTGAGCAACGACATCTGCCGGACCATCACGCGCCTGTTCACGTCCTTCAAGACCGGCCTGTGAGCTGAGCCCGGGCACAAGAGCAACGCACCCGAACCGGAGGGGGGGAAGATGGTGCAAACCGAGGGGCAGGCCTACCTGCAGATCCGCGACGTCGTGAAGGACTTCAACGGCGTCAAGGCGGTCAACAACGTCAGCATCGACATCGCCAAGGGCGAGATCTTTGCGCTGCTCGGATCGTCCGGGTGCGGCAAGACCACGCTGCTGCGCATGCTGGCCGGGTTCGAGACGCCCACTTCGGGGCGCATCGTGCTCGATGGCCGCGATCTCGGTGACCTGCCCCCGTACGAACGGCCCATCAACATGATGTTCCAGTCGTACGCGCTGTTCCCCCACCTCACCGTCTGGGACAACATCGCCTTCGGCCTGCGTCGCGACGGCCTGCCGCGCGCGGCGATCGAAGAGCGGGTCGAGGCCATGCTCAAGCTCGTTCAGCTCGGCAAGTTCGCCCGGCGCAAGCCCCATCAGCTCTCCGGCGGCCAGCAGCAGCGTGTGGCGCTGGCGCGCAGCCTGGCCAAGCGCCCGCAGCTGCTGCTGCTCGACGAACCGTTGGGGGCGCTGGACAAGAAGCTGCGCGAGCAGACCCAGATCGAACTGGTCAACATCATCGAAGAGGTCGGGGTCACCTGCGTGATGGTCACCCACGACCAGGAAGAAGCCATGACCATGGCCTCGCGCATCGCGGTGATGAGCGAAGGCCGCCTGCTGCAGGTGGGCGCACCGGGCGACATCTACGAGACCCCGGCCACCCGCTTCGTCGCCGACTTCATCGGCAATGTGAATCTGGTCGACGGCACACTCGCACAGGACCACCCCGACCACGTGGTGATCGAATGCCAGGACATGACCCACTACGTCGGCCATGGCATCACCGGAACCGAGGGCATGCCGGTGACCGTGGCGCTTCGCCCCGAGAAGATCCGGCTCACCCGCCAGGAGCCGACCGGCACCTACAACAAGGCCCGCGGGAAGGTGCGTGACCTCTCCTATTTCGGCAGCTACACCGTCTACCACCTGCAGCTGCCCGGCGGACAGGTGCTGAAGGTCAGTCAGAGCAACATCGAGCGGCACCCCGAGGACGTGCTCACCTGGGACGACGAAGCCTGGGCGCACTGGTCCGATTCGGCCCAGGTCGTGCTCACCCAGTAGGCCCCGGACCACAGGCTCGCCCCATGGATTCCTCAACGCCCACCCGCCCCCGCCGCACCGCCTCGCCCTGGTGGCGCGGTCGCACCGCCGTGATCGGCATCCCGTATGTGTGGCTGCTGGTGTTTTTCCTGCTGCCCTTCCTGATCGTGCTGCGCATCAGCGTGGCCGAGATGGAAACCGTGGTCATCAAGGACCTCGTCACGCTGCAGGAGGGGGTGCTGCAGGTCACGATCAAGCTCGGCAACTACCTGTTCATCACGCAGGACGACCTGTACTTCCGCACCTACCTGAACAGCGTGAAGTACGCCGCGGTCACCACGGTGCTGTGCCTGCTGATCGGCTACCCCTTCGCCTACTTCATGGCGCGTGCGCGCAGTTCGCTGCAGCCGGCCCTGCTGATGCTGGTGATGCTGCCGTTCTGGACCTCCTTCCTGCTGCGCGTGTATGCGTGGAAAGGCCTGCTCGGCGAACAGGGCTGGGTGGCCGAGGCCATGATCGCCGTCGGCCTGGACCAGGTGCTGGCCGCCGGCGGCCTGATCGCCACGCCGGGCAAGCTGCTGAACACGCCGTTTTCGCTGGTGGTGGGCATGGTCTACACCTACCTGCCCTTCATGATCCTGCCGCTGTACGGCAACCTGGCCAAGATGGACGTGCGGCTGCTCGAGGCCGCCACCGACCTTGGCGCCACGCCCTGGGTGGCCTTCTGGAAGGTCACCGTGCCGCTGTCCAAGGCCGGCATCATCGCGGGCAGCATGCTGGTGTTCATTCCGTGCGTCGGTGAGTTCGTCATCCCCGAACTGCTGGGCGGGCCGCAGACGCTGATGATCGGGCGGGTGCTGTGGGACGAGTTCTTCAGCAACAACGACTGGCCGATGGCGTCGAGCGTGGCCGTGGTGATGATCCTGCTGATCATCGTGCCGCTGGCCATCTTCAGCCGCTATCAGGCCCAGGCACAGGAGGGCAGCCGATGAGCCGCGCGATCTTCGGCCCGCGTGCCGGGCGCAGCGTGGCCCGCACCTGGCTGTTCCTGGGCTATGCCTTCCTGTACCTGCCGATCGTGACGCTGGTGGTGTACTCGTTCAACGACTCGCCGCTGCCCAGCGTGTGGGGCGGCTTCACGCTCAAGTGGTATGCCGCCCTCACCCAGGACCGCGAGATGCTCGCCGGCCTGTGGCTGTCGCTGAAGATTGCCTTCTTCACCGCCTGCGCCTCGGTGGTGCTGGGCACGTTGGCGGCCTTTGCGCTGGTCAAGTACCGGCGCTTCACCGGCCGCACGATCTTCTCCGGGATGGTCAGCGCGCCGCTGGTGATGCCCGAGGTGATCGTGGGCCTGTCGCTGCTGCTGATGCTGGTGTCGCTGCAGCGGCTGACCGGGTTCCCCGAACGCGGCATGCTGACCATCTGGCTCGGTCACGTGCTGCTGGGCATGGCCTACGCGACCGTGGTCGTGCAGGCCCGCCTTCAGGACCTGAACCCCCAGCTCGAAGAGGCTGCCATGGACCTGGGCGCACGCCCGGGCCAGGTGTTCGTGCTTGTGACGCTGCCGATGATCCTGCAGTCGCTGATGTCGGCCTGGCTGCTGACCTTCACGCTGTCGCTGGACGACGTCGTGCTGTCGGCCTTCCTGTCCGGACCGGGCGCCACCACGATGCCGCTGGTGATCTTCTCGCGGGCCCGCCTGGGGCTCAACCCGAGCGTGAACGCCGTGGCCACCGTGATCATCGTGCTGGTGTCCATCGGTGTGGTGGTCACCAGCTACCTGATCGCCCGCGCCGAACGAGAACGGCTCAAAGAAATGTCTGCCGCGCAGCGTGCCACCGGATGAGCCGCGCGCCGCACGCCCCCAACACCCGACCCGACCTTGCCTGAGGAGAAACCACCCATGACACCCTGGAAGCACACCGCCCTCGCCGTGGCCCTGGCCGCGGTCTTTCCTGTGCCGGCCCTGGCGCAGAGCAATGCCGAACTGCTCAACGAGCTTCGTGCACTGAAGGCCAAGGTCAACGAGCTCGAGAAGCGCCTGCAGGACAGCGAGGCCAAGGCGGCGGCCGCACCCCAGGGCGGCATGACCCCCGAGCAGCAGCAGGAGTTCAACCGCATCGCCGTCAAGACCGAGGCCCTCGAGGACAGCCGCGACGACGCCGGCTTCAAGGGCCTGACGATCAGCGGCTACATGGACCCGACCTTCATCTACAACAAGCTGCAGGACCGGGCCGGCTTCCAGTTCCTCAACCGTGTCGACGACGACGGCTACAACTACGACAACTCCTATTTCGGGGCGGCCGTGGTCGACTTCATCAAGGAAACCGACAGCAACACCCGCTGGCGACTGACGCTGGCCCCGAACCGCGGCGTGGGCGCGGTGTTCGACGGCACGTCGATCATCCACGAGGCGTCTGTGTCGATCCCGATGGGCGACCTGCAGACCCGCGTCATCGCCGGCCAGATCCCCGACTGGTCAGGCTACGAATACCTGCAGCCCACACTGAACAAGCTGATCACCCACAACCTGCTGTTCGACTTCACGCTGCCCACCGCCTACACCGGCGCCGGCATGGAGATCACGCGGGGCAAGTGGATCTACAAGGCGATGCTGGCCAACATGAACGCCTCACGCCGCACCTCGGGCAACAAGTCGCCGGTGTTCACCTACCGGGTCGACTATTCGCGCGGCGAGTTCCAGGGCTTCGGTTTTGCCGGCGTGCACGGCAAGGCCGCGAACTTCTCCGAGAACGAGATCGACGGCGCCACCGGTGAAGTCATCGCACAGAAGGACTCCACCGTCCACCTGTTCGAGTTCGACGCCTACTTCATCCGCGGCGACTGGACCGTGCAGGGCCAGTTGAGCCTGGGCACCCAGCGCCGCGCGTCGATCACGCCCGACCCCGACACCGGCGCGCTGCGCAGCTCGCGCTGGTGGGGCCTGTCGGCACTCGCCGCCTACAAGTTCACGCCACGCCTGGAAGGCACCGCCCGCTTCGACTACCTCAACAACAAGAAGAACGGCGGGGGCCTGCTGGGCTACACCAGCGCCGACGACCGCAACGGCATCGGGCCCGATCCGATGGGCGACCCCGAAAAGGGCGCCAACCGCTATGCGCTCACGCTGGGCATGAGCTATCTGCTCAACCTGAACACCACCCTCAAGGCCGAGTACCGGCTCGATCGTGCCAACCTGCCGGTGTTCCTCGACGTGAGCAGCGGTTCGTACAAGAAGGCCAACCACCTGATCGGCGCCTCGGTGCTGGTGAGCTTCTGACCCGGTGGCGGCGCCCGGCCTGCGGGCGCCGCCCCCCCCTGTGGAGACAATCGATGACCCGCCCCACCTGGCACCAGCGTGCCGCCGAGCTGCGTGCGGATGGCCGCATGGTGATCGACGGCCAGCGGCTGGCCACAGCCGATGGCCAGACCTTCGACAAGCACTCCCCGATCGATGGCCGGCCGCTGGCCGCCGTGGGCCGGGGTCAGGCGGCCGACATCGACCGCGCGGTCACCAGCGCACGCGTCGCGTTTGACGACGGCCGCTGGTCGCGCCAGCCACCCGCGGCGCGCAAGAAGGTGCTGCAGGCATTTGCCCAGGCCATCCTGGCCGCGCGCGAGGAACTCGCGCTGCTGGAGACGCTGGACATGGGCAAGCCCATCCGCTACAGCCAGAGCGTGGACGTGCCGGCCGCGGCGCGCTGCATCAACTGGTACGGCGAAGCGGTCGACAAGCTCTATGACGAGATCGCACCCACCGGGCCCGACGCGCTGGCGATGATCACCCGCGAGCCCATGGGCGTGATCGGAGCGATCGTGCCCTGGAACTACCCGATGATCATGGCGTCATGGAAGCTCGGCCCTGCCCTGGCCGCCGGCAACTGCGTGGTGCTCAAGCCGTCCGAGAAGTCGCCGCTGACCGCGCTGCGCCTGGCCGAACTGGCCGTGCAGGCGGGGCTGCCGCCCGGTGTGTTCAACGTCGTGCCGGGCTACGGCCACGAGGCGGGCGAGGCGCTGGCCCTGCACCCCGATGTCGATGCGATCGGCTTCACCGGCTCCACGCGGGTCGGTCGGCGCATGCTGGAGTACGCCGGCCGCTCCAACCTGAAGCGGGTCTACAACGAGCTCGGCGGCAAGTCGGCGTTTGTGGTGTTCCCGGACTTCGACGAACTCGACCGCGCGGCAGCCACCGCCGCCGGCTGCATGTACTTCAACCAGGGCGAATCATGCAATGCGCCGTCGCGCCTGCTGGTGCATGAGAGCATCGCCGACGACTTTGTCGCCCGCGTCGTGCAGCACACGCCGGCCCACATGCCCGGTGACCCGCTCGACGAACAGACCACCATGGGGGCGCTGGTCGACGAGGCCCAGCTGCGCACGGTGCTGGGCTACATCGACGCCGGCCGCGACGAAGGGGCACGCTGCGTGGCAGGCGGCCGCCAGGCACGCGCCGACACCGGGGGCTACTACGTCGAGCCCACGGTCTTCGACGGTGTGACCAACGGCATGCGCATCGCCCGGGAGGAAATCTTCGGCCCCGTGCTCAGCGTCATCCGCTTCAAGGACGAGGCAGAGGCCATCGCGCTGGCCAATGCGTCCAGCTATGGCCTGCAGGCCAGCGTGTGGAGCAGCCAGATCGACCGCGCCCATCGCGTGGCCCGTGCGCTGCGCGCCGGCACCGTGCATGTGAACCAGTATGACGAGGACGACATCACCGTGCCGTTCGGCGGCTACAAGCAGTCCGGCAACGGCCGCGACAAGTCGCTCCATGCCTTCGACAAGTACACCGAGCTCAAGACCACCTGGCTGCGCATCAACGCCTGACCCGAAGGAGGGCCGTACGATGAACCACGACCGCAACGAACAGCTCCTGGCCCGCAAGGCAGCTGCCACGCCCCGTGGCGTGGGCGTGATGGCGAATTTTTTCGCCGACCGCGCCGAGGGCGCCTTGCTCTGGGACGTCGAAGGCCGGCGCTACATCGACTTTGCCGGCGGCATCGCGGTGATGAACACCGGCCACCGCCACCCCCGCATCGTGGCCGCGATCGAGGCCCAACTGCAGCGCTTCACCCACACCTGCTACCAGGTGGTGCCCTATGAAAGCTACGTGAGCCTGGCCGAGAAGCTCAATGCGCTGACTCCGGGGCGGCATGCCAAGAAGACGGCACTGTTCTCGACCGGCGCCGAGGCGATCGAGAATGCCGTCAAGATTGCGCGGGCCCACACCCGGCGCTCCGGCGTGATCGCCTTTGGTGGCGCCTTTCACGGGCGCAGCATGTTTGCCGTGGCCCTGACCGGCAAGGTGCAGCCCTACAAGGCCGGCTTCGGCCCCTTCCCGCCCGAGATCT
>CAMLSD010000035.1 GCA_946482595.1 uncultured Comamonadaceae bacterium
CTCTCCCCCGTGTCCGGGGGCGAGGGAGTTCATGCTGCCTGCTCCCTCTCCCGCCCGCGGGAAAGGGCTGGGGAGAGGGCACGGCATGTCGGGCTGAGCAGGTGCCAGTTGCCCCACCCCCTCTCCCCCACCCTCTCCCCCGTGTCCGGGGGCGAGGGAGTTCATGCTGCCTGCTCCCTCTCCCGCCCGCGGGAAAGGGCTGGGGAGAGGGCACGGCATGTCGGGCTGAGCAGGTGCCAGTTGCCCCACCCCCTCTCCCCCACCCTCTCCCCCGTGTCCGGGGGCGAGGGAGTTCATGCTGCCTGCTCCCTCTCCCGCCAGCGGGAGAGGGCTGGGGAGAGGGCGCGGCGTGTCGGGCTGAGCAGGCGCCGGCGGCCACGCCCATGGCCGGCGACACGGGGCCTGTGCTCCAATCCACATCGCATGTTCATGACCGGAGTTCACGATGGGTGAGGCCAAGCGCCGCAACAAGCAGGGCCAGGTGTTTGAGGACGCCTTGCGCCGACGTCTGGCCGCGGGCGAGTTCGGGTCCGACGGGGCCTTGCGCTGCATGGTTGTTGTCGACAAGTCGGCCGGCGCACGGGACACCCTGCGCCGCTTGCGCGACATGCCCGAGTTCGGCTGGCTGGCGCCCGCGCTGGTGGCCGAGGAGGCGCAGATGTGGGAGGCCTCGGCGCTGTTTCCGTACCTGCTCGCTGCAGGCGACCGCCAAGCCGGCACGGCCCGGGTCTGGCTGGCGGCCGACCTGTCTTGGCTGACCGGCGGTGTGCTGGCGCAGGCCGCGGGTTTCATGGCCCCGGGCGGCTATGGCGTGCTGGTGCTGGCCGAAGCCTCGATCGGCGATCAGGTGCAGGCCGTCCTGTCTGGCACGGCAGCCCCCGGCTGAACCTTCCGGCGTTACGACTTGCCACATCTGACCTGAAGATGAGGGGTGGCCCTGCGGGATCGGCGCGTGAAGAATCCGCGCCTCGAGATTCACACCGCAGATCGCCATGACCTACCCCACCGCCCTTGTGGCCGCCCTGCTGGCATGGGCCGGCATCACCACCGCCGGGGCCGCACTGCCCACACCCGACCAGCTCGCCGCATGGGACGCCCGCTTTCTGCCGGGCAAGTACCGGGTCGAGGAATACGACGTCAACGTGTACGGCGAGCCGCTGGCCGGCAGCCCGCGCACGCGACGTCCCGCGCAGTGTCTGATGCCCACCCAGCTGCAGTCGATTTCACGCAGCCCGGTGCTGGCCATGACCAGCTGGCAGTGCCACCCCGTCCCGCTGGCCACCGTGCTCGACGACAGCGCATTGCGCCTGATGATGTCGTGCAGCGGCGATGCGACCGGTCCGGTGCATGGCCTGGCTTCGGTGGCGTTGTCGGAAGACCGCAAGACCATCCTGTCGACCTTCGTGAAGTTCGAACCCATCGCTCCCGACGCCGGCGGCGCGGGCAACACGGCCAACGCTGAGCCGCGCCGCTTGTACGGTGTGGGCAGCCGCCTGACACGGGTCGGGGCCTGCAGCAAGGCCGAAATTCAGGCCATGACCACCCCACTGCAGCGCCTGGCCGATGACTGGGCGCGCAGCGGGCGCCCGATGTCGCAGGAGGTGGTGGCCTGCCTGCTGGCCATCGACCGCAGCGCAAACCAGGCCGCCTATGCCACCTGCAGCACCAGCCTGGAGCGTGCGCGCACGCAGCCGGACACGCAGGCGGAGGTGGTGCTGCACCAGCACCTGGGGCTGGTGGCCGGGTATGTGCAGCCGGGCCGGCAACTGGGCCACTACCGACAGGCGCTCGACGTGGCCCAGCGGGTGCATGGCCCGCAGGCGCCCGAGCTGATCGACCTGCTGGTGAACATGGCGTTGATCGTGGGCCACAAGGACCGGGCCTCGGCGATCGAATCGGCCGGGCTGCTCGAACGCGCGGTGTCGCTGGGGCGCCCGCTGGCCGACAAGCAGCGGCGGGCTGACACGGTGATGCACTACGGCTGGTGGGTGAAGGCCCTGAACGGAGCGGGCGAGTCGGCGGCGGCCCTGGCCGCGGCCCGCGATGCCGCCGACCATGCCACACGGGTGCTCGGGATGCGGCACGAGGACACGGGGGCCGCATGGACCACACTGGCCGGGCTGCAGCAGTCGGCCGGGGACCTGGCAGCGGCCCGCGCGAGCTACACCAAGGCGCTTGCCGTCTGGAAGGCCGTGCCCCACGCGGCCTACGTGAAGGTCGCGCAGACACGGATCGCCGAACTGGACCTGTTGATCCGGCGCGCCGCGCCGTGACCGCGGTGACCGCCGTGGGGGGTGCCGTGGCTGCATGCGGCCGCGGTGCGTGCCGGCTCAGCCCGGCGGCGGCGCGGCAGCCGCCCGACCGCGCCAGGGCCGCAGCTCGCTGCGCGATCGTTCGAGTTCATCGATCAGCCAGGCGCGCAGCGCTTCCAGCGGTGCCCATCCGCTGAGCGCCGGTGGGTGCACCAGCCACAGGGTGTGGCCATTCGGGTCGGGCATGGCGGTGGGGAACAGGTGCACCAGCCGGCCGTCGCGCAGCGCATCGGCCGCCAGCAGCTCGCGGGCGAGCGCAATGCCCAGATCCTGCTCCACGGCCTGCAGCATCAGGCCGGCGTCATTGAAGGCGGCCACCGGGTGGGCCTTGACGTTCACGCCGTTCAGCTCGAACCACTCCTGCCAGATGCGCGGGCTGCCGAGCAGGGGCTGATCGGCCAGCGCGGCCGGGCCCGCGTCGAGCAGCCGCTCGGCGGCCTGGGGGGAACCGACCACGATCAGGGCCGAGTCGATCAGCCGCTGCGAAAGCAGCCCCCGCCAGCCACCCGCGCCCTGACGCAGCGCCACGTGATAGCCCTCGCGCTGCAGGTCGACCACCTGCTGCGTGCTGTGCAGTTCGATGGCGATGTCAGGGTGGCGCTCGCGCCAGCGTGTCATGCGCGGCAGCAGCCAGCGCTGGCCCAGCGACGGTGTCAAGGTGATGCGCAAGCGCTGGGGTGGCCCACCGGCCGCGCTGGTCGCCGCGCGCAGGCCTTCGTCGAGCTGGTCGAGCGCCAGGTCCACCGAACGCAGCAGCGCCGCCCCGGCAGCATTGAGCGCCAGCTTGCGGCCGCGGCGCTCGAACAGCGGCACGCCGATCTGTTCTTCGAGGTGCTTGATCTGCTGGCTCACTGCACTGTGCGTCAGGTGCAGGGTCTCGGCGGCGGCACGCAGGTTCTGCAGCCGGGCCACCGCGCGGAAGGCCGGCAGGGTGTTCAGGGGCAGGCGCGGGTTGGGCATGCTGGTCAGCTTAACTGACCAGTGAGGTCAAAACAATGCGATTCCGCGGGCGTGACTGGACGCATATCCTGACCAGCACTGATCTCGTTCATTCACCTGCTGCCGGGAGACGCTCATGTCCTCATCCGCCCTGCCCTTCACCCTGGATCTGGCCCGACTGCTGGGCGCCGTGTCGGCCGGGGCGCGCCGCGGCATGGGCGCGCTGAAGGCCGCACGCGCTGTGTGGGTCGCCCGGCGCGAGGCCCGGCGGCAGCATGAGGCGCTGCTGGAACTGTCGGCACAGACCCTGGCAGACATCGGGGCGCCCGAGTGGCTGCGGTCCCAGGCCCGCGCCCACCAGGCCAGCGAAGCCTTGCGGCGGGGCCATGACCGCCAGGCGCATGCCCGCTGGGAGTGACCCGGGATGCCCATGGATCCCCGCCTTCGCGGGGATGACGGGTTGATTGCAGCTCAGGTTTCGACAGGCACGGTCATCCCCGCGAAGGCGGGGATCCATGGCGGCCCGCAGGCAGTGCGGGTTGCCCCACGCGGCGCCCGCCGGCGGACTCAGTTCTTGATGTACTTCTCGAACACGTCGCTGTAGTCGCGCTTGGTGTGCAGTTCAAGCACCGTGCGGTTCAGGTGCGCGAGGAACACGTGGTAGTGGCGCACCAGGGCGTCGTCGCTGGCGATGTTGTTGATCTTGAACATCGAGCCGAAGGCTTCCAGGCAGGACATCGCGTTCGAGCGGCCCACCGCGTCGCGGTGCTGCTGCTTGCCGATGGCGTACAGGGTCTTGTAGATGTCCTTGACCGACTCGATGAAGTTCTTGCGCACGTCGATGCTGAAGGCCTCGTCGTCGATCGTGAACTTCAGCTCGACGTCCATGTCGATCGTGCCGGCGGTTTCCATGCGCACGTTGGTGACGGGGCAGCTGGCGTAGTCGTAGCGCTTGATCATGCGCTTGGACGACACGGCCGAGTCACCGTCGACGTGGATCAGGCCCAGGTTGGTGAAGCAGTATTCGTCCTTCTTGGACTTGATCAGGAAGAAGATCTTCTCGCCGTCCTCATGGAAGAGGTAGTCGTCGGCATCGACCTTGGCATAGTCGGCCGGCGAGATGATCACGCCGATGTCGCTCAGGCCCAGGGCTTCGGAAGCGATCTTCTTGAACATGTTGGTTTCTCCTCGCGGTGGTGACAGATGTAGACACCTCTGGGCGTCGACAGACGCGGCCAAGGTCTCCTATGCTTGCGTACCGGTGCACGCCTGCCCATCCCTAAGTCATCACCACCATGCCGCTTGACACCCTGGACATCGACAACGGCCCCGATCCCCGGGCGGTCATGATCATCCTGCACGGCCTGGGGGCGGACGGGCATGACTTCGAGCCGTTGGCCGACGAGCTGGAGCTGTCGGCGGTCGGGCCGGTGCGCTTCGTGATGCCGCACGCGCCCAGCCGCCCGGTGACGATCAACGGTGGTTACGTGATGCCGGCGTGGTATGACATCCTCGCACTCGGCGGCCGCGGCGCCGAGGACGAGGCCGGACTGCGCCAGGCACAGGGCTGGATCGAGGAGGTGATCGCCCGGGAAGTCGAGCGTGGCCTGCCGGCCTCGCGCATCGTGCTGGCCGGGTTCTCGCAAGGCTGTGCGATGGCGCTGATGACCGGCCTGCGTCACCCGGAGCGGCTGGCCGGCATCGTGGGCCTGTCGGGCTATCTGCCGCTGGCCGCCAGCACGGCGGCCGAACGCCACCCGGCCAATGCCGACGTGCCGATCTTCCTGGCGCATGGGCGCTATGACCCGATCGTCGCGATCGAACGCGGCACGGCCTCGCGCGGCGTGCTGACGGACCTGGGCTACCCGGTGGAATGGCACGACTACCCGATGGAACACTCGCTGTGTGCCGACGAGGTGGCCGACCTGACGCTGTGGCTGCGCAAGGTGCTGGCATGAGCCCCACCGACCCCACACCCGACCACCCCTACGACACGCTGCGCCACGCGGTGCGCCGTTTTGCGCAAGAGCGCGACTGGAAGCGCCACCACGCCCCCAAGAACCTGGCCTGTGCGCTGTCGGTCGAGGCGGCCGAGCTGCTGGAGCACTTTCAGTGGATGAGCGAGGCCGACAGCCGTGGCCTCGGGCCTGCGCAACGTGACGAAGTGGCCGCCGAGATGGCCGACGTCTTCATCTACCTGCTGCAGCTGGCCGACGAGATGGACGTGGACCTGATCGACGCGGCGCGGCGCAAGATGGTCATCAACGCACGCAAGTACCCGGCGCCGGCCGATGCCGGATCGACCGGGCCCTGACACACCAGCGGCGACAATCGGGGGGATGCCCCCCGACAACCCTGCCGTGACCACCGAGTCCCCTGCCCCCACCGCTGCCGCACCCGCCGCGGCCCGCCAGCGTTTCATGGCCCTGCTCCACGAAGCCCTGGCCGGGCATGGTGTGCAAAGGCTGGTGCTGTCGGGCTACCAGGGCAGCGAGCCGGGTCTGTTGCGCATCCAGGCCCGCCCGGTGCTGCTGCGGGGTATGCCCTGCCTGTCGTGTGTGCATCGTTACCAGACCCGTGACGAGACCCGCAATCTGGCCCACGACGAGGTCGCGGTGCAGGTCGAGGCCTGGCTCGATGCGGGCTTCCACAATGCCCAGCTGACGACCACGTCGCAGGACATCCAGCTCGCCTGCAGCCGCAAGGGCCGATGGAGCCTGCGCATCGGCCGCACCGAGGCGCCGGCCGCAGCGCCACCGGCCGCGCACAACCGCGAGAAACATCGCCTGGTCGACCCGCGGCGCCCCTTCCTGCAGGCGCTTGGCGTCACCGACGCCCGCCACGAGGTGGTGCCGGCCATGGCCCGCAAATGGAAGCAGATCAACAAGTTCGTCGAGATCTTTTCGCACGCCCTGGCCGAGTCGCCGCTGGCGCAGGCCGAACAGGTGCGGGTGATGGACTTCGGCTCGGGCAAGGGCTACCTGACGTTTGCCGTGCATGACCACCTGACCTCGGTGCTGGGCAAACAGGCCGCGGTGACCGGCGTGGAGCTGCGCCCGGACATGGTGCGCCTGTGCAGCGAGGCCGCCGACGGCCTGCGGCTGCAGGGCCTGCGGTTTGTCGAGGGCGACGTGCGGACGTTCGCGGCGCAGCCGCTGGACGTGATGATCGCGCTGCATGCCTGCGACATTGCCACCGACTACGCGATCCACATGGGCATCCGCACCGGGGCGGCGATCATCATGTGTTCACCGTGCTGCCACAAGCAAGTGCGCCCGCAACTGCTGAGCCCGCACCCGCTGCGGCCCATCCTGCAGCACGGCATCCACCTGGGCCAGCAGGCCGAGATGCTGACCGACGGCCTGCGTGCGCTGCTGCTCGAAGCGGCCGGGTATGACACGCAGGTGTTCGAGTTCATCTCGCTGGAACACACCAACAAGAACAAGATGATCCTGGCCGTGCGGCGTGCCCAGGGCATTTCGGCCCAGCGCCGTGCCGAGCTGCTGCAGCAAATCGGCGAGATCAAGGCGTTCTACGGCATCCGCGAGCAGTGCCTGGAAAGCCTGCTGCAGGCCGACGCCGCCTGAGCGCGGCCGGGCGGCGGGGCGGCTCAGGGCCGCACGCCAGGCGACTCCCAGGTCATGCCCGCGGCGCGGCGCATCAGGTAAAGCTCCAGCTCGACCAGCTCGGCCGCGTTCCACGCCGGCGCCTCGGCCCGCACGCCGGTCATGCAGTTGCGCAGCCTGCGCTGCAGCGACCCGAGTTCCTGCCATTCGAGCCGGTAGATCGGGTAGGCCGTCGGGTGCCCCTGCGGAATGAGGCTGCCACCCAGGCGTTGCCCGGCGTGCTGGTCATGGCATTGCGCACACGACAGATTGAGCTGGCCGATGCGCTGCAGGTACAGCGAGCGGCCCCGCTCGACAAATGGCACCAGTGCAGCATCGTCCGGCGGCGCGATCGGCAGGCCGCGCGAGGCGATCGCCACATGGGCCTCCAGGCTCAGCAGGGGCTCGCTTTCGGGCGGGTAGGGCTCGGCCTCCTGGTGCCGCACGCGGCAGGTGTTGATGCGCTGCGCCAGCGTGATCGGGCGAGCGCTGCGCGCCTCCAGCGCCGGGTAGCGTGTGGCCACACCGCGCATGCTGCGCCGTGCCTCGCCATGGCAGTCGGCACAGCGCTGGCCGCTGCGCCCGGCCGGCTGCGACCACAACTGCTCGCCGCTGGCCACCCACAACAGGGCCGGGTTCTGGCTGTCGTCGCGCTGCAGGGCCTGCGTGGCCGGGCTCATGTCCACCAGCCCGGAGCGGCGCAGGTCCTGCGCGGCGGTCGTCAGCGCCGCCAGGCTCATCACGGCCGCCAGTGCACACCGCCTCATGTGACATTCAGGCGCACGGTTTCTTCCTGGCGAAACCCGCCGTCGCCCTCCCAGATGAAGCGCAGCGGGCCACTGCCACGCACCACCAGGTGAAAGGCCAGATAGGGATTGGCCGCCACGGCCGGATGCAGCTCGGCGCTGAACACGGTCTGGTCTTCATACACGCAGCGAAAGCGCCGGATGATGTCGCGCGGCAGGATCTGCCCGTCGGCACCGGGCCGATAGCCGGTTTCCATCGGGTGGGCGATCAGGGTGCGGACTTCGATCACCTCGCCGCGGCGGGCGCTGGGGGGGACCGTCAGGTGGGTGCGTGCCATCGTCAGCCCTCCACGCAAGCCGCCAGCGTGACGACCACGTCCACCGTGTGCTGCCAGCAGCGGCCGTCGCTCAGGCGCGCCACCGCCACCACCTTCTGCGAGGTCGCCAGGCGCATGCGTGTGCTCACGCGCGCCAGGCCGTTGTGCGGGCCGAGCGCGAAGGTCGCCACCTCACTCTGCGGATTGCGTTCGTTGAACAGGCCGATGGCCACCACATGATCGTCCGCGGTCATCGGGCTGTCGACCGCCACGGTGACCGGCACGGTGTTGCCGTTTTCCACCAGCGGCGAGATCTCGATGCGCACCGGCCCGTCAGTGGGCGGGCGCGCACCGGTGAAGGCGGCGATCGCCGCCTGCAGGCTGTCCGGCGTGGCGTGTGCCGGCAGCGTGCTCAGCAGCAGGCCGCCCACCAGCATCGTGCGACGAGAAAGGTGCATCGTCGGTCAGTCCTTCAGGGTCTGCAGCCAGGCCACCACGTCCTCGATCTGCTGTGCGCTGAGCAGCGGGCGGCCCTGCCAGGGCGCGCCCACGCGTTGCAGGCCGTCGGTGCGGTGGTAGGCAGGCATCAGCGTGTCGGGGTTCAGCCGCGACGGATCGACCAGGCGCAGCCGCAACTGCCCGGCCGACCAGCGGCGGCCCGCGCCGGCCAGGTCGGGCGCCAGCGTGCCCTGGAAGCGCTCCTCCGGCACGGGCCCGCTGTGGCACAGCAGGCACAGACCGACACGCCGGTCGGCGACCACGGCACGGCCGCGCGCGGGGTCGCCTTGTCGTCCGTCCAGGGGTTGCGGGATGGCATCGGCGACCACGTCGAAGGGCACCACCGTGTCGGTGGCCGCGGGCTGCGCCACTGCGGCCGGTCCGCTGCACACGCACACAACCCACCACCACCCGACCCGCAGCAGCCTGCCTCCCGGCGGCCCGAACCGCGCGGCCCGCACGTTCGCCCCTCAGGCCTTGCGCAGGCTGTGCTTGCGCAAGGGCAGATCCCGGATGCGCTTGCCGGTGGCGGCAAACACGGCATTGAGCACAGCCGGCGCCGCCACCGCGATCGTCGGCTCCCCCACCCCGCCCCAGAAGCCGCCGGAGGGCATCACGATGGTCTCGACCTTGGGCATGTGCTGCATCTGCACCACCGGGTAGGTGCTGAAGTTGTCCTGCTCGATGCGGCCGTCCTTGACGGTGCACTCGCCAAACAGCGCGGCCGACAGCCCATAGGCAAACGACCCCTCGACCTGGGCCTCGATCTGCTGCGGGTTGACCGCATGGCCGCAGTCGGTGGCGGCCACGATGCGGTGGATCTTCAGCTCACCGGCCTCGCTCACCGACACCTCGGCACAGGCCGCCACGTAACTGCCGAAGCCCATGGTCTGGGCCAGGCCACGGTGGATGCCGGCCGGGGCCGGGCGGTCCCAGCCCACCCGCTCGGCCACGGCGTTGAGCACCGCGAGATGGCGTGGGTGACGCGCCATCAGGCTGCGGCGCAGGGCCAGCGGGTCCTGTTGGGTGGCATGCGCAATCTCGTCGATGAAACACTCGAGGTAGATGGCGTTCTGGTTCAGGTTCACGCCCCGCCAGAACCCCGGCGGCACATGCGGGTTGCGCATCGCGTGATCGATCAGCAGGTTGGGCACGGTGTAACCGAGGCTGGCCTCGGGGCCCGGCGGGTTGAGGCCCTGGAAGACCACCGGGTCACGCCCGTCGCGGATGTTCTGCGGGAAGATCCCCGCCAGGATTGACTGCCCCGAAATGCGCATGTGCAGCGCCGTGAGCCGCCCCTGGGCGTCCAGCCCGGCGCGCAGCTTGCACTGCGTGATCGGGTGGTAGCGGCCGTGCAGCATGTCTTCCTCGCGCGACCAGATCAGCTTGACCGGCACCCCCGGCATCTGGCGCGCAATCAGCACCGCCTGGGTCACCCAGTCGTGCACGGCGCCACGCCGGCCGAACCCGCCGCCCAGGTGGAGCTTGTAGACCTCGCAGCGCGCCGGCGGCAGGCCGGCGGCCTCGGCTGTGGCCGCCAGGGCCGCCTCGCCGTTCTGCGTGGGAGTCCAGACCTCGCAACGTTCGGGCGTCCAGCGTGCCGTCGCGTTCATGGTTTCCATGGTCGCGTGGTTCTGGAACGGATAGCTGTAGACCGCCTCGACGGTGCGCGCCGCCGACGCCAGCGCCTGGCGCGCATCGCCCACCGAATGGCCCACGGCCGCTTCGCGCGCGTCCAGCCCCTCCTTGAGCATGGCGGCAATGCTGGCGCTCGACGCCTGGGCATGCGGGCCTTCGTCCCAGGTGATGGGCAGGGCGTCCAGCGCCGTCTTGGCCTGCCACCAGGTGTCGGCCACCACGGCCACGGCCGTCTCGCCCACACGCACGACCTTCTTCACGCCCGGACGCTGCAGCACGGCCGCCTCGTCCACGCTGCGCACCTTGCCGCCAAACACCGGGCAGTCGCGGATTGCGGCATTGAGCATGCCCGGCAGCTTCAGGTCCATGCCGTAGACCTGCCGGCCGGTGAGCTTGTCGCGCGTGTCCAGCCGCGGCAGCGGCTTGCCGGCGAGCTTCCAGTCCTTCGGGTCCTTCAGCGGCGGATTCTTCGGGGGCTCCAGTCGGGATGCGGCCGCCGCGACCTTGCCGTAGGTGGTGGTGCGCCCGCTGGGCAGGTGGGTGATCACGCTGCGTTCGGCGCGGCATTCGCCAGGTGGCACCTTCCAGGCCTCGGCGGCGGCCTGCACCAGCATGATGCGTGCGGCGGCACCGCCTTCACGCACGTACTGATGCGACTCGCGCACACCGCGGCTGCCGCCGGTCGAGAAATTGCCCCAGGCGCGATTGCGGGCCAGGTTCTCGCCCGGTGTCGGGTATTCGGTGGTCACGCGTGACCAGTCGCATTCCAGCTCTTCAGCCACCAGTTGCGCCAGGCCGGTCAGCGTGCCCTGCCCCATCTCGGAGCGGGCGATGCGGATGATCACCGCATCGTCGGGCTGCACCACGACCCACACCGTCAGCTCGGGCATGCCGCCGCTGCCCGGCGGCTGGGCCGAGTCGGCCACCGGCACGTGAAAGCCCAGCATCAGGCCGCCCGCAGCGGCGCCCGAGCTCACCAGGAATCGACGGCGTGCCGCCGAGCGGGGTGGGTGCAGTGTGTCCATTCGGGGGCTCCTTGCCGGGGCGTTGGCAACAACCTTCTCAGGACTGCGCGGCGGCCTGCTTGATCGCGGCACGCACGCGGTTGTAGGTGCCGCAGCGGCAGATGTTGGTCATCGCCGCGTCGATGTCGGCATCGGTCGGGCGGGGCTTGTCCTTCAGCAGTGCCGCCGCGGCCATCAGCATGCCCGACTGGCAGAAGCCGCACTGGGGCACGTCCAGCGCCAGCCAGGCCTTCTGCACCGGATGACTGCCGTCAGGTGACAGGCCTTCGATCGTGACGATCTTTTCGGCGGGGCCCAGCGACGACACCGGGCGCACGCACGAGCGCGTGGCCACGCCGTCGATGTGCACCGTGCAGGCACCACATTGCGCGATGCCGCAGCCGTACTTCGTGCCGGTCAGGCCGAGCTGCTCGCGCAGGGCCCACAGCAGCGGCGTGTCGCCGGACACATCGACCTCATGCAGCTTGCCGTTGACATGCAGCCTGGCCATGAGCGCTCCCGAAGTGGTTTGCCAAGACCTGCGATGCTAGCGAGGCCGGCCCATCGGCCCCAAGCCTTGCAGGCAATGTCCCACACGCGCGCAAGCCCATTGGACGGGCCCACCGGTTTGACGTGCGCAGGGCGCGCAGCGCAGAATCGTCCGGCCGCCGAGTCGTTTCCCATGACCTCCACGAAAGTGCCGCCATGCCTTCGCCACGGACCGAGCCCGGGTTTTCCGGCGAGCTGTTCGACAGCCTGAACATCGCCGCCTGCCTGTACGACCCCGACGACCGGCTGCGCGCCTGGAACGCGAGCTGGCTGCGCTTCTTTCCTGAACATGACGGTGTCGCCGCCGCCGGTGAACCGCTGGACGAGCAGCTTCGCCGCGTCGAACGCGCGCGGGGTGCGGTGAACGGCGACGACCACCTGGCCCGGGCCGTGGCCGACGCCCGGGCAGACGCACACGACGACCAGACGCCCACGCTGCTGTCCCACCACGGGCGCTGGCTGCGTGGCGTCAGCGAGCGCCGCGGCGATGGCAGCCGCCTGTGCCTGTGGGCCCAGGTGCCCGCACCACGCGGGCCCGGCCAGGCGCCGGGCGATCCCCTGGTGCTGGCGCAGCCGGCCGACGAACTCCAGGCCGCCCGCGACCAGGCCCGCAGCGCCGAACGCCTGTACCGCCTGCTGGCCGAGCACACCGGCGACGTTGTCGCCGGCCTGAGCGCCGATGGGCGCGTGCACTACATGTCGCCGTCGGTCCAGGGCATGCTGGGCTTTGCGCCCCAGGACTTCATCGGCCATGACCTGTCGCATCTGGTGTGTGCCGAAGACCGCCCGGCCTTCCTGCAGGAGCGCCGCAGGCTACGCGACCAGGGTGCACACACCGGCCGCTTCACCGTGCGCGCCCGCCACCGGGCCGGCGCGCTGGTGTGGGTGGAGGTGCAGGTGCAGGCCCTGCCCCCCGAAGCCGACCCGGGTGGCCTGGCCTTCGTGTGCCAGGTGCGCGACGTCTCCGAAAGCAAGTCCAGCCAGCACGCACTCAGTTCGGCCTATGCCGAGCTGGCCCAGGCCGCCACCCACGACCCGCTGACCGGGCTGGTCAACCGCCGCTATTTCGACGAGCTGCTGCAGCGCGAATGGCGCCGCCTGCAACGCGAACGCGGCACCCTGGCCGTGCTGCTGGTCGAGGCCGACCACTCCCACCAGTGGCGTGAGCGCCACGGCCCGCTGGTGGCTGACGCCTGCCTGCGCGCGATCGCCGGGGTGGTGCGCGAACACGCCCGGCGCGCCGGCGACATCGCCGCACGCCATGACGGCGACACCTTTGCCGTCGTGCTGCCCCACAGCGACACCCAGGCCGCGATGGCCCTGGCCGAACGCATCCGCGGCTCGGTCGAGCACGGCGACGTGCTGCCCAAAGGCCTGCCTCCGGTGCGCCTGAGCGTGAGCATCGGCGTGGCCTGCGCCACGCCTGGCGAAACCGCACCCGACACCGCCACCCTGCTCACCGCCGCCCAGGCCGGCCTGGTGGATGCCAAGGGGCAGGGGCGCAATCGGGTGGGGTGGGCGGGGGTGTAGCGGGTCGGCAGGGGCGCCGGATCCGCGGTCGCCGCGTTGTCGCAGGACCCGCCGTTGTCGCGACTGTCTTGCTCCCGGCCAGGCGACGAGGAGCCTACAGGAAGCGTGATGGCGTGGCCACGTAGATCACCGTGAACAGCATCGTTGCCGCGGTGACAAGCAGGGCCCCCGCCAGCACAAGGCGCGACGGCCACGCCAACACACACGCCACCAGGGCCGATGGACGCCACCAGACCACAGGTGCCGACAGGGCGGATGTCACCAACAGCAAGACGCAGAACAGGCCGATCCGCTCCATGGGGGTGAACAAGGTGAACCCCGAAACAATGAGCCCGAACACGCCGATCACCAGCCAGGCGGCCGCCTCGGTCACCCACAGCCAGGCGGGGGTGGCCTGCTGCGCTCGAGGGCGGCCAAGGAATCGCCACAGCAGAAGCAGCATGGCGCAGACCGACAGCGGCACAGCCAGGACCGAGAAGGCGGCCGAAAAACCGCCGAGCGCGCCGATGCCGATGTAGGCGAGGGGGGTGAGTGACAGCCCCATCATGAAGGCAGACAGGACGAGGGCTGGGAACTTGTGGCTCATGCCGGTGAATTGAAGCTGCAAACCACCCCATGAGATCCGCAAGACGGAGGGTGGACAACCCGCCCAACGACCGGTGATGGCCGTTGCGTTGACCTCATCTGCGCGTCAAGTGCCCTGCTCAACCATGACGCGAATGGGAAAGCCCAACGCATCCTCCAGCGCCTGCAGGTCCCCTGGTTTGAGGTAGCCACTGTCGAGCAAGTGCAGGTCTTCGATCTCCAGGGCAAATCGTGAGAAGACAGCATCCTCACCAAAATCGAATTCCTTACCCGCAATCTGGGCGCCGCAACAAGGCACGGTCAGCCTCTGATCCGGCTCGCGCAATCCATAGAGCTTCGTGTACCACCAGTCCAGGAGCGCCTCCTCCCGGCGATCGCACCGGACGGATTGCCCACACCGCGGACAGGTGAAACTTGTCCAGCTTTCTCCGACGGAGTACAGGCGCGGCGTCGTGTGCCTGTGCACACCGGGTGGCCCGTAGTGGCCTCTGAGTATCTGGTCCAGCATCGCGCTGCCCTGGGCCACCTGATCGTCAGTGGGAATGAAATCAGGGTCTCGGGGCAGGATGAAGGTATTGGCGTAGGACAAGGTGCCTCTCCTGGATGGGATGGATCGTTGAACCAGAAACATGGATCCCGACCTGGGCTCCGTCAACACCCTGGCGACGGGTGACCCTGCCGCCGTCGGACTCGGTGTGCTGCCTCGTTGCGTGACCGGCCTTGAATGTAGCGCCTGTTGTCACGCAGGTGATGAGCGACCCTCACCACGGGCACACCCAGGATGGATCCGACCCACGGCGACAGTCCGCCAGCGCAGTGGGCCGCCCACCCTCGGTGACGAGGGTCTGCGTCGGCACCTGCAGTTTTCGTCAGGATTCGCGAGCGGTTGATCCCTCGCAATGCGGGTTCAACGAACTGCCAACTTGCGACACTAGCTGCGGATCACCCCCTCGCGATTGAGTCTGGCGAAAGCGCTCGCATACCGAGCGCTGCCGAATTGGATTGAAATGTCATCCCTGGTCTGCTTGTTGATTCGCAAGGGAAGTGTCCGAAAGGCCCGAATGATCATGAGCAAAGCACCCGCCAGAAACACGTAGAGGGCCACCATGGCAAGGGGAACATCGGGCTGCGTCCTGGATGGAGAGATGAGCACGATGGGCAGTGCGAGCAGGAACAGCACCGACGGTGGGCCCAGGAAGTAAGTCAGGCCGCGCAGGGCCTTGAAGCCAAAAGTGTTTCTGGTGATGGCATTGGCCAGTGCGAGGCCCTTGGCGTGGCGCGGGCAGACGGGATAGGCGAGGTCGAGCAACTCGCTCTAGATCCTGATCGCGCCGCTGAGTGTGGGTGCGACCGACGTCACGCGACCGCTGGTGGCACTGGCCCAGGTCAGGTCTTCCTTCGTTCCGCACCTGGCGCAGCAGGCCGGCCAGGAAATCTGATGGTCACGGGAGAGAGTGATCTTCGTTGACATGGATCGATCTGGCTGAAGTGGACATTGAACATGGCCCAGCGGGTGCACTGCGGGCACGCCGAGAGCTCAATGTGAAAACAACGGCATGCTGGCCAGATGGCCTGCAGACGTCACGCCTCGCACGCGGCCCGCGGCGAGGGCATGCCGGCCTTCCCCGCGTGCTCGTGAATGGCGCCGGTGATCGCCCCAAACACCTCGATGTCACCCCCGTCATTGGTGAGGTCCCCGGTCATGACACCGTACAGCACAGCCCGGCCGCCACGCCGGACCCGCACGGGTGCGATGCAGGGGCCGAACAGCACGAGCTGGCCGCCCGAGTGCACGGTGACCGGCTGCAGGACCGCGCCAAACACCGCCAGCCGGCCATAGACGTGCAGATCCCGTTCGACGGGCGCGTGCTGAAACACAAAACCGTCCAGTGAGGAGTCGCCCGGCGCAGCCGGCGTCACCTGCGCCGTGGCCATCGGCTCGGCATGCGAGGCGTGACCGCCCGCGGGCAGCCAGGCGCTTTCGGGTTCGTCGAGGTGCAGGCCGCGCCTGCGTCGGGTGGTGTCGAACCAGACGCCAAAGACCACCAGCGAGATCGCCATGGCCACGATCAGCGTCGAGGTGAGGTAGGTGACAACTTCCATGGGGTGCCTCGAAGGTGTGGTCGTCAGGGTCGTGGGCGGTGCGCCCGTCCGCTTCGCGCATCCATCAGTCCCGGGCCAGCTGGGCTTCGCCGTTGCCGAACGACCAGTCAATCAGTTCGTTCTCGACGAGACAGATCATGACGTCTTCCGGACGGTGCCCGATGCGCTCGTGCAGGTGGCGAACAACCGCAGCGTAGAGGGCTCGCTTCTGCGTCGGCGTGCGCCCGGCGCGCATCGTGATCTGCACGATGATCGCCGCCGGCCCGCGGGCAATGCCCAGGTAGGTCGGGTCCACCACCAGCTCGCCTGCGGCATGCTCGGTGATCACCTGGAAACGGTCCGCCGGCGGCACGTTGATCGTCTCGACCATGGCGTCGTGGACACACTCGCCGATCGTGTTGCGGACGTCGGGCGGTGTGCCCTGGGGGAGTGAAATGCGCACGAGGGGCATGGGCGGATCTCCGGGGGGGGGGTGGTGTCAGGGGCGGCAGGATGGGGTCTGACGCTACGGGAGGTGGCGCCCTTCGGCATCACGGACGAAACGGACAAGCAACTTTTCGTTGTCCTCGAAGGTCGGCGTGCCATTGAGCTGGCCTTGCCTGAACATGATGATGTGGATGTACTGGCCGTTGGTCCCCACCGGCGTGACGGTCCAGAACGCCATGCTGTGGATCAGGTCGACCTGTCTCGCCACAAAGACTGGGTGCAGTGCCGGCTCCGAACCATGGACACAGGTGTCGTCCAGCGGAGGCAGTCCGTCGCCGACATCCGTCTTGCCACGAAACCTGCCTGAGCTGCAATGGATCAGCGAGGCCAGCTCACGGATGCTCGGGATCCTCCACCCATCGGGGGTGGCCTGCTGCGCCTCGGCCCGGGTGACCTCGCGGGCCATGCCGTCACACGAGGTGCCGTTCCAGACCTCGCCCAGCGCACAGCGTGTCCAGATCAGGCGCGAGCGGGTGTCCAGCACTTCGTCGCCTGGCGCCAGGATCTCGTAGTGGTCGATCGTCTCGACGACCCGTTGAGGCGGCGCATTGTCCGAGGGATGGCCAGCACGCTTGCAGGCTACGAGCGTGGTGAGGGTGATGAAGCAGATCGCTGCGAGGGGGTGATGCCGCACGGTGTGTATTGGATTGACGATGGCACGAAAAATGAACGCTGCACCGCACTCAGCGAGCGGCGCGGGATCGCATGGAAACTCACGTGTACCCGACTTCAACTCTTCGCAATGGATGTTTCAGAACCTCTTCGAGCCGGCGAATCAAATTCTCATCCGAACCATCGCAAACCGCATCAGACAGCTTGATCGCATACTTTGCAAAACCACCCCGCCCCTTGAAGTCAAGTTCAACCACCTCAGCCGTCGCCCCACAACATGGCACACGCACCTGGTGACGGCCCAGGTCAGCCTGCACATCCACCAGCAGATCGCGCAGGTCATTCGCCCATGGGCCGGCAAATGGCACATCGGCATGGCAGACTGGGCAGCCAATTCTGGCGATCGCATCCAATCCCTGCTCGTCAATAAACAACAGGCGTTCGGAGAGAATTTGCCTCTCGCTCTCGTATGTCAGATCTTCTGGAATAAGCTTGTGCAAGTTCTCATGAATCCAGTTCATTGCATCGACAGTCGGCGAGAAATTCCTGTCTTGCGGAATGATGTAAATATCAATTTGCATCTTCTATTCGAGACTGCTGAACAAGATCAGAGAACATTCGCAGAAGAATTTGCCGTTGCCGGTTGTCGTATAAAACCATCCAGGAGAAGGTGCGTGCGTAAAACTAGAGGATCGACAACATGGTGTGACCGCTGTTCCAGTAGCAGCGGAGTTCGATTGAACGTGAATGCGTGAAGCAGATCACGCACTTGGTGAAATAGGGCCCCTCGGTGAGGTACACGTCGGTGACACGGGCGGTGTCCGTCAGCATCAAGGGCGACAGGTCCGTGTGCTTGTAGGACCAGTCGTTGTCGACGGAGAAGATGAGACCAAAAGGGTCACCGATCTTGCACGAGAGGGTTCGGTCAACGAAGGACAATCCGTACCAGACATCAGCCACCCTGAGAAAGATGAAGGCAACGCCATCGACCGTCTTCCCAGCTCGCTGGCGCGTCACCGCGATCACCGCCGTGCACTCGTGCTCGTACAAGCGGTCGATCGGATCGTTGTGTTCAGTGATTGGAAGCATGTGTCGCGGTCAGCCCACTTCGACGATCTGGACGAGCCTGGCGCCGAAAAGGTTCGACAAGCTGCTCAACTGTTCGTCATCGAGCAAGGCCTTTCCGCCATGAAGTTCGTACTCGTCGACCTTGAGCAGGCAGCGGGCCAGAATGGCGTCTTCGCCAAAGTCGAACGCACCGGCCTTCGTGACCCCGCCGCAGCACGGCATCGTGATCGCTTCGTTCAATGGGTCGTCTGCGTCGTGGAAGGCCGTTTTCATCTCGTGCCACCATTCATCGTGTTCATCGCAGCCGAAGCGATCAAGCTCGGTGCGGCAATGCGGGCACGTCAACGACTCGAATGCGGCGCCGGAAGTCACGAGCTGCGGCTTTGCAAAATTCCTGGTTTCAACGTCCCCCCAAGAGAAAAAGGTCGCGAGCAGCTTTGCCGCCCGGCTCTGCTGGTCCTGGGACGGAGAATGATCGAGCGTGGCCGGAGTCAATTGGAGCGTGAATGACGCCATGGGCTTGTCCTTGCGTGGTCAATCGTGTTCACAGGCGCCTGGCCCCGCACAGCGTTTCGGACACCTCGAAGTGCACCATGTAGAAGCTGTTGGGCACACCGACCTGAACCCTGATGGGCACGTCCAGTCGCATCACCTCGCGATGCAGGACGCTGCTGCAGACGGACGCGACGGTCTGTGCCTTTTCCTGGCGGAGGTGCTCTTCGGTCGCAGGCACCTTCGCAAGGTAGGTTTCATGCCATGCCTTGCTGTGCACCCCGAACAGCCCACCGTCGACCCACTCGGCGCGGACGTCGACCAGGCTGGTGCGGTCATTGACCGCCTTGGGCAATTCGGCACCGAGTTCGGTCGACCACGACGTCAGCGCCTGACGCGGGTTGACGGGTGTGCCCAGGATGAGCACATCGACCGCCTTGTAGGCGGCAAGGACGGAGATCACGGCAATGACGGCCTGGAAAAAGGTCATGGCGTTCGGATGGAATTCCCGCGGAACGGCCGCCGTCACCAGCACGGACAGGCCAAGGCCGCCGCGTGTGCTTGACTGGTCGGGGCGCCATCCGCGCAACAATGTTGTGGTTCACCGGAATGCCGCTGCAACCCGGCGGTGGTTGGCATCCACTCCAGTGCGCGCAGCCACCTCAGCGGACTCGCGAGGTTCTTTGCCTCGATGTCTCCGTCCGTGCTCGTGTCGAGCACAAAATCTGCACCGAAGATCGCCACGAACGACACGAACAGGGCAATGACCAGTTGGCGGTAGGTTTGTGGGGGAGCATGGACGAGGGTCCTGGTGGTCACAGCCAGACGCATCACCTGGCGGTGTGAAGAAGACCGGACCATTGGGCCGCAAGCGGCTGGTGCAATGCAGTGTCAAATTCGACAGATTCCTGTTCGAATCCGCCAACGCAATCTTCACCACAGTCACCCGGCCCGACCGGGGCCGCGTCGCCGATCCGGGTCGGGGTGCTCATCGATCCGCGCTGCGTGCACAGCGCCGCGGTCGTGCCCGGCGACGTCCTTCGGCACTCAGTTCGGTCGACCACGATGTCAGCGCCTGCAGGGGTTGACGGGTGTGCCCAGGATGAGCACATCGACCGCCTTGCAGGCCGCAAGGACGGAGATGACGGCAAGGACGGCCTGAAGAAGGTCATGGCGTGCGGATGGAATCCCCGCGGAATGGCCGCCGTCATCGGCACGGACAGGCCAAGGCCGCCGCGTGTGCTTGACTGGTCGGGGCGCCATCCGCGCAACGACGTTGTGGTTCACCGGGATGCCGCTGCAACCCGGCGGTGTATGCCACCCACTCTAGTGCGCACAGCCACCTGAGCGGAATCGCGAAGTTCTCAGCGCTGCCTTGAGGTTTTCTTGACGCGACGATCCGGGTGCAGGCCGCCTGACGTGCGGCCGGCCACAAGCGCGGTCGCTCAGGTCTTGTCGGTTGTCCCGTCGTGCACAGGCTGCGCGTCCACCTCGGCCCGCAGGCGCGGCAGGGCCTGCGGGTGCTCGCGCTGGATGAACTCGATCAGCCCTTCTCGGACCAGGCAGCGCAGGTCCCAGTTCTGTCCGGACGAGGCCGAGCTCACGAGCACGCGCAACTGCATGCCGCGTTCGTTGGCGTCCGTGACCTGGACCAGACACAGGCGGCCGTCCCAGTCGGGCGAGGACTCGCAGATGCGCCGGGCCTCATGGCGCAGCGACTCCAGGGGCAGGGTGTAGTCGACCCACAGGAAGACGGTGCCGAGGATCTCGGCGCTGGTGCGCGTCCAGTTCTGGAACGGGTTCTCGATGAACCACTGCAGCGGGATGATGAGCCGGCGCTGGTCCCAGATGCGCAGCACCACGTAGGTGCCGGTGATTTCTTCGACCCGACCCCATTCGCCCTGCACGATGAGCACGTCGTCGATGCGGATGGGCTGGGCCAGCGCGATCTGCAGGCCGGCGATCAGGTTGCTGAAGACCGAGCGGGCCGCGATGCCCGCGACCAGGCCGACCACACCGGCCGACGCGAGCAGGCTCGCGCCGAGCTGGCGCGCCCCGGGGAAGGTCATCAGCATGAAGGCCACACCCGCCACGAAGATCACACCCATCACGGTGCGTGAGAGCACGCGGGTCTGGGTCTGGATGCGGCGTGCCTCGAGGTTGTCGGCCACGTCGGACGGGTGCCGTTCGATGATGCCGTCGGCCACGCCGCGCACCGCCTCGATCAGGGCCCAGGTGATGGCGGCAATCAGCAGCAGACCGTTGAGGTGGCGCACGCCGGCAATGCCGGCCAGGTCATCCGGGCTGCCGTGCCACACGGCCTGCAGGGCCAGCAGCGGCAGCAACCATTGCACGGGACGGTCGATGTGACGAGCCACTGCCAGCAGCACCACGGACAGGCGCGCCAGCCGCAGCACCACGACCCGCCCGAGGCGATGCACGAGCCAGCCCGCCACCGCGGCCAGGCAGGCCACCAGCGCAGGCTGGAGCCAGGGGGAATGAGCCATCCAGGACGTCAGCACGATGTCATTGCAGGAAGTTCAGGGCAGGCGGCCGAGCCTAACGGACCCTGCCGGCTGCGCCAAACCGTCCGCACAAGGCCATGCAGATGCGTGCGATGTGCTTGCGTGCGGGCAGCAAGCACGCTATGCCACGAGCCGCCGCCAGACGCGGCGCATCACGGCAGGTGCGGGTCGCCGCCCGGCTGGCCCCAATCCTCGGGATCGAGTTCTTCGATGGCGGCGGTGGCCGTCAGCCACGCCCACAGGGCCAGCACCAGGATGGGGGCGAGGACCAGCATCAGGATCAGGGCACTGAAGGTTTCCATGAGGGGCTCCCGGCGTTTGTGCCCGACCAGTGTTCGACCTTGCTCCTTTCGCTCCAGCCGGACATTGCCACACGGGCGCGTAGGACAAGGACGACAGGTTCGGGCGGCAGCCCTGTCCTACAGCGGTATCGGACAAGACCGACACGCCGGGCCCGGCACGCGCCGACAGTCAGGCCGCGGCAACGCAGCGAGCATGAGCCCTGCCGGATGACCACGCCGAAGCCAGCACGGTTCATGCGCAGTGCCTCGCACGGCATCCGGCGCCACACACCCTCCGGTGTGCCCGCGCTGACGGGAAGGCCCACCGCTGGATGCCCAGCGCATCCACCCACCCAGGAGTTGCCGCATGTTCATCTTTGCCGTGGTTCAAGGCCGCTATCAACAGCTTTCAGGCACCGCCCTCGCATGGGCCGGCACGCTGCTGCACCGCGCTCACTGGCGCTGTGCCGGCACGACCCGACGGGTGGCCGGCGAGGCGCGTGTGCTGTGCGCCCAGGCGGATGCCTTGATCCGCCGGCACGAACGCCGCGCCCGTCCGACAGGCGCCTCGGCCGAGTCCTACGTGCATCGGGCTGCCTGACCGATGGGCCCTGCGGCCCGCGGTGCGCACACTGGATCCATCGTCAACCCGGGCCGAGCCGACAGCGTCGCACGGCCCCCGAAGGAGACCCTCATGACCGCAAACACCTCTGCCAGCACCACTGCCAAGGTTCGCAGCCTGACGCGCCAGCCGCAGGCACGCGAGTCGGGTCACGAGACCGAACTGCGCCTGGACACGCAGGCACTCGACGCCGCGCGTCACAGCCTGGACGACGGTGCCGTGACGCCCGGCTACGGCCCGTGGCGCCAGGCCGTCGTGAACCTGCTGAACGAGGCCCTGGCCACCGAGCTGGTGTGCGTGATGCGCTACAAGCGCCACCACTTCACGGCCCATGGCCTGGCCTCACCGCAGATCGCCGCCGAGTTCATGGTGCATGCCAACGAAGAGGCCGCGCATGCTGACCGGCTGGCCGAACGCATCGTGCAGCTCGGCGGTGAACCCGACTTCAACCCGGATGGCCTGCTGCAGCGCAGCCACGCCGACTACGACACCTCGTCCAGCCTGAAGGCGATGGTACGGGCCAACCTGATTGCCGAACGTGTGGCCGTGGAGAGCTACCGCCAGATGATCGCGCTGATCGGCGACAAGGACCCGACCACACGCCGGCTGCTGGAAGACATCCTGCGTGACGAGGAAGAGCACGCCGACGAGCTGAAGGACCTGCTCGAAGGCTGAGCCGGGCGACACGCTCGCCCTCCGCGGGGCCCGCCCGACCGGGGCGCGCTCCATCCCATCCCGACGACTTCACATCAAGGAGAAGGACATGAACTGGGACCGAATCGAAGGCAACTGGAAGCAACTCAAGGGCAAGGTCAAGGAGCAGTGGGGCAAGCTCACTGACGATGACTTCGACGTGGTCGCGGGCCGCCGCGACCAGCTGGCCGGCAAGATCCAGGAGCGCTACGGTGTGGCGCGCGACGAAGCCGAGCGTCAGGTCAAGCGCTTCGAGGACACCGCCACCGATGCATGGTTCGACGAGACGCCGATCCGGCGCCGCCACTGAACCTGAGCACCCCCCGGGGCCGGCTCAGGCGGCAACGGCTTCGGTCTGCGTGACCAGCAGTTTCGCCACCTGATCGGCCGGCTGCGGCCTGGCAAACAGGAAACCCTGGGCCAGGTCGCAGCCGCGTTCGCGCAGGAAGTCGAGCTGCGCGGCGGTTTCCACCCCTTCGGCCAGCACCTTGAGGTTCAGCGCGCGCGCGAGCTGGATGATGGCCGAGGCGATCTCGGCTTCGGTGCTGTCGTGTGGCAGATCCTTCACGAAACTGCGGTCGACCTTGAGCTTGTCCAGCGGGAAGCTGCTGAGATAGGCCAGCGACGAATAGCCGGTGCCGAAGTCGTCGATCGCCAGCTTCACGCCCAGCGTCTTCAGACGGTGCAGCTGTTCGCTGGCGCGCCCGGCGTCCATCAGCGCGGTTTCGGTGATTTCCAGCTCCAGCATCGCGGCGGGCAGGCCGGTGTCGCGCAGGATGGCCGCGATCTCGGCGTCCAGCCCGGCCTGAGCGAAGTGCTGCGCCGACAGGTTGACTGCCATCGTCCGAAGCGTGAACCCCTGCGCGACCCAGGCACTCATCTGGCGGCAGGCCTCGCGCAGCACCCAGTGGCCCATGGGCACGATGAGGCCGGTTTCCTCGGCCAGGGGAATGAAGTCGCCCGGCGGCACCAGGCCGCGTTGCGGATCGCGCCAGCGCACCAGGGCCTCCACCCCGTGGATGACTTCGTCATGCACCCCCACCAGCGCCTGATAGTGCAGTTCAAGCTCGTTGCGCTCGAGCGCGCGCCGCAGCCGGGATTCGGTGTCCAGCCGCTGCTGGGCCTGGCGGGTCAGGCTGTCGGTGTAGAAGTGGTAGGTGCCGCGCCCGCTGTCCTTGGCGCCGTACAGGGCCGCGTCGGCGTGCTTGAGCAGCTCATGCCCGTCGGTGCTGTCGGCGGGGAACAGGCTGATGCCGATACTCACGCCCACATAGACCTCGTGCCCGCCGTTCAGCGCCACCGGCAGGTTGCAGCCGTCGATCAGGTGGCTGGCCACGACGGCGGCGTCCTGCGGCTCGTGCATGTCTTCGATCAGCACCGCAAACTCGTCCCCGCCCAGGCGCACCAGGGTGTCGGCCTCACGCAGGCGGTGGCGCAGCCGGGTGGCCATCACCTGCAGCAGCTGGTCGCCTGCCGGGTGGCCCAGGCTGTCGTTGACCGTCTTGAAGCGGTCCAGGTCGAGGATCAGCACCGCGCCGAGGCTGCCGCTGCGGCGCGCGCGCTGGATCGCATGGTCGAGCAGCGAGGTGAACATCAGCCGGTTGGGCAGGCCGGTCAGGGCGTCGTGATGGACCAGGTGGTCAAGCGCCCGTTCCGACTCCTTCGCCTTGGTGATGTCGGTGCAGGCGCCGACGTAGTTGATCACGCGGCCCTGGGTGTCGCGCACTGCATTGATCGACAGGCGCAGTGGGTAGACCTCGCCGGTCTTGCGGCGATTCCAGACCTCGCCCTGCCAGGTGCCGGTGGTGATCAGCTTGCGCCACATCGCGGCATAGAACTCGCGGTCCTGGCGGCCGGAGCTGACGATGCGCATGTTCTGGCCGACCAGCTCCTGTTCGGAGTAACCCGTGACCTGGCTGAAGGCCGGGTTCACGGCCACCACCTGGGCCTTCGGGTCGGTGATCACCAGGCCTTCGAGGGTATTGTTGAACACGGCCTCGGCACGGCGCAGGCGCAGTTCCTCCTGCTTCATGCGGGTGATGTCGACAAAGTAGCCGAGGTAGCAGTCGGCATCGAGCCGGGTGGCGGTGAGCCACAGCCATCGGGTGCCCAGGTCTGCGTCGTTCACCACCACTTCGGTGCGGGCATGGCCCTGCACCTTGAGCTGGGCCCAGGTGGACAGCAGGCCGGCCGGCTGCGCAAAGCTGGCCACCTTCATCAGCCGCAAGCCCACCGGTGACGCGGTGCAGCCCAGCAAACCCTGGGCACAGGCATTCATCTCGATGATGCGGCCCTGGCCGTCGAGCACCGCCACCCCCACCGGGGCATGCTCCATGTAGGACCTGAACTTGCTTTCACTGGCCGACACCGCGGCCTCGGCCTGCGCGGCCCGCTGACGGGCGTCGTCCACCTCACGCTGGTGCTGCAGTGCGTCCAGCGCGCTGGTGAGGCGGTCTCGCTGGCGCAAGGCGTGGAAGAACACACCGGCGGCCACGAGGCAGATCAAGGCCAGCGCGGCCGCGGCAAGCCGGGCCTGCTGGATGGGCCGTTCGGCCCGCTCGCGATCGATCGCGGTGACCAGCGACCACGGCGTGCCCGCCACAGCCTGGCGGATGTAGATCAGCGTGTGGCCGGCAGGGTCCGTCCACAGCCTCAATCCCGCACGAGCCAGCACCGCGCCATCGCGCTGGCCACGCTCCGGGGCAAAGCCGGCAGCGGGCAGATGCGTGACCTGCCCCGCGGTGTCCAGTCTCACGACCTGGCCCGGCCCGTCGGGCTCGATCAGCAGGGTGCGCAGGCCCAATGCGGTACCGCTGCCCTGAGCCTGCAGTGCGGCCACCAGCGTGGCCGGCAGCGCCTGCGGGTTCAGCGCTGCGCCCGGCACCTGGCCCTGGCTGCTGGCCCAGCGGTTCAGGGCCTCGACCTGCAGGGCCGACACGGTGCGCATGTCGTGACCCAGTCGCAGCATGACCTGGTCGCCATAAGCCTGCAGGCCGCCCCAGGTGACGGTGCCGATCAGCCCCAGCGAGGCGACCAGCACGGCCCAGGGCAGGGGGTTGAGCGTTCGGGCGGGGGCATCCGGCAAGGCGTCGGGCATCGCGGACGACACCGCCGCGGTGCGTGCCTCGGCGCGGCCCGCGCCGGGTGCCAGCAGCAGCGCGGCATACAGCAGGGCGCCGGTCAGCGCCACGAACACCAGGCCCTTGATGGTGCCCAGCTGGGACACGGTGCCGGCGTCGGTGATCAGCCCGAGCAAGGTGTCGGACGACAGGATCCACAGCACCGCCAGGGCGACATAGGCGCTTGCCATGCGCAGGGCGTGTCGTCGGCGGGAAGGATCGGGCAGCATGATGGCCGCGATCCTGCGGGACGGGGGGCGATACGCGCTTGACCTCGGTCAAGCGCGGAGGTCAGTTGTGTCGGTCGGTGTCAGAAAGCCACAATTTGCACGCATCGCCGGAGGCCTCGCGCCACACCCGCACCCAGGCCAGGCCCGGCACCTCGGGCTGCAGGCGCCGCGCAATGTAGGCGCACAGGCCTTCCAGCGTCGGGCGGCCGAGGTCGGGCACTTCGTCGAGCAGATGGTGGTCGAGCGCGTCGCGCACGGGGGCAATGGCCCGGCGCAGGTAGGCCAGATCGATCACCATGCCGCTGTCGGCTCCGGGCGTGCCCCGCACGGCCACCTCGGCATGGTAGGTGTGGCCATGGATGCGGCGGCTCGGCTCGGCGTCGATCGTGCGCGCCAGCGTGTGGGCGGCCTCGAAATAGAAGTTCTGGGTCAGTTCGTACAACAGCATGGCAGGGCGGGGCGGGCCGGAAAAGGGCTCAGCGGATGTTCAGCACCTTGTGCGTCTGAACGCTCAGGCGCCAGCGCGGGTCGCGCAGGCAGTGAGCGATCGCCCACTCGGTGTGGGCACGGACGTCGGGGCCGTCCATCGCCTGCAGGAAATGGTGCTCGAAGGGCAGTTCGGCGAGCGCGTCGAGGTCCTGTCCGGCCTGGGGCACCACCACCTTCAGCTCCTGGCCGCTGCGCTGCACGAGCGCCGCGTCGGCCTTGGGGCTCACGCACAGCCAGTCGATGCCGGCCGGCGCGGCAATCGTGCCGTTGGTCTCGACCGCGATCTCGAAGCCCTGGGCGTGCAGCGCCTCGACGAGTGCCGCATCGACCTGAAGCAAGGGCTCACCTCCGGTCAACACCACCAGGCGACGCCCGCGGGCGTCGGCCGGCCATTGGGCCGCGATGGTCTGCGCCAGCGCCGGGCCATCGGCAAACTTGCCGCCCAGGGTGCCGTCGGTGCCGACGAAGTCGGTGTCACAGAAACGGCACTGGGCCGTGGCACGATCGGCCTCCCGGCCGCTCCAGAGGTTGCAGCCGGCAAAACGGCAGAACACGGCCGGGCGGCCGGCATTGGCTCCCTCGCCTTGCAATGTGTAGAAGATTTCCTTGACGCTGTAGGCCACGACCCGCTCCAGGCCACCGAAGCCGATGGCGCAACCCTCTATTGTCGTTCAGCGGGCGCATCAGCCCGGATCGCGGGTCTTTGACGCGGCTGTTCAGCGCGCGGCACGCTCCAGCAGGGCGACCATCGCGGTGTAGGCGCGCTGGCGCGCGAGCTGCAGCGGGGTGCGACCGTCGCGATCGGCCAGCTGCAGGTTGGCCCCGGCATCGACCAGGGCTTGCAGGCAGGCCTGGTGGCGCGGCCCGCCATCGCCCAGCACAACCGCCTCGATCGCGGCGGTCCAGTGCAGGTTGTTGACATGGTCGAGCGGCGCGCCGGCCCGGATCAGCCGTCGCACCACCCCGTCGTGCCCCAGGTGAGCGGCTGCGATCAGCGCGGTGCCGTCCCAGCGGCTGGTGATGTTGCCGGCCCGGGTGCCGAGCGACAGCAGCAGGTCCAGCGTGGGCTCGTCGTCGGCCACGGCGGCGATCGTGACGGTGTCGTAGCGGTCGCGGTCCAGCGCGTTCAGGTCGGCGCCGGCGCGGGCCAGCACGCGGATCACTTCGTGCTGGTGCGCATGGGTCGCCACATGCAAGGGCGTGCGCCCGTGTGAGTCGCGTGCATCGACGGCCGCGCCTGACTGGATCAGCGCCTGGGCTGCGGCTGCGTCCCCGCGGTGTGCGGCGGCATGCAGCCCGCTGTAGCGCTCAATGTCGGCGGCCGACGGCGGCACCTGGGCCTGCGCGGGCCAGGCGCCGGCCAGGGCCAGGGGAATGAACAGCAGGAAGGGGCGGCGGTGCATGGAGGCTCCTTGGGGCGACATCGGCAGCCTCAAGCGTAGGTCGCGCCTGCCACGCGCACCATCCGTGCGTCGACGCACGCCACTGCGTGAAACTACGCAGCCGCCTCGGACACCTTCTCAGGCCTCAGGGCCGCGGCGACACCCCGAACAGCCAGGCGTGAGCCCACATCACGAACACGCCGTAGATCACCAGCCCACCGACAACCGCGAGCACGTCGTTGGTGGTCGACCCGGCCGCAGCCGGCCTGGCGGGCCGGCGCTTCACCGAGATGCGGTCAGCCACGGCCCAGGCCAGGAAGCCGCCGAACAGCAGCACGTCGGCCAGCGTGCCGTTGGCCAGCAGGTGGGCCAGCGCCCACAGCTTGGTGGCCACCAGCATCGGGTGGCGCGCCGCACGCTGCAGCCGCCCCGGCAGATAAGCCGCCAGCAGCAGCGGGAACACCGGCAGCAGCAGCACCAGCGCCAGATGGCGCAGACCGGTGGGCGGCGTGTAGAGCACCACCGGCGCCTGCCGTGCCAGGCCGTAGCCGTAGATCAGCAGCACGAAGCCCACCAGCGCGACCAGGCTGTAGAGGCCTTTCCATGCTCCTTCGCCGCGCCGGGCCACGAAGCCGTCGCGCCAGGGTTTCGCCACGATGGACACCGAATGAATGCCCAGGAAAACGATCAGGCCGATCACCAGCAAGGTCATGGACAGCTCCGCAGTGAGTTTGGCGCGAGTGTAGGGGCAGCCTGCGTCGTGCGCATGGGGGCCGGGCTGCTGACAGGGCGTTGTCAGCAGCAGCAGCCACGCGGGCTGGCCGCGTAAGGAGTGCGGTGCTAACCTCGACTTCACTGCAGCAGGTCCCCGCTGGCGCTGGTCGTCCGGGGTGGGTTCACCCAACACGAAGGACGACGGATTGCAGACCGCCCCCGATGACCTTTCCCGTGTCGCTGCCGGCGCCGGCCCTGTGCCTGATCGCGGCCCGTTGCGACGCCGCTTCGAGGCGGTACGCCAGGCCTCGTGCAGCATCGCCGCACCGCTGTCGGCTGAAGATCAATGCGTGCAGTCGATGCCCGACGCCAGCCCGACCAAGTGGCACCTGGGCCACACCACCTGGTTCTTCGAGGTGGTGGTGCTGGGCAGCACCACCCCCTACGACAGCCGCTTCGCGTATCTTTTCAATTCCTACTACGAGGCCCTGGGGGCACGCCACCCGCGCCCGCACCGCGGGCTGCTGACACGCCCCTCGCTGCCCGAGGTGATGGCCTACCGCCAGCACGTGGACCTGGCGGTGGCAACCTTCATCGAATGCGCTGACGACGCGCGCCTGGCACAGGCCCTGCCGCTGCTCGAACTGGGGCTGCATCACGAGCAGCAACACCAGGAGCTGATGCTCACCGACATCAAGCACCTGCTGTCGCTGAACCCGCTGGCACCGGCCTACATGCCCGCGGCGGCTGCGCAAGCCGTGGCCCCGCCTGAGCCGGCCGCGTGGCTGGGCTTCGAGGGCGGACTGATCGAGGTCGGCCACCACGGCGCCGGCTTTGCGTTCGACAACGAAACCCCACGGCACCAGCGCTGGCTGACACCCTTCCTGCTGGCCAGCCGCCCGGTCAGCAATGCGGAGTACCTGGAATTCATCCGCGATGGCGGCTACCGTCGCCCCGAGCTGTGGCTGAGCGACGGCTGGGCTGCGGTACAGGCCTCGGGCTGGGAGGCCCCGCTGTACTGGCTCGACGTGCAGGCCGATCACCCTCAGGCCTTCACGCTGCAGGGCCTGCAGCCGCTGGCGCTGGCCGAACCGGTGTGCCACCTGAGCCTGTACGAGGCCTGTGCCTATGCCGAATGGGCCGGCGCCCGGCTGCCCACCGAGTTCGAGTGGGAGCATGCCGCGGGCACGCTGGCGCACCATGCGGGGCCGGACCTTCGGCAGCCGCATCCGCCCGCCCTGGCCGACGGCCCTCAGTTGCAGCAGATGACCGGTGCCGTGTGGCAGTGGACGCGTTCGTCGTATGAGCCCTATCCCGGTTTTCGTCCGATGAGCGGTGCCGTGGCCGAGTACAACGGCAAGTTCATGGTGGGCCAGTCAGTGCTGCGCGGCGGCAGCTGGGCCTCGCCCGCGGGCCATCTGCGCGCGAGCTATCGCAACTTCTTTCCGGCGGCCACCCGCTGGCAATTCGCCGGCCTGCGGCTGGCACGGGAGACCTGACATGAGCCTGGCCCACCGTTCCACCCTGCGCACCCCGCCCGACCTGCGCGCCCACCTGCTGTGGTCGCCGCAAGGGGCTCACACCCCGGCCGCACCCGGCGCCGCCGGCGGTTTTGCGCAGGACCTGCACCAGGCCCTGCGCGAGCGTCCGCGCAGCATCTCGCCGAAGTACTTCTACGACACCGCCGGTTCGGTGCTGTTCGATCGCATCTGCGAATTGCCCGAGTACTACCCCACCCGCACCGAACTGGCGCTGCTGAGCCGGCACGCTGCAGACATCGCTCGCTGCATCGGCCCGGGCCTGGACCTGATCGAATACGGCGCCGGCTCGACCCGCAAGGTCAGGCTGCTGCTCGATGCGCTGCCGCAGCTGCATCGTTTCGTGCCGATCGACATCTCGGGCGAGCACCTGCATGCCGCGGCCGCCCGACTGCGCCACGACTACCCGGGGCTGAACGTCGCGCCACTGGCGGCCGACTTCACCCAGCCCTTCGACCTGCCGGCCGCGCCGCGTGCCGGGCGCGCCGGCTTTTTCCCCGGCTCGTCGATCGGCAACTTCACGCCGGCGCAGGCGCTGGACTTCCTGCAGATGACGGCCTCGCAACTGCGCGGTGGCGGTCTGTTGATCGGTGTCGACCTGGTCAAGGACCCGGCCGTGCTGCATGCGGCCTACAACGACCGCCAGGGCGTGACCGCCGCGTTCAACCGCAACCTGCTCGTGCGCGCCAATCGCGAACTGGGCACCAACTTCGAGGTCGATCGTTTCGCCCACTACGCCTTTTACGAACCCCGCCTGCAGCGCATCGAGATGCACCTGGTCAGCACCTGCCGGCAGCAGGTCGTGCTTGAAGGCCAGGTCTACGAGTTCGACGAGGGCGACGCACTGCACACCGAAAACTCGTGCAAGTACACGGTCGCCGGTTTCCAGGCGCTGGCTGCGCGTGCGGGTTATGTGCCGGCTGGGGTATGGTGTGATCCTCAAGGCCTGTTCAGCCTGCACTGGCTGAGCCTGCCCGCCTGAAGGAGACCCGATGAAAGCCCTGTGGAAAGGCAAGCTGATTGCCGAAAGCGACGACACCGTGGTGGTCGAAGGCAACCACTACTTCCCCGAGAGTGCGCTCAAGCGCGAGTACGTGGTGCACAGCAACCACCACACCATGTGCTCCTGGAAGGGACAGGCCAGCTACTACTCGCTGCTGGTCGACGGTGACCTCAACCCCGACGCCGTCTGGTACTACCCCGACCCGAAGGAAGCTGCCGACGAGATCCGCGGGCGGGTGGCCTTCTGGAAGGGCGTGACGATCGAGCCCTGAATGAGCGGCGTCGCGTTGACCCGGCTGCACCAGCGCCGGCTGCGCGAGATCCACCGCTCGGCCGGCTGGCCCTGCCACGACAACATCGAGCTCGACCTGTTGAGCGGCGGCTGGATCGCGCGCCAGGCCGACCCGCTGGGCCGCGAGACCCTGCGCCTCACCGACACCGGCATCACCGCACTGGCACAGGCCCGTGCGCGCAACCGTCAGGCCTATGACGCCCACGAGGCGCTGGTCGAGCGGGTGTCGCTGGAGATGCAGCGTGCCGGCCGGCTGGTGTGGTGCGGCCTGAGCCTGCGCGCGCGCGTGCCACGCGAAGGCGGCGAGGCCTGGGCCATGGTGCGGCCCGACGTCTATTCGATCCGGCACACCAGCGTCGAGGCCTACCTCAGCCCGCTCGTGCATGAGATCAAGGTGCGGCGCGCCGACCTGCTGGGCGACCTGCGGCGCGAGGCCAAGCGTGCGGGCTACCAGTGGCTGAGCTGCGAGACCTGGTATGTGCTGGCCGCCGGCATTGCCGAGCCTGACGAGGTGCCGCCCGAATGCGGCGTGATGTTCGCCCACGGCCTGGCCCCCGACGAGCCGGTCCACGGCATCCGCCTGGAGCCGGTGCGCGCCGCGCTGCATCGCCCGCTGGACGAGCCGGGCCGGCTGCCGTTCGGCGTGTGGATGGCGCTGGCCCGCGCCACGCCGCTGGCGCCGCCCGAGCCCGCACAGGCCTGGCTCGGCGACCCGGGCGACGACCCGCAGCACGACGGCGACCCAGCCCTTACCATCGGGGACCCCTCCTCTGTGAATGACCCGCCATGACGGTTGCCGCACGCACCCCCACCTTGTTCTGGGAAGACTTCCAGGCCGGCTCGGTCCGCGAGTTCGGCCACAAGCTCGTCACGCGCGACGACGTGGTGCGCTTTGCCTCTGAGTTCGATCCGCAGCCCTTCCACCTGGACGAGGAAGCGGCGCGCCACTCGCTGTTCGGTGGCCTGGCCGCCAGCGGCTGGCACACCTGTGCGATGGTGATGCGCATGATGTGCGACGCCTACCTGCTCGACGCGGCCAGCCTCGGCTCCCCCGGGCTGGACAAGCTGCAGTGGCTCAAGCCGGTCTACCCCGACGACGTGCTGCGTGTGCGCATGACCATCCTCGAGGCCCGGCCGATGAACAGCAAGCCCCATGTGGGCCTGGTGCGCAGCCAATGGGAGACCCTGGCCCGCCGCCCCGACGGCAGCGAAGCCGTCGTGCTGGTGATGGAAGGCTGGGGCATGTTCCGCCGCCGCGACGTGGCCGCGCCGGGCTGAGGCGCCCGCCGGCCCAGGCGCTCAGCCCGACTGCCGCAGTACCAGGCTGGGCCGGGCCAGATTGATCTGCCGGGGCAGTGCCGGATCAGCGATGCGTGCAATGAGCGTGTTGGCCGCCTGCTCGCCCAGCTCGCTGGGCCGGATGTCGACCGTGCTCAGCGGTGGGTTGGAGTGGGCCGCGTCGAGCACGTTGTCGAACCCCACGAGTGAAAAGTCGTTTCCGGCCTGCAGGCCGTTTTCACCGAGCGCGGCCAGCGCGCCCAGGGCCGCGATGTCGTTGTAGCAGACGGCGGCGGTGGGGCGATGGCGCATGGCCAGGAAGGTGGTCATGGCCTCATGGCCGCCGGCACGGCTGGGCTCGGAGTGGACGATGAGCGCGGGGTCGAGCGGCAGTGCGGCGGCGGCCAGCGCCTTGCGGTAGCCGCTCAGGCGCTGCTCGAGCACCACACCGCTGCGCCCGCCGAGAAAGCCGATGCGCCGGTGGCCGGCGTCGATCAGATGCTGGGTGGCCATCAGCACACCACGCTCGTTGTCCGAGCCGGCGTAGTCGTAGCTGCCCGGGCCCAGCGAGCGCACCATGACCACCAGCGGGATGCCCCAGGCCTTGAGCTCGCGCGGCAGGGAGCGCGGTGTGCCCAGCGCGGGGCAGATGATGATGCCCGCGGCGTTCTGCTCGCGCATGGAGGCCAGCACCTGGCGCTGGCGCTCCAGGCTTTCGTGGGTGTGGGCGATGAGCACGATGTGCCCGGCGTCGACGAGCTTGCGCTCGATGCCCACGAGCACCTCGGCAAAAAACGGGTTCATCAGGTCGTTGATGACCACGCCGATGGTGTTGGACGACTGGCGGCGCAGCTCGGCGGCGCGGCGGTTGTAGACATAGCCGAGCTCACGCGCGGCCTGGCGCACGCGCTCGGCGGTTTCCTCGCGGATGAGCTCGCTGCCCTGCAGCACGAGCGAGACGGTCGACTTGGAGACGCCGGCACGTTCTGCGACGTGCAGGATGGTGACGTTGCGGCTCGGGGGGGTGTCGCGTTGGACCATGAGGACCCAGTCGAGTGGTGGCGGGCTGCAGCTGGCTGCAGTGTTGACGGCAGTGATGACGGTGAGGGAGCGACTTTGAACCGCCGTCTTGGTGTTTACCCGTGAAAGCCGGCGAAGGCTTGCATTCAAGCTTGGAACGATCCAATAATTATCCCGCCAGAGCGTGATGCGCGCAAGAAGACCTCTCGGGTCCGATGCGGCACCCGCGCTCGACCTTGGGTTTCGCTTGGCGTCAGCAGTCGGAGGTATGCCATGAGTGAACACGGCAGTCGGGAAGTCGATGAGTTTGCGCGCGAGCTGGCCCATGAGATGCGAACGTCCATCAACCAGGTGGCCGCCATCGCCGAGCTGCTGCTCGACCGCAGCCACGAACGACCCGAGGCCGACCGCCGCGATCTGCTGGAGATCCAGTTGGTGGCGGCGCGGCGCATGGATACGACAGTCGGCGACCTGCTGGAGATGGCCCGCTGCAACCATGCGCCGCTGGCGCAGGAAGACATCGATCTGAGTGCCTTGTGCGAGCGGCTGCGCGACGAGCTGGACGGACGGTCGCACCGTGTTCCCGTCGACTGGCACATCCAGCCGGGGATGTGGCTGTGTGGTGGTCGGGCGCATGTGGCCGTGCTGATGCGCAATCTGCTGTCGAACGCCGTCAAGTACACACGGGACAGCGACCACCCTCGCATCACCGTGAGCGCCGAGCGGCGCGACGATGCCCTGTGGATCCGCGTGGAGGACAACGGCGCCGGGTTCGACCCCGCCAGCGCACGGCACCTGTTCGAGCCCTTCGTGCGGCTGCCCACCGCCGCCGGCTTCGACGGCACCGGGCTGGGTCTGACGCTGGTGCGGCGGGCCGTCGAACGGCACGGCGGCCACATCCTGGCGCAGGGGCGTCCCGGGCATGGGGCCCGCTTCGAGTTCACGCTCGGCCCCGGCGCGGGGCGGGGGCCGGCCAGCGTGGCGGCGCAGTCGAACGGGTCGCCGCGGTGACCACACCACCGGCCCGCGCCGCCACCATCCACCTCGAGCACTGGTGGGTGACGCCGTCCGAGCGCATGGCCTTGAGCGTGCTGTGTGCATCGCTGGAACGGGCCGGTTTCACCTTTGTCGACGAGGAACCTCGCGCCGAGGTGCAGGCCATCCTGATGACGGCGCAGTCCGTATGGTCCGGGGTGTGCGGTTCGGGCCCGCGCCCGATCGACCTCGCGCAGCACATCACGCCCTACGACCTGGAGTCGCGCATCTTTCCGGCGTTCCGCGCCGTCGACAACCCGGCGCGGCTGTCGTTGCACGGTGTGCCGGTCGGCGCCTTCCGCAGCAACTGCATGTGGGCCAGCCGATCGGCGGTGGATCGGGCCGGTGGGCGCCCGCATGACCTGGCCGCCCTGCTGGACTGGCTGGAGCGCGCATGCACGGTGGCCCCTCATCCGCTGGCGCTGGGGTGCGAGCCCTGGCAATGGAGCCTGCTGTTCGAGTTGATCGTGCTGGCGCTGCATGGCCCGGACTTCCATCGCAGGGCCTTCGGCATGGGCTCGCCCTCGGCTCTCGGCTCGCAGCGCATGGCCGAGGCGGTGAACATGCTGGGCTGCCTGCGCCCGTACATCGCACCGGACTGCGTGACGCTCACCTGGTCGCAGATCGCCGCTCAGGTGGAGTCAGGGCGATGTGCTGCGATCTTCATGGGCGACTGGGTGCACAACGAGTTCGTCCACCCGTCGTTCGGTGGCAAGGCCGGGTATCCCAACGTGGTGAAGTGGGCCATGCCCGGTACCGAAGGCTCGCACCTGTACCACGTCGACTACATCGTGCCGGTCGAGCGCCGATGCGCACGCACCGACCCGCGCATCCTGGGGCAGCTGACCCGTGCATTGCTGGACCCGCATGTGCAATGCGAGTTCGGGCGCGTCAAGGGCGCACTGCCCGCGGTGCGCGACGCGGTCGAGCCGACCATCGACCCCGAGGCCTGGAAGCTCTTTCACCTGGCCTCATTGTGCCCGGAGGTGATGCTGCCGTCGATGAGCATGCTGCAGGGCTCCCCCCGCGCCATGCGCGACGGCATTGCACGGGCAACCCGGGACTTCCTGATCGGTGAGGCCGGCGCGGAACACACCGTGCGTGCGATTGCATCGCTGTCGCACCCCCATGCCGCATGACGGCTCAGCCCAGTGCAGTGGCCAGGCTCAGCCCGACTGCCGCACCACCAGCCGCGGCTCGGCAAGATAGGTCTGCTTCGCCCGCTCCGGCTGGGCCATGCGCGCCAGCAGCACGTCGGCCACATGTTCACCCAGTTCGCTGGGCCGGATGTCGATCGTGCTCAGCGGTGGGTTGGAGTGGGCCGCCGCGAGCACGTTGTCGAACCCGACCAGCGCGAAGTCGGCGCCGGGGCGCAGCCCGCGCTCGCCAAGGGCCGCCATCGCCCCGAAGGCGGTGATGTCGTTGTAGCAGACGGCGGCGGTGGGGCGATGGCGCATGGCCAGGAAGGTGGTCATGGCCTCATGGCCGCCGGCACGGCTGGGCTCGGAGTGGACGATGAGCGCGGGGTCGAGCGGCAGTGCGGCGGCGGCCAGCGCCTTGCGGTAGCCGCTCAGGCGCTGCTCGAGCACCACACCGCTGCGCCCGCCGAGAAAGCCGATGCGCCGGTGGCCGGCGTCGATCAGATGCTGGGTGGCCATCAGCACACCACGCTCGTTGTCCGAGCCGGCGTAGTCGTAGCTGCCCGGGCCCAGCGAGCGCACCATGACCACCAGCGGGATGCCCCAGGCCTTGAGCTCGCGCGGCAGGGAGCGCGGTGTGCCCAGCGCGGGGCAGATGATGATGCCCGCGGCGTTCTGCTCGCGCATGGAGGCCAGCACCTGGCGCTGGCGCTCCAGGCTTTCGTGGGTGTGGGCGATGAGCACGATGTGCCCGGCGTCGACGAGCTTGCGCTCGATGCCCACGAGCACCTCGGCAAAAAACGGGTTCATCAGGTCGTTGATGACCACGCCGATGGTGTTGGACGACTGGCGGCGCAGCTCGGCGGCGCGGCGGTTGTAGACATAGCCGAGCTCACGCGCGGCCTGGCGCACGCGCTCGGCGGTTTCCTCGCGGATGAGCTCGCTGCCCTGCAGCACGAGCGAGACGGTCGACTTGGAGACGCCGGCACGTTCTGCGACGTGCAGGATGGTGACGTTGCGGCTCGGGGGGGTGTCGCGTTGGACCATGAGGACCCGGTGGTGTGGTGGCTGGGTGCAGCGATGCGCTCGATGGCGTGCGCGCATTGTGCACCCTTGGTGTTTACCCGCAGCCGACGCCGCAGTGCTTGCAAATCTATTGGAACGATCCAATAATTCCCTCACCATTCGGACAACGATCGGATCAGCAGCATGTCTTCCGGGAAGCGGATCACGGGTTGGGGGCTCATCGGAGCCAGCACCATCGCCGGTGAACACATGGTCGGGGCCATCCGGGCCCAGGCCGGCCATGAGGTGGTGGCCATCGCCAGCAGCAGCCTCGAGCGAGCGCGCGCCTTTGCCGCGGCCCACACCATTGCCTCGGCTTATGACAGCGTGGCCGCGCTGCTGGCCGACCCGGCGGTGGACGTCGTGTATGTGAGCACCACCAACGAGCTGCACCGCGATCAGGTCAAGGCCGCCGCAGCCGCAGGCAAGCATGTGCTGTGCGAAAAGCCGCTGGCGCTTTGCGTGGACGATGCCCTCGAGATGGTCGAGGCCTGCCGCGCAGCCGGTGTGCTGATGGCCACCAACCATCACCTGCGCAATGCAGCCACGCACCGTCGCATCCGCGAGCTGATCGCCGCGGGTGCGATCGGCCGCCCGCTGTTCGCGCGGGTCATGCATGCGGTGTACCTGCCCGCGCACCTGCAGGGCTGGCGACTCGATCGCGCCGATGGCGGAGGCGTGGTGCTGGACATCACGGTGCACGATGTCGACACGCTGCGTTTTGTGCTGAATGCCGAGCCGGTGGAAGCCGTCGGCCTCACACAGTGTGCCGGCCTGTCCAAGGCCGGCCTGGCCGACGGTGTGATGGCCGTGCTGCGCTTTGACAACGGCGTGCTGGCCCAGCTGCACGACGCCTTCACCGTCAAGCATGTCGACACCGGCATCGAGGTGATCGGCGAAACCGGGGCGATCACCGGCCGGCGGGTCATGACCCAGCAGCCCGTGGGAGAGCTCTTCCTGCGCACCGAGGCGGGTGAGGTGGCCGTGCCGGTCGATCACGAGAACCTGTACGTGCGCGGCGTCGCCGCGTTCTGTCGCGCCCTGGCCGGCCAGGGCGAGCCTGCTGCCACCGGAGCCGACGGCGTGCGTTCGCTGGCTGCCGCGCTGGCCGTCGCCGAGGCCTGCCGCACGAGCACGGCCCAGCGCATCCGATCACTGAGCCTCTGAGGGGGGGACATGTCCAAACACATCACGGCGGCGCAAGCCGCAAGCCTGATTCGCAACGGTGACGTCATCAGCATCAGCTCGTCGAGCGGCCTGGGCTGCCCCGACAAGGTGCTGGCCGCCATCGGCGAACGCTTCGAACGCGAGGGCAGCCCACGGCAGCTGACCAGCCTGAACCCGATCGCCGCCGGCGACATGTACGGCATCAAGGGCATCGACCACCTCGCGCGGCCGGGCCTGCTGGCACGCATCTATGCCGGCTCGTACCCGAGCGGCCCGTCGTCGCTGCCGATGCCGGCGATCTGGCGCATGGTGGTCGACAACCAGGTCGAGGCCTACAACGTGCCCAGCGGCATCCTGTTCGACATGCACCGCGACGCAGCAGCCCATCGCCCCGGCGTGTTGACCCAGGTGGGCATGGGCACCTTTGTCGACCCGCAGCAGCAGGGCTGCGCGATGAACGAGGCGGCCGCGCGCCAGCCGATCGTGCGGCGCGAACACTTCGACGGGCGCGACTGGTTGTACTTTCCCGTGGTGGTGCCCAACGTGGCCATCATCCGGGCCACCACGGCCGACGAACGCGGCAACCTCACCTACGAGCACGAGGGCGCGCTGCTGGGTGGGCTCGACCAGGCCCTGGCGGCACGCAACAACGGCGGCATCGTGATCGCCCAGGTCAAGCGCATCGTGAAGTACGGCAGCCTGCGTCCGCACGACGTGCATGTACCGTGCAACCTGGTCGATCACATCGTCGTCGATCCTGACCAGTGGCAGACCACCCAGACCGTCTACGACCCGGCCATCAGCGGCGAGATCTTCCGTCCGCTGGACAGTTTCGAACTGCAGCCCTGGGGCCCGGAGAAGGTGATTGCCCGGCGCGCGGCGATGGAGCTGTCGCGCGGGCAGGCCGCCAACCTCGGCTTCGGCATCTCGGCCAACGTGCCGCGCATCCTGCTCGAGGAAGGCCTGCACGGTGAAGTCACCTGGGCGATCGAGCAGGGTGCCGTCGGTGGCATGCCGCTGCTCGGGTTCGCATTCGGCTGTGCGTCCAATGCCGACGCAATCGTCGCCTCGTCGAACCAGTTCACCTACCTGCAGGGCGCGGGCTTCGACGTGGCCCTGCTGTCCTTCCTGCAGGTCGACGGCCAGGGCAGCGTGAACGTGTCGCGCCTGGCCAGGAAGCCCTACCTCACCGCAGGCTGCGGCGGGTTTGTCGACATCACCGCCTTTGCCCGGCGCATCGTGTTCTCAGGCTTTTTCACCGCTGGTGCGCAACTGGAGGTCGGCAACGGCCGGCTGACCATCGTGAACGAAGGCCGGACACGCAAGTTCGTGAACCAGGCCGAGCACATCACCTTCAGCGGCGAGGTCGGTCGCCAGCGTGGGCAGCGGGTGACCTACGTGACCGAGCGTTGCGTGATCGACCTGGAAGCCGACGGTCTGGTCGTGCGGGAGATCGCCCCCGGCGTCGACCTGCAACGCGACGTGCTGGGCCAGTCCGAGGTGCCGCTGAAGGTGGCGCCCGACCTGCGCCTGATGAACGCCGCCCTGTTCCACGACGCGCCCTTCGGCCTGACGCTGGGCGCACCGCGCGAGCACGGGGAGCCACATCATGAGTGAGTCGCACATCCAGGCGCAGCGGCACGGCGACATCGCCGTGGTCACGCTGGCGCGGCCGGCCAAGCTCAACTCGCTGACACCGGCCATGCTCGACGAGCTGGAGCGTCTGGCGCGCAGCTTCGAGGCCGATCGTGACCTGCGGGTGGTGGTGCTCACCGGTGCGGGTGACAAGGCCTTTTGCGTGGGCGCCGACATCAACGAATGGGCCGCCCTGCAGCCGCTGGACATGTGGCGCCAGTGGGTGCGGCGCGGTCACCAGGTGTTCGACCAGTGGTGCCGCCTGCGCCAGCCGGTGATCGCCGCACTCAACGGCCATGCCTTCGGTGGCGGGCTGGAGCTTGCGCTGGCCTGCGACATCCGCCTGGCCGCCAGCACCGCCACGTTTGCCCTGCCGGAAGCATCGATCTCGACCTGCCCGGGCTGGTCGGGCACGCAGCGGCTGGTGCACCTGCTTGGCGCCAGCCACGCGAAGTACCTGGCACTCAGCGGGCGGCGCCTGGGCGCGGACCACGCCCATGCCCAGGGCCTGGTCCACGAGGTGATCGCCCCCGGCGAGCTGCATGACCACGCGCTCGCGCTGGCGGGAGAGATGTGCCAGAAGGCCCCGATCGCCCTGCAGCTGACCAAGCAGCTGGTCAACGCCGCAGCCGGTGAAGACACGGCCGCCACGCTGGAGGCCCTGGCTGGCGCGCTGGCGGCGACCACGGTCGATGCGGCCGAGGGCATCCGCAGCTTCCAGGAAAAGCGTCCACCCCGCTATGGCGGGCATTGAGCAGTCCACGACAACGAGCCTTTCATGACCTTCTCTTCCCCCAACGACGTTCTCTCCCGGCTGCCGTACCGCGGCAAGCTCCTCATCGACGGCGCCTGGACCGATGCCGCCGACGGCGGCCTGCTGGAGCGCAGGTCGCCGGCCCACGACACGGTCGTGGCGGTGTATGCCAAGGCCGGTGAGGTCGACGCCCGGCGTGCGATCGCCGCGGCACGCCGCGCCTTCGACCACGGGCCGTGGCCGCGCATGTCGGGCGCGGCCCGCGCGCGGGTGCTGCGTAACGTGGCCGAAGGCATCCTGACGCGCAAGCACGACCTGGCGCTGATGGAGACCCTCGAAAACGGCAAACCGCTGGACCAGTCGCTGGCCGAGGTCGAGGGCGCTGCCGACCTGTGGCACTACGCGGCCACCCTCGCACGCAACCTGCACGGCGACAGCTACAACACGCTGGGCGAGGCCACCCTGGGGGTGGTGCTGCGCGACCCGATCGGAGTGGTGGGCATCATCACCCCGTGGAACTTCCCGTTCCTGATCATCAGCCAGAAGCTGCCGTTTGCACTGGCCGCCGGATGCACCGCGGTGGTCAAGCCGGCCGAGGTGACCTCGGGCACCACCGTGATGCTGGGCGAGATCCTGTTGGCCGCCGGCCTGCCCAAAGGCGTGGCCAACATCCTGGTGGGCCGCGGCAGTGTGGTGGGCGAAACCCTGGTCACGCACCCCGACGTGGACATGCTCTCGTTCACCGGCTCGACCGGCGTGGGCAAGCAGGCGGTCGCAAAGTCGGCGCAGACCTTGAAGAAGGTCTCGATGGAGCTGGGCGGCAAGAACCCGCAGATCGTGTTTGCCGACTGCGATCGGGACGCCGCGCTGGACGCCACCCTGCATGGCATCTACTTCAACGCCGGCCAGTGCTGCAACAGCGGCAGCCGCGTGCTGGTGCACGAGGACATCGCCGACGACTTCGTGGCCGACCTCGTGCGCCGCTCCCGCGAGGTGAAGGTGGGCGACCCGCTGACGCCTGGCGTGCAGGTCGGTGCGATCACCACCGACAAGCAGCTCGAAACCATCCTCGGCCATGTCGAGAGTGCACGCGCGGGCGGCGCCGAGATCGCGCTGGGCGGCTCGCGCCTGGCCGGCCGCGGCATGTTCGTCGAACCCACGGTGGTGACCGGCGTCACGCCCGAGATGGCCATCGCCCGCGAGGAAGTGTTCGGGCCGGTGCTGTCGGTGCTGCGCTTTCGCAGTCTCGACGAGGCCGTGGCGATCGCCAACTCCACGCTGTACGGCCTGTCGGCCGCCGTGTGGAGCCGCGACATCGACACCTGCCTGCAGGCCACGCGCCGTATCCGGGCCGGCACGGTGTGGGTCAACACCTTCCTCGAAGGCCATGCCGAGCTGCCCTTCGGCGGCTACCGGGAAAGCGGCATCGGCCGCGAACTCGGCCGCCTGGCCACCGAGGACTACACCGAAACCAAGACCGTGCACATGCATCTCGGCCCCCGCACCAACTGGTACCTGCCGCGCGCCTGAGGCGCATCCGGACCCCACGTTGCAGCGTCAGTCAACTCGCAACCCAAACCCGTCAAACAGGAGACAAGCCATGAACAAGCAACTCACCCTGATCGCGATCGCCGCTGCCGCGGCGTTGCCGGCCTTCGCGCAGCAGAACGTCGAGGTCCTGCACTGGTGGACCTCGGGCGGCGAGGCGGCCGCGCTGAACGTGCTCAAGGGCAACCTGGAAAAGCAAGGCGTCAAGTGGAACGACATGCCGGTGGCCGGCGGCGGCGGCGAGGCGGCGATGA
>CAMLSD010000036.1 GCA_946482595.1 uncultured Comamonadaceae bacterium
TCGCCCGCCGGGGCGAACTCCCGGCTCGCCCCGCCAGGGGCGAAACACAGCGCCATTCAACGCAGCGGCGCCACGCCAACGCTCGCCCTCTCCCCAACCCTCTCCCGCAAGCGGGAGAGGGAGCCTGCGCCGCTGCGGCGTGACCGGTTCCGTCAGAGACCGGGCTCGTCCGTCTGTTCGTGCGGTTCGTGTTCGGGGCCCCCTTGGGGTCGCTGAGCAGCGCAGGGCCGGGCGGATCAAGAAGGGGGCTTGTCTGAGCCCGCAGGGCGAGTTTGCCCCCTTCCCGCGCGGACCGAGCAGCGCAGGGAAGTTTCCGTGCCAACGGAAACCGAGCACTCGGGGGTGGCCTTTTCTTTCGTCCCTTTCTTTTGGGCACCACGCAAAAGAAAGGGACTCGCCCGCCGGGGCGAACTCCCGGCTCGCCCCGGCAGGGGCGAAACACAGCGCCACGATTCACACACCAGCCCAACACAAAAGCACACCCTCTCCCCAACCCTCTCCCGCAGGCGGGAGAGGGGGCCATGGCTCCGCTGCCGATCTGCCGCGCCGAACCCCTCCTCACCCCATCACCGACACCTGCGCAATCCCCGCATCCACCGGCAGATGCTGCCCCGTGATGCCGTTGCTGTCCTGCGCCGCCAGGAACAGCACGGCGCGCGCCACGTGGCCCGGGTCGAGGCGGTACTTCAGACACTGGGCGTCGAGGAAGCGCTGGTCTTCGGCCGGGTCGCGGTGCAGTGCAGTCTGGCGTTCGGTGACGATGGCGCCGGGCACAACCGCATTGACGCGGATGCCGCGTTCGCCCAGCTCACGCGCCAGCGTGCGGGTGAGGCCGAGGATGCCGGCCTTGGCCGTCGTGTAGCCCACCAGTTGCGGTCGCCCGCGCATCCACGACACCGATCCGAGGTTGATGACCGACCCGCCGCCCGCCTGGGCCATGCCCGGCGCGACGGCCTGGATCGCAAAGAAGTAGTGCTTGAGGTTGAGCGCGAGCCGGTCGTCCCAGAACTCGGGGGTGACGTCCTCCATCGCATGGCGGTCGTCGCGCCCGGCGTTGTTGACCAGCACCTGCACCGGGCCCTGCGCTGCCACGGCCTGGGCGATGGCCGCCTGATAGGCGCGCGCATCGCGCACGTCGCAGCGGGTGTACCAGGGGCGGTGCCCATGGGCGGACTGCAGGCGGTCCTGCAGTGCGGCTGCGGCGGTGTCGTCGATGTCGACAAAGGACAGGCGGCTGCCCTGGGCGGCAAAGTGCTCGAGCAGGACCGCACCGATGCCGCTGGCCGCACCACTGATGAAAACATGCGCATCGCGCAGGCTGGGATAGACGGCAGTGGAAGCGGTCATGGCAGGAGGTGAGACTCAACCCCGGTAGTACGACACCGGCAGGCCGGCCACGTCCACGCGCAGTTGCAGCACGCAGCCGGCCAGCGGCTGGGCCGCCAGTTCGTCGGCGGGGCGCTTTTCGCGGGAGGTGGTGATGTAGAGCGTGCGCAGGTCGGCCCCGCCAAAACACGGCATCGTGGCACAGCGCACCGGCAGCTTGACCTCGCGCAGTACCTCGCCGGCCGGCGAGATCTGCAGCACCCGCGCGCCTTCGAACATCGCGACCCAGTAGTTGCCCTGGCTGTCGACCGCCGCGCCGTCGGGCCGGCCGCCGTAGGTGTCGAGTGACTGGCCTTCGCGGCGCGGTTCGAACTGCATGAACACACGCCGGTTCGACAGCTCGCCGGTGTCGAGATCGAAGTCGAACGCCTGGATGCGGTGGGCCTTGGTGTCGGACCAGTACATGGTGCCGCCGTCGGGGCTCCAGCCCAGGCCGTTCGAGACGGTGATGCCGTCGGCCCGGCGCATGACCTGCCCGTCGGTGCCCAGGCAGTACAGCGCGGCCAGCGGCGGGTCGCGCGGCTCGTAGATCGTGCCGCACCAGAAGCGGCCGGCAGGATCGCACTTGCCGTCGTTGTAGCGCTCGGTGGCCGTCTCGTAGGACGGTGCCTCGATCAGCGTGCGCTCGCCGGTGGCCGGATCGAAACGCCAGAGTCCGTCGCGCATGCCCAGCACCAGCCCGCCGGACAGCGCCGGCGCGCAGCAGGCGACATCGGTGTCGAAGGCCCAGGTGTCCAGCTGCTGCGTGGCGGGGTTGAAGCGATGCAGCTTGTGGCCGGGGATGTCGCAGTAATACAGCACCTGCTCGTCGGGGTGCCACATCGGCGACTCGCCCAGCAGCGCCGGCTGGCCATGGGCAGCGGTGATCACTTCGCTCACGCGCGCACCTCCAGGATCTCCAGCTTCATCCAGGCGCTGGCGGTGGCGCCCGGTGCCAGGGTCATCATGCCGTGGGCCTCGGGCTCGGGCATGTTGAGGGCATTGTTCGCATGGCTGACCGGCTCGACCGCATAGAAGTCCTGCAGCGGCGGGGTGTAGACCACCAGGTGGGTGAGCGACGAGGTGAGCCGCAGCGAAAAATGCTCGTCGCGCAGCTTGGCCGTGCCCTGCCAGCCGGTGAAGCAGTGGTCATAGTCGAGGTGGGCCATGTCGGCATCGATGCTGTGCTGCGGCACATGGCGCACCGGCAGGCGGGTGTCGTCGGTGTCCCAGCGGCCGCTGACTTCGGCATGCAGGCGGCTGCGGCTGCGTTTGGGGAAGTACGGGTGCCAGCCCAGGCCCATGGGTGCGGGTTCGTCGGCACGGTTGGTGACCGACAGGCGCAGCGACAGGCCTTGTTCGTCGAGCGACACGAACTGGGTGGCCTCGAAGGCGAACGGCCATTCGGCGTCGCCCGTGTGGGTCAACAGCAGCTCGGCCTCGCGTGCGTCGTGTTTCACCACACTCCACGGTCGGGTGAAGCCTACGCCGTGCAGCGAGTGCGGTGAACCCTCGAAATTGGGCTGCGTCGTGCGCTCCTGGCCCCCCCACGGAAACCGGCAGTGGCCGATGCGGTTGGAATACGGCACCAGCGGGTAGCAGCCCGACGAGCGCGCCCGGGTCAGGCTGGCGGCGTCGGCGCTGCGCAGCACCGGGTGGTCGCGGTGCCAGAAGCCGGCAATGGACCCGCCCACGTCGGGGCGCAGGGTGAGCGTGAGGGCGCCCGCGCCCAGCTCAATGGCTTTGGATGATCCAGTCATGTCCCTCCTGGGATACGGTCAGGCCGGCGCCCGGCGGTGTGTGCAGCATGGACACCGGAGCGCCGACCGGGTTGAGTCGAACAGCTTCGGATCCTACGCCGGTACTGCCGGGTAACCGCGTGACACCGACCCAGGCATTTCCCACCCCCGGCAGGCCAAAGGCCCACCATGACTCGATCGGGGCGTGCCAGTCGATCTCGCGGGTGGACTGCACCGCCCGACCCAGCGGCAGCACATGGCCGGCACGACCGTAGACGGCCGCCCGCTCCAGCGGCACGGTGACCTGGTGCACCGTGCCAGCCTCGTGGCGTGCGCCGGTGAAGAGGTCGTACCAGGCGCCGCCTCCGTCGGCCTCGTGCGGGAAGTACACCGTGGCCTGCCCGCCCGCGCGCGTGACCGGCGCCACCAGCAGGCTCGGCCCGAACAGGTACTGCCCCTCGAAGCCACGCGCCGCCCGGTCGTGCGGGAAGGCCAGCGCCATCAGCCGCATCAGCGGCAGGCCGGTGCGCACGGCCTCGTCGCAGGCGGCGGCGATGTAGGGGATGAGCCGGTAGCGCAGTTCGAGCCAGTTCCGGCAGACCGCTTCGATCGCCTCGCCGAAGGCCCAGGGTTCGCGCAGTCCGATGCCGTGGTAGCGCATGTGCGAGCTGAACACCGCCTGGGCCGTCCAGCGCACCATCAGCTCGGCCGTGGGCTGCTCGCGGCCGTAGAAGCCGCCGATGTCGGTGGCGTGATACGGCACGCCGCTGGCGCCCAGGCTCAGCCCGCCGCGCACGCTGGCGGCCAGGCCTTCCCAGTCGCTTTGCGGGTCGCCGCCCCACTGCATGGGCAGGCGCTGCGATCCGATGAAGGCATCGCGCGCCCACACCATGGGGTGGGCATCGGCCGGGTCGTCGCCCTCGCGGCGCGCATGCAGCGCGGTGGCCTCGTAGACGCAGCGGTTGTAGAGCAGCGGGTAGACGTTGTGCAGGCGCCGGCCGGTGTCGCCGTTGGCGGCGACCATGTCGTCCTCGACCTGCTCACCGAAATCGCTCTTGATCACGTCCACGCCGAGGTCGAACAGGTAGCGGTGCTGGTCACGCCACCACGCATAGGCCTCGGGGTGGGTGAAGTCGATCGCCCCTGAGGGCTGCAGCGGCGTGAGCACGCTGCCGAAGGGGCTGTCCTTCGGGTTCTTGACCCACTCGAAGACATAGGCGTCTCCGGCCGGGTTCTTCAGCAGCCAGCCGCGGTCGGCGAGCGTGCGGAACAGCGGCGAGTGGATCGACACATACGGGTACTCCCACACGCACAGGCGCAGCCCACCGGCCTTGATCGCGGCGATCTGGCGGGCCGGGTCGGTGAAACGGGCCGGGTCGAGCTGCCAGTCGACACGGGTGCGGGTGTCCCAGGCGGCGCGACCGTCGAGCGTGATCACATCGCAGGGGATGCGGCGGCGACGGATGTCGGCGGCCACCTCGGCGCATTCTTCGGGCGTGCGGTAGTAGGCCCGGCTCATCCACAAGCCCAGGCCCCAGCGCGGCACCGGCGCCGGGTGGCCGGTGAGTGCCGCATGGCGTTGCAGCACGCCGGCGGGTTCGGCGGCCACGGTGAAAAAGACGTCGAGCGGATCGTCCTCGCATTCGATCACATGGGTGCGGTGCGACCACTGCGCCAGCCCCACGCCATGCTGCACCACCGCCGGGGTGTGCACCAGCACGCCCCAGGCGCCCGCGCCATGGCCCGGGCTCCAGGCAAACGGGATGTTCTTGTACGACAGCTCGGTGTTGACCCCCAGCGCGTCTTCGGTGCGCCCGCGGATGAGCTGGCCGCGCCGGTTCAGCGCGCCGAACTTCTCGCCCAGGCCGTAGACCGGTTCGTCGCTTTCCAGCGCCAGGCCCAGCACCCAGGTCGTGACACCGTCTTCGCGCAGCACACCCAGCGGCGGCACCCGGGTGTAGCCGCGAAAGTGCTCGTCGGTGGTGGACTGCAGCACCAGCCGGCCGGCCCGCCACAGGCGAAAGCGCAGCGGGGCTTCCAGCACGTCGAAGGCGCAGTCGCCGGCCGTGATGCGCCAGCCGTGATCCACCGGTGCCACGTGCGATGCCATGTGGGCCTCGGGCGTGGCCAGCAGGCCGTAGTCGGGCCGCTGGCCCTGGCCGGCGCGCAGGCGGAACACACCGACCGCGTGCGCATCGATGCGCAGGGTTTCACCATCCACCGCGAAGGTGGCGCCATGGGCATCGGAAGACACCAGTTCGAGCTGGTCGAAGCGGCGGTAGCGGTGCGGGTCGAAGGGTCCGAACTCGGTATGCATGGTCTTGTGCGTTTGGGTGGGTCAGCCCTTGAGGCCGCCCTGGGTGAGTCCGCCCACCACGCGCTCCTGGAAGATCGCGATCAGCACCGCGATGGGCACGATGGCCACGATCAGCGCGGCCGAGATGATGGGCCAGGGAAACGTGAACTCCCCCTGGTAGAGCGTGATGCCCACTGGCAGCGTGCGCATCGACGCGCTGGCGTTGAGCGACAGCGCCAGCAGGAATTCGTCCCAGGCGTTGACGAAGGCCAGGATGCCGGCGGTGAACACCCCTGGCGCGGCCAGCGGCACGACCACTCGCACGAGTGCCCCCAGGCGGGTGCAGCCGTCGATCATTGCGGCGTTTTCGAGGTCGCGCGGGATGCCCTGGAAAAAGCTCACGAGCACCAGCGTGCACACCGGCAGGTTGAGCACGATGTAGGGCAGCACCAGCGCGGTGTAGGTGTTGAGCAGGCCCAGCGAGCGCATGGTCTCGAAGATGGGCACGAGCAGCGTGACCAGCGGGAACATGCTGGACGCCACGATCGCGGTCAGGATGAGCTGGCGGTGCCGCAGGTTGAGCCGTGCGATCGCATAGGCGGCAAAGGCCGACACCACCAGCGAACTCACCGTGGCCAGCGTGGCGACCAGGGCGCTGTTGCCCAGGTACAGCAGCAGCGGCTGGTCGGTGAAGGCCTGCACATAGTTCGACAGCGTCGGATTGGCCGGCCACCAGGTGATGGGCTTGCTGACGAGTTCGGTTTCGGTCTTCAGCGAGGTGAGCAGGATCCACACGGCCGGGAAAAAGCCGTTGAACACCACGATGATGCCGGCCAGCAGGCGCAGGCTGCGGCCTTCGAGCGCACCGTCGAACAGGGGTTTCATGGGCGCCTCACTCCTTGCCGATGCGCTTGAGGTACACCGCCGTCACGATCAGCGACAGCACGAACATGAACACCGCCAGCGTCGAGCCATAACCGACGTCGAGGTAGTCGATGGTGGTCTTGTGGATCAGCATGGCCAGGGTTTCGGTGGCATTGCCCGGGCCGCCCTTGGTCATCGTGTAGGGGATGTCGAAGGTCTGCAGTGCGGTGATGGTGCGGAAGATCAGTGCCACGATGATCGACGGCATCAGCATCGGGATGGTGATCTGCCAGAACTGCTGCCACTTCGAGGCGCCGTCGACCTCGGCCGCCTCGTACAGCGATCGCGGGATCATCTGCAGCCCCGCCAGCAGGATCAGCGCCATGAACGACGAGGTCTTCCAGATGATGGTGATGCAGATGGCGGCAAAGGCCCAGTTCGGCCGCAGCAGCCACATGGTCTGCTCGTCGCTGCCGAAGCGGCGCAACACGTCGTTGACCACACCGTACTCGGTGTGGAAGAACCACGCGAAGATCAGGCCGGCAAACGACAGCGGCAGGGCCCAGGGCAGCAGCAGTGCCAGGCGCACCGGCCAGCGGCGGCGGAACGGCAGGTTGGCCAGCAGGGCCAGGCCCATGCCCACCACCAGCGCGCCGGGCACGGTGATGAGCGTGATCAGCACGGTGTTCCAGGCCGCGTTCCAGAACTCCTTGTCCTGCAGGACAAAACCGTAGTTCTCGAAGCCGACAAAACGCGCGCTGGCACCGCCCGAGAGTCGCAGGTCGAAAAAGCTGTTCCAGATCAGCTTGCCGATCGGGTAGACGACGATCAGCGCCAGCAGGGCAAAGGCCGGGGCCAGCAGCAGGAAGGCCAGCGTCTTTTCGCTCGGGTCCTTCAGACGATCGGCCAGGGTCAGGCGTGGGCTCATGATGGGGTGTCCTCGCGCGGCGCCAGCGCGGCGCTCAGGTGCAGCAGAACGCCGTTCAGGTGGGTGAGTACGTCGTGGTTCCAGTAGCGCAGCACGCGGTAGCCCTGCTGCGCGAGCCAGGCGTCGCGATGCCGGTCGCGCGCGCTTTGGGCGTGCTGTCCGCCGTCGAGTTCCACGACCAGGCGGTGGGACAGGCAGACGAAGTCGACGGTGTAGCGGCCGATGGGGTGCTGCCGGCGAAACTTCACGCCCAGCTGCTCACCGCGCAGGGCACGCCAGAGTGCGCGCTCGGCGTCGGTCAGGTGGCGCCGCAGGTGGCGCGCAAAGGCGGTGCGTTCGGCGGGCCATCGGTGCATGGGCGGAGCAGTGCGGTGCGGGTCGGGGCGCACATTGCACCACCGCACCCCCACCCCTGCCCTCCCCCTGGTGAGGGGGAGGGAGTTGTCACAACGGTGTGCGAGTGCATCGGCGCCTGCCCTCCCCCTGGTGAAGGAGAGGGAGGTGTCACAACGGTGTACAGATGTGCCGGGGCCTGGCCCCTTCCCCCTGCCAGGGGGAAGGCAGGGATGGGGGTGCGACGGTCGACAGGCCACCTGCATCCATCGCGCCCCGACACTCACCGCATCACCCGCTGCAGCCGGTTCTCGATCTCGCCCACGCCCTCGGCCGGCGTCTTGGTGCGCGCCAGGATCGCGCTGGTGGTCGTGCGGATGGTGTCGCTGACCTCACCGTAGCGCGCCGACTGCGGACGGCTCTTGCCGGCGATCACGACGTTGGCGGCATCCTTGAACCAGGGCACGCTGCGGGTCACGTCGGCGTCGACATACACGCTTTGGTAGGTCGGCAGCAGCGAACCTTCGACCGCCAGGAACTTGCTCGCCTCGGGGCTGGACATGAACTTCACCAGCTTGGCCGCCTCGGCCTTGCTCTTGCTGAAGGCGCTCACCGCCCATTGCCAGCCGCCCACGCAGGTGGCGCTCTTGCCACCGGCCATCGCGGGCAGCGGCATCACGCCCACCTTGCCCTTGACCTGGGAGTCGGCGTCGTCCTTGAAGCGGTCCCAGGCAAAGCCCCAGTTGATTGCAAACACGACCTGGCCGGCCTTGAACTCGTTGACGGTGTCGGGTGTCTTGACCTCGGCCACGTTCTTCTTGATGACCCCCTGGTCGACCATGCTCAGCCACTGGCCCAGCCCCTTGGCCGCTGCAGCCTTGTCCAGGGTCATGCGCCCGGCAGCGTCGTTGAACTCCTTGCCCTGGCTCCAGTAGGGCAGCAAGAAGGTGCACACCGCCCCTTCGATCGGTGCGCCCTGGATGCTCAGGCCCTGCAGGTTGGGGTTGCCCTCGGCCTGCTGGATCTTCTTGGCGGCAGCGGCGAGTTCGTCCCAGGTGGTGGGCTCCTTCAGGCCGTGCTTGTCGAGCAGGTCCTTCCGGTAGTACATGAACATCGCATCGGCAAACGCCGGCATCGCGGCGATCTTGCCGTCGATCACATTGGCCTGTGAATAGACCGGCAGATAGGGCTTCATCACCTCGGCCGGGTTGCCCAGGTAGGCGTTCAGCGGCTCGAGCCAGCCCGCGCCCAGGTACTGCGCCGGATTGACGATGTCGATCATGTAGATGTCGATCGACGAGTCCTTCGCGTTGAGCACGGTGCTCAGGTATTGACGCTGCAGTTCGGAGGTCGCCCCGCCGGTCTCGATGTCGATCGTCACGCCCGGGTTCTTCGCCTGGTACTGGTCAAACAGCTTGCGCATCAGGTCGGGGCGCTGGTTGGCGCCGCCCGAGAACACGCGCAGCTTGGTCTGCGCAAAGGCGGTGGTGGTGGCCAGACCGGCCACCAGGGCCAGCGTGGTGAACAGCAAACGACGTTTCATGGTTTGTCTCCTGGATCGTGGGGGCTTCAGCGCAGGGCCTGCCCGTTGTCGGCGTCGAACAGATGCAAGTGGGCGGGGGGAACATGAACCTGCAGCGGCGTGCCCGGCGCAGCGCGGAAGCTCGCGGCAAAGCGCGCGATCATCTCGGCCTGGCCGATGCGCAGCGTCACCAGCGTTTCGGCCCCCAGCGGCTCCAGCAGCGAGACCTGCGCGGGCACGGCCAGGTCGTCGGCCGACTGCGGCGCCAGCGCGATGTTCTCGGGCCGCACCCCCAGCTTGAGCTTGCCGGCGCGCTTGGCCTGCTGGGCCAGCGCATGGGGCACGCGGATCTGCACGCCGCCCAGGTCGGCCTGATCAGCGTCGAGGGTGCAGTCGGCCAGGTTCATCGGCGGGGCGCCGGTGAAGCCGGCCACGAACAGCGCCGCCGGACGGTTGTAGATGGCCTCGGGCGTGTCGTACTGCATCTTGTGGCCGCCCTGCAGCACGGCGATGCGGTCGGCCAGGGTCATGGCCTCGACCTGATCGTGGGTCACGTAGATGATGGTGGCGCCCAGGCGCTGGTGCAGCCGCTTGATCTCGGTGCGCATCTCGTTGCGCAACTGGGCGTCCAGGTTCGACAGCGGCTCGTCGAACAGGAAGACCTTGGGCTGGCGCACGATCGCGCGGCCGATCGCCACACGCTGGCGCTGCCCGCCGGACAGCTCGCGCGGCTTGCGTGCCAGCAGGTGCTCGATGCGCAGCAAGGCGGCCGCGTCGTTCACGCGCTGCGTGATCTCGGCCTCGGGCAGCTTGCGCAGGCGCAGGCCGAAGGCCATGTTCTCGAACACGCTCTTGTGTGGATACAGCGCATAGTCCTGGAACACCATCGCGATGTCGCGGTGGCGCGGGGGCATGTCGTTGACCACCCGCCCGTCGATGCTGATCTCGCCGCCGCTGATCGGCTCCAGGCCGGCGATCATGCGCAGCAGCGTGGACTTGCCACAACCCGACGGCCCGACGAACACGACAAATTCGCCGTGGTTGATCTCCAGGTCGATGCCGTGGATGACGGGCACACGCCCGTCGTAGGACTTCATCACCTTGCGCAGTTGGACGGCAGCCACTTCAGTACCCCCCGCTGCCCGCGTCGCCGGCCTCGGTGCCGGTGATCGTGCCGGCGGTGACCGAATGCACGATGTCCGTGTCCTGTGTGCGCAGCGCCGACAGGGCCGCGGCGGCCCCCCGCATCATCAGCCCGAGGTCGGAGGCGATGCCCACGTAGTCGAACCCCATCGCGCGGTACTGGGCCACCACGTCGGGCGTGCCCCCCACCGTGCCGACGGGCACCCGCAGCTGATGTGCGCGATGCACCGCACGCGCCATCAGGTCCATGACCTCGGGATGGGTGAGCTGACCCACATGGCCCATCGACGCCGACAGATCGGCCGGCCCGAGGAACAGCGCATCCACCCCCGGCGTCGAGGCGATCGCCTCCAGGTGCTCGATCGCCTGGGGCGTCTCAAGCTGCACGATCACGCCGATGCCTTCGTTGGCCACCTTGAGGTAGTTCGGCGTGGTGCCGAAGCGCGAGGCGCGGCTCATGCCGGCCATGCCGCGCACGCCCTGTGGCGGGTAGCGGGTGGCGGCCACCGCACGGTGGGCCTCCTCGGCGTTCTGCACGAAGGGAAACAGCACGGTGGTCGCGCCCGCGTCGAGCACCCGTTTGACCACCACCGTGTCGTTCCAGGGCACGCGCACGATGGGCACCATGCGGCTGCAGGCCACGGCCTGGAGCATGTGGATGACCTCCATCATGTCCAGCGGGGTGTGTTCCATGTCGATCACCCCCCAGTCGAAGCCGGCATGGGCCACCGCCTCGGCCACGAGCGGACTGGCCGACATGATCCAGGTGCCCACCGGCGGGTGGCTGCCGGCGGCCTTGAGGAGATGCTTGAAGGCATTCATGGCGGGTCTTTCGCGGTTCGGTTCAGTAGATGACGGGCTCGGGCGTGGGTGCGTTGCCCTGCAGGAAGTCGAAGTCGCAGCCCTCGTGGGCCTGGGTCACGTGCTGCTGGTACAGGCGCACATAACCGCGTGCATAGGCGCTGGGCGGTGGTGTCCAGGCGGCGCGGCGACGCGCCAGTTCGTCGTCGCTCACCCGCAGGTGCAGGCGGCGTGCGGGCACGTCGAGCTCGATCTCGTCGCCGGTACGCACCAGCGCCAGCGGCCCGCCCACCGCACTTTCGGGCGAGACATGCAGCACGCACGAGCCGTAGTGGGTGCCGCTCATGCGGGCATCGGAGATGCGCACCAGGTCACGCACGCCCCGTGCGAGCAGCTTTTTCGGGATCGGCAGGCCACCCCACTCGGGCATGCCCGGCGCACCGACCGGCCCGGCATTGCGCAGCACGAGCACGGTGTTCTCGTCGCATTCCAGGTTCGGGTCGGCCAGCGCCGCCAGCATCTCGGGCTGGCTGTCGAAGACCAGGGCGCGGCCGGTGTGGCGCAGGTACTGCGGGCTCATCGCCGACGGTTTCATCACCGCGCCTTCGGGCGCGAGGTTGCCGCGCAGCACGGCCAGGGCGCCGTCGGCGCTCACCGGGCGGTCCAGCGGGCGGATGACCTCGCTGTCCTGGACTTCGTGCCCTTCGATGTTGTGGCCCAGCGTGTGGCCGGTGACGGTTCGGGCATCGAGGTCGAGGTGCGCGCGCAGCACCTGCATCAGTGCCGGCAGGCCGCCGGCATAGTGGAAGTCCTCCATCAGGCGGTCGCCACTGGGGAAGAGGTTGGCGATCACCGGGATGCGGCGGCTCAGGGTGTCGAGGTCATCGAGGGTCAGCTCGACACCGGCACGGCGCGCCATCGCGATGATGTGCACCGCGGCATTGGTCGATCCGCCGATGGCCATCTGCACCGCCACCGCGTTGAGGAAGGACGCCCGCGTGAGCAGCGTGGACGGCCGCAGGTCCTCATGGATCATCGCCACGATGCGCTCGCCGCAACCCGTGGCCATGCGGGTGTGGCCGGCGTCCATCGCCGGGATGCTGGACGCCCCCGGCAGGCTCAGGCCCAGCGCCTCGACCATCGAGGTCATGGTGCTGGCCGTGCCCATGGTGTTGCAGGTGCCGGGCGAGCGGGTCATGCGCGACTCCAGCGCGATCCATTCGTCAGGGCTGACGCGCCCGGCCTGGTACTCGTCCCAGAACATGCGCGTGTGCGTGCCGGCACCCACCGTGCGGCCCCGGTGGCGATCATTGAGCATCGGGCCGGCCGGGCAGAACAGCGTGGGCAGGTCCATGCTGATCGCGCCCATCAGCGTGCCGGGGGTGGTCTTGTCGCAACCGGCCAGCAGGACGGCGCCGTCCACCGGCAGCGAGCGCAGCAGCTCCTCGACCTCCATCGCCAGGAAGTTGCGGTACAGCATGGTGGTGGGCTTGACCATCACCTCGCCGAGCGACATCGCGGGCAGCTCGAACGGGTAGCCGCCGGCCATCAGCACCCCGCGACGCACGGCCTCGGCGCGCTCGCGCAGGTGGGCATGGCAGGGCGACAGGTCGCTCCAGGTATTGATGATCGCCACGATGGGGCGATCGAGCACGTCCTCGCGGCGCAGGCCCATCTGCTGGATGCGCTGACGGTGGGCAAAGGCGCGCATGTCGGCGGCGGCAAACCAGCGCTGGCTGCGCAGCTCGGCAAGGCGCTTGCGTGCGGGTGCGTGGGTCACGAGGATTCCGGGTTATGCCGTATGGCGGACTGGATGTGTTACCGCTAACATTAGATTCAGCAGATCATGGCGTCCATCAATACAAACCCTAGCGACGAGCCGCTCGACGACGACCCGCCGGCCCGGCAGCGCCGCGGCCATGGCCGTGTCACGCTGAGCGACGTGGCCGAACTGGCCGGTGTCACCTCGATCACGGTCTCGCGTTTCCTGCGCGAGCCGCAGAAGGTGGCCGAAGACACCGCCCGGCGCATCCGCGCTGCACTGCGCAAGACCGGCTACGTGCCGAACAAGCAGGCGGGCCAGCTGGCCAGCGGCCAGTCACGCATGGTGGCGGCCATCATTCCGAACATCGCCAACTCGATCTTTGCGGAGACCATCCAGGGCCTGAGCGACGGCCTGCAGGCCGCCGGCTACGAGCTGCTGCTGGCCAGCACCGGCTACTCGATGGAACGCGAGGAAGAGCAGCTGCGCGCGCTGCTGGGCTGGTTTCCGAGCGCGCTGGTGGTGACCGGCCGGCATCACACCGCTGGCGCGATGAAGCTGCTGCGGGCGGCACGCGATGCCGGCACGCCGGTGATCGAGATCTGGGACCGGCACCCGATGCGCAACGGTTTCGTGCAGATCGGCTTCGAGCATGCCGCCGTGGGTCGGGCCATGGCCGCCCACCTGATCGACTGCGGCTTTCGTCACCTGGCCTATGTCGACAGCGGAGTGGTCGAGGACTTCCGCGCCCATGAACGTGGCGCCGCCTTCGAGCTGGCCGCGCGAGAGGCAGGTTGCCGTGTGGACGTGCTCACCGCCCCGCCGGGCGAGGCGTTCGAGTCCGGGCGGCAGATGTTGCACGAGCTGCGCCGGCGGGGCATCCGCGCGGCGGCCTTTGCCAATGACCAGCTGGCCTGCGGTGCACTGCTGGAGGCGCAGGCCCGCGGCATCGGGGTGCCCGCCGAGCTGGCGCTGCTGGGCTTTGGCGACTTTGCCATCGGCCGCCAGCTCACGCCCGGGCTGAGCACCGTGCGACCACCCCGTCAGGAGATCGGCGCACAGGCCGCCGTGCAGATCCTGCGCGCTCTGCATGAGGGCGAGCCCGCCCGGGAGCAGTCGCTGGCCTGGTCGCTGGTCGAGCGCGACAGCACCCGACCCCGCGGCGCTCAATAGCGCGAGTAGCCTTCCTCGAGCTCGACCTTGAGGTAGTGCGAGCCCGACAGCGGGTTGTAGTAGTACGGCGGGATTTCCTCGAAGCCGAGGGTGCGGTAGAGGTTGCGCGCCGCTTCCATGTCGCTCAGGGTGTCGAGCAGCATGCACGAGTAGCCGCTGCGGCGCGCCTCGTCGATCAGGTGTTCGGCCAGGTGCCGGCCCAGACCGAAGCGCCGGAAGGCCTTGCGCACATACAGGCGCTTCATCTCGCAGGCATTGGGGTAGTCGACGTCGCGCAGCGGGCGGAACGCACCGCAACCGGCCAGTTCACCGTCGACCAGCGCGAGTGTCAGCCGGCCGTCGGGCGCGGCGTATTCGCCCGGCAGGTTCAGCAGTTCTTCGTCGAAGCCCTGGAAGCTGAGGTCCACGCCGAGCAGGTCGACGTATTCGCGGAAGATCTCGCGGGTCAGGTCCAGGGCGTCCGGCGTCTCGGGCGCCAGCAGTCGTATCTCGGGCGAAGCCATTGCCGCAAAGTCTAACCGCCCAGGCGGACCACCCCGTAGACGACCGCTGCACACACGGCCATCACGACCAGGGCCGTCAGGCGCGAGCCCGCGGTGTCGCGCGAGGCCGGCACCGGGGCGACCACCGTCTTGTCGCCGGTGATCATCGCCCCCACCAGCGCCTTGCCGCGCACGGCATACACGACGATCGCCAGCACGTGCAGTGCCACCAGGCCGATCACCACCCACTGACCGACCGCCTTGTGGTACCAGGTGATCTTCAGGCTCAGTTCGGTCGAGATGTACTTGGCCAACGGGCCGAGGTTGGCGATCTCGTCATCGGCAAACAGCCCGCCACTGGCCTGGGCCAGCAGCACCAGCAGCATCGCCAGCACCGACAGGCTGCCCAGCGGGTTGTGGCCGACCTCATGGGCCGGGTCGCGCAGGCGCCCACCCAGGTAGGCCATCACCTTGCCCGGGCCCCTCACGAAACTGGCAAAACGCGACCAGTGCCCGCCCACCAGCCCCCAGACCAGGCGGAACAGCACCAGCGCCAGCACGGCATAGCCCAGGCGGAAGTGCCAGATCATCGCGTTGCCGCCCACGTTGCCGGTGATGACCAGACCGACCACACACACGGCCAGCGACCAATCGAACAGTCGGGTGGGCAGATCCCAGACGCGGACTTTCATGCAGGCTCCCGTAGTCGCCACGATCGGCGCATGGCCGCTTTGTACCGGCATCTCCCGGCTTCACGCAAGGTCATCGACGGCATGGAATAAATGTCGCGCCCGCTTCGTACACTTCACGAGCCCCAGGCAGTATCGGAGGCTTCGTCCCGTCTTCAACCCGTAGTTCACCCAGCCTGTTGTCAGGAGAGACCACGATGAAACGTCTGATTGCCGCCCTGGCCGCCACCGGCGCCGTGCTGGCCGCCGCCCCGGCCCATGCGCAGTTCGCCAACCCGAAGATGCCATCAAGTACCGCCAGAGCGCGCTGTTCGTGATGGGCCAGAACTTCAGCCGCGTCGGTGCCATGGCCAGCGGCCGGGCCCCCTTCGATGCCAAGGTGGCTGCCGACAGTGCCGCCGTGGTGGAGTTCATGTCCAAGCTGCCGTGGGCCGCGTTTGGCGAGGGCACCGACAAGGGCAACACCAAGGCCAAGCCCGAGATCTGGAAGGAGTCCGACAAGTTCCGCGCAGCGGCCAGCAAGATGCAGGAAGAAGTGGCCAAGCTCAATGCGGCCGCCAAGACCGGCAACCTCGACCAGATCAAGGCCACCTTCGGTGCGGCGGCCCAGACCTGCAAGGCCTGTCACGACGACTTCCGCTCTCAGTGAGCGCACCGGCCCCCGCGGCAGCGCCCGCCCTGAAAGACGGCTTTGCCGACGCCACGCTGCGGTCGATCGCGGCGCAGGTGAAGTCGGCCCACCCGGGTTTTGCACAAGCCGCCTTCCTGCGTGACTGCCGCGCGGGGTTCGAGGCCCTGAGCCTGATGCAGCGTGTGGGCCATGTGGCCCGCATGTTGCAGCAGCACCTGCCGGACGACTTCTCGTCGGCCCTGGGCGTTGTCGAGTCAGCGCTCGGCGATCCGCCCGACCGCCTGGTCGAGGGTGAGGGCATTGCCGCCTTTGCCCGCGCGCCCTTCCTCGAATTCGTGGCCCTGGCCGGGCTGGCCCACCCTGAGACCGCCCTGCCCGGCCTTCGCCGCCTGACGCGGCATTTCACGGCCGAGTTCGCGATCCGGCCCTTCCTGGCGCATCACCTCGAGCTGAGCCTCACGCACGTGGCGCAGTGGGTGCATGATGAAGACGCCCGGGTGCGCAGGCTCGCCAGTGAAGGCACCCGACCGCTGCTGCCCTGGGGCCGGCAGATCGCCGCGCTCAAGCAGCAGCCGCAGCGCGCGCTGGCGCTGATCGCCCCCCTCGCAGCCGACGCCGACGAGGTGGTGCGACGTTCTGCAGCCAACCATCTCAACGACGTCAGCCGCCTCGATGCCGACCTGGCCCTGGACCATGCCACACGCTGGCATGCGCTGGGCGGCCTGGCGGCCGAGCACACCACCCGCCACGCCTTGCGTTCACTGATCAAGGCCGGGCAGCCGCGGGCACTGGCGCTGCTGGGCTATGACGTCGACGCGCGTGTCGAGCTGCTGGCCTGGTCGCTGTCGGCCCCGCGGCTGGTGATCGGCGAGTCGATCGACCTGGTGGCGCAGTTGCGCTCGCGGGCACGCCAGCCGGTGCTGGCCTGTGTCGACTACGCCATCGCGTATGCCAGTGCACGTGGCACGCCGCGCAGCAAGGTATTCAAGGGGGTCAATCAGTGGCTGGCGCCCGGTGAAGTGCACACGCTGCATTTCGTGCGGGACTTTGTGCCCCGCACCACTCGCAAGCTGTATGCAGGCGCCCACCGCGCCGAGCTGCTGGTCAATGGCCAGGTGCTCGGCGGGCAGGACTTCGAACTGCTCCCGGACGCCGCGCCGACGATCAACCGGCGTACTTGACCGAGCAGCCGTAGGCCTGTGTGGCCGCCACCGTGACCGGCTTGCCGGCCAGGGCCTCGCCCAGCGCCTGCTTGACGTAGTTGGTGGCCGTCTCGATGTCGGCCACCCGCGCCGTGGGCTTGCTGTCGATCGCCCCGGCATAGATCAGCTTGCCTTGCGGGTCGATGATGTACATGTGTGGTGTGGTCTTGGCGCCAAAGGCCTGGCCCACGCGGCCGTCATCGTCCATCAGCGTGGCCGTGGCTGCCGCGTTCTGGCTTTTCATCCAGGCGGCCAGGTCGGCCGGCGCCTTGTAGTCGGAGGTGCCCGGCGCCGTGGAGCTGACCGCCAGCCAGACCACCCCCTTGCCGGTCGCGTCCTTCTGGGTGGACTGCATGTTGCCGCTGTAGTGCTTGCGCACGAAGGGGCAGCCCGGGTTGACCCACTCGAGCACGACATGCTTGCCGCGGAAGTCCGCGAGCTGCACGGTTCGGCCGCTCGTGTCCACCGCCTTGAAGGCCGGAGCCGGCTGGCCCACCGTGGCCGTGGCCCACGCCCCCGAGCCGGCCATCAGCCCGGCCGCCGCCAGCATCCAGCCCGCCCACACGCGACCCATACCGTGATCCTTCATGTCATGCTCCTTGATCGAGGTTGAAACGTTCACAGGGAAGCCAGTGCAGCACGCACGTCCTGCACCGAGAGGATCTCGCTCAGCACCACCGGCGGCTGGCCGGCGCGGTACAGCGCATAGACCGGCACGCCGCTGCGCCCCAGACGGGCCAGGGCCTGGGTGATGTCCGGGTCGCGCCGGGTCCAGTCGGCACGCATCAGCACCACCCCGCGGCGGTTGAAGTCGGCCAGCAGTTCGGCATCGGCCAGGGTGGTGCGCTTGTTGAACTGGCAGGTCACGCACCAGGCCGCGGTGAAGTCGACAAACACGATGCGCCCCTCGGTCTGCAGCGCCTCGGCGCGCCCGGCCTCCCAGGCCTGCCAGCCCGCGTCGGTCGAGGCCGAGGTGCTGCCGGCGGTGCGGGGTGCGGCCGTCACCGGATCGACCAGCGGCGCCCCGACCCACAGCGCCGCGGCCAGCGCAGCGACCGCCGGCAGGCCCCAGCCCAGGCGGGCCACACGCCCCAGGCCCGGCGCGGCCCAGGCCCAGGCGGCAAAGCCCAGCGCCACCAGCACCGCCAGCAGGGCCGCCGCACCGTCGATGCCCGACTGCTGGCCCAGCACCCACACCAGCCACACCACGGTGGCGAACATCGGGAAGGCCATGGCCGTCTTGAACTGCGCCATCCAGGCGCCCGGCCGTGGCAGCCAGCGCGACAGGCCCGGCCAGGCACTGACCACCAGGTAGGGCAAGGCCATGCCCAGGCCCAGCGCGGCAAATACCGCCAGCGCCTGCACCGCAGGCAGGGTCAGCGCCAGACCGAGCGACGCGCCCATGAACGGTGCGGTGCAGGGCGAAGCCACGGCCACCGCCAGCACGCCTGAGAGGAAGGCGTCGACCGCCGGATGGCGCGCGCGGGCCGAGGCCCAGGCACTGGGCAGCACCGAGCCGAACTCGAACACACCCGCGAGGTTCAGGCCGATCACGGTGAACAGCACCGCCAGCGTGGCCACGACCCAGGGCGACTGCAGCTGGAAGCCCCAGCCCAGTTGCTCGCCCGCCGCACGCAGCATGAGCAGCAGCCCGGCCAGCGCCAGGAAGGACAACACCACCCCCGCGGTGTAGGCCGCACCGGACTGCCAGCGCGCCTGTGGCGAGGGCGCATGGTGCACCAGCCCGAGGACTTTCAGCGACAGCACCGGAAACACACACGGCATCAGGTTGAGCAGCATGCCGCCGGCCAGCGCGGCCAGCAGGGCCCAGGCCCAGCCGCCCGCAGGCGCGGCTGCCGCCGGGGCGGCTGCGGCGCGGCGCGCGTTCTCGTCGAGCGCCTGCTGCAGCGCCGGCGACACGACCGGCGTGGGTGCCGCACTGGGCCAGGTGCCGCTGACCGGCAGCTCGAAAGCCAGCGCCGGTGCGTCACCCAGGCGCAGGACGATCGGCAGCCGCTCGGGGCTTGCGCTGCGTTGTGCGGCCAGCTTCACGCCCAGCTCCAGCGTGTCGGCCGTGCGACTCAGGGTGACCGGCGCGGCCGGCTCGGTCACGCCCGCAAGTTCCGGAAAGACCTGGGCGTCGGCCGCCTGCAGCAGGCTGCCGGGCAGGCCTTGCAGGCGGATCAGCAGGCGTTCACCGTCAACACGGGCCGAGCCCTGCGTGCCCGCCAGCACACGCGGACGGCTGGCAAACGACGCATCGAAGGCCTGCTGGTGGGCCGCCTGCGGTGTCGGGCCCACCGGCAGGGACAGCGAGAACTCGCCGGACTGCGGAATGCACTCCGTCTTGCAGACCAGCCAGTCGGCCTGCAGGCGAACGTCGATGCGATCGGCCGTCAGGCCGGCCGGCAGGGACAGCGGCACCGGCAGCACCACCGTGCCTTCGTAGCCGTAGTTCATCAGCGGCCCGAACGGCAGGCGCTGCGGTGCCGGCCAGTCGATCTCGCCCGCCTGCACACCGGGGGGCAACTGCCACGCCAGTGTCGTGGGCAGGCCGGAGTCCCCCGGGTTGCGCCAGTAGGTGTGCCAGTGCGGTGCGTGTTCGATCTGCAGCCCGAGCCAGACCGGCTTGCCAGGCATCACGCCCTCGGGCGCATGAACCAGCAAGTCGGCGCGCACTTCGTCGGTACGCACGGTGGTGGTGGCATGCGCGGGCGCCAGCAGCAGGGCCAGCAGGCTCAGGAAGCTGAACCACAGGGCCAGCACGGTACGCGAGGGGGTCCGCAGAGGGAAAAGGCGGGGCATGGGCGGTTCGAGGCAAGGCGCCGGGGCGAGTTCCCCGGCAGCGCGCATCCTACGGTGCCGGCGACAACCGCGTGCCCCCAGGGGTACCGCGCTGCCGGCCGGCACGCACGGCGGGCCTCGGGCCTCAGGCGGCCACCCCCAGCGGCGCCCATCGCCACGCCTGCCACTGCCGGCAGATGTCGAGCACACGCTCCAGTGCCGGATGTGCATGCGCAGCGCCCGGTCGAAGCGGGTGCCAGGCCAGTCCGATCTCCCGCTGCAGGCCCTGCAGTTGCGGCACGTCGCTGCGCACCACCACCCCGGGGTGGCGGGCCACGGCATGCAGCGGCGCGATGGTCACCCCGACGCCGGCCCCCACCAGCGCCAGCGCCTGGGCCTCGCCCGCCACGCGGGCACGCACATCGGGCACCACGGCCAGCGGGCCCAGGGCCTCATGCCAGCTGCGGCTGAGCTCGCAATGGGTGCGTTCGACAAACGCCACACGGTGCAGGTCGCCCACACCGATGACGGCCTGCACCGCCAGGGGGTGGTCGTCCGGCACGACCAGGGCATAGTCCTCGCGCCACAGCGCCAGGAACTCGCTGCCTTCGGGCCGGCAGCCGGCGGCGGTCAGTTCCGCGTCGGCGGGTTCGCCCTCCCCGGCGATGACCAGATCGAGTTCGGGCAGGGCCTGACGCCAGTGGCGCAGCAGCCGGCGCGTCAGCTCGCCATCGAGCGACGGCAGCAGCCGCAGCACCCAGCGCAGGCGATCCGCACTGCGAAAGCTGGCGGTGATGGCCTGCGCATCGGCCAGCAGCTTGCCGGCCAGACCGTGCAGCCGCTCGGCCGCGGGCGTGGGTGCCAGCCCGCGCTGCTGGCGCAGGAACAAGCGCACGCCCAGCTCGTCCTCAAGCTGGGCGATGGCCGCCGAGATGGCCGGCTGGGTGACATGGCACACACGCGATGCACCCACCGTGCTGCCCTGCTCGTAGGCCGCACAGAAGTAGCGCAGGTTGCGCAGGTTCATGGGGCATCACTCCTGGTAGGTCGGGTAGCGCGGCAGCAGTCGGGCGACGTGTTCGTCGTGCACCGGCACCACCTGCATGGCAGGGTAGGTCTGCGCAATGCGGTGGATGTGGGCGATGGCGTCGCGGTTGGCGGTTTCGTCATGGTCCAGGTGCACCAGATGGCGTGTGAGCCATGGACGGTCGGCCGGCGCATCCACGCCCTCCTTCGTCCAGGTGGCGTCGCCGATGAAGAAGTAGCGCTTGCCCGACGGCAGGGTCAGGAACAGGCCGACCTGACCGCGGGTGTGGCCGGGCAGGGGCACGAGCACGATGGACCCATCGCCATGAACGTCGCGGCTGCGGGCAAATCCGAGGTAGGGGCCGTCGGTGTAGTGCAGGTCGCGCCAGCGCTGCACGCCCTCGAACTGACTGGCCAGGAAGGCCGGGGGCTCGCCCTCGTGGGCGCCCTGGCGTTCGGCGGGTTCGGCCCAAACCTCCGCCCAGGGCAGGTCGGGCAAGGCACTGATGTGGTCCCAGTGCATGTGCGAAGGCACGATCAAGGTGATGTCCCGGGGTGATTCGCCGTGGGCGGCCATCTGGTCGACCAGCGGGTTCACGCCGGCATGGGCAAAAAAGCGCCGGTAGAAGGCCGAGTTCACCGCGAACTGGGCGGCGATCTGCCGGCCGAGCCCCGTGTCGTAGAGCAGGTTGCCGCGCGGATGGCGGATCAGCACCGCCTGCTGCACGAGCTGGCGCGACACCCCCCAGCGCCCGCCTGCCACGACCAGGGCCTCGGGCGCCGCCGCCGAGTGCGAGGTCTGGAACACCGTGAATCGCAGGCCGGCTGGGGGCGCGGCCGGGGGCATCTGGGGCGGCAGAAGCCGCGCGGCATGGTCGGACAGCGGCAAGGGGCCGTCCACCACCGACAGCGTGGCCAACGCAGCGACCAGCATCAACAGCACACCGCCCAGCAGGGCGCTCACGATCCGCTTCATCTTGATGACCTTCCGGCAGTGGGGGATGGCGGCGAAGCATAGGGAGGCTGTTGATATCAGTGAAATCGTACTTTCTTTCTGCTTCAACAACTTCTTTTTATATGACCCTTCTGATCGTGGCTGCTTTGGCCTGTTTTGGGTCGAATATTGAACTTGTCGGGTCGATATAGGCCACCTAGCATCCCCCTCACGCCGCACTTCGACGGCAGATGCAGGAGACACCCCCGTGAGCTGGAAAGGCCTGAAAAGCGGCGAGATGACCTTGCTGGACCATGTGTTCTGGTCCAGCGGGATCTCGCGCGACGCCCTTGCCGCTGCCTCGTCGTTTTCCAAGAGCCGCGCCAATGCCGCGGTGGCCGAACTGCTCGAACAGGGCCTGCTCGAGGAAACCGGCCAGCAGGTCCCCACCGGCGGGCGCCGTGCCGAAACCCTGCGCCTGAGCCGCAGCCTGGGCGTGCTGATCGGCGTGGCGGTCGGAGCGACCGGGCTGGAGGTGGGCATCCTCAGCCCCGACCTCGAGGTGCTGGCCCACCACAGCGAACCGACCGACGTGCGCGATGGCCCCGGCCCGGTGCTGTCACGCATCCGCGGGCTGATGCGCGAGCTGCTGGCGCGCTGCGGCATGAGCGCACGCCAGGTGATCGCCATCGGCATCGGCCTGCCCGGGCCGGTGGACTTCGACTCCGGCCAGCTGGTCAATCCGCCGCTGATGCCGCAATGGGATGCGTATTCGATCCGCGACGACATCGGCATCGACTTCAATGCCCCAGTGTTCGTCGACAACGACGTCAACGTGATGGCGCTGGGCGAGCTGTGGCGCATGCAGCGCGGCCTGCAGAACTTCCTGGTGGTGAAGGTGGGCACGGGCATCGGCTGCGGCATCGTTTGCCATGGCCAGGTCTATCGCGGCGCCAACGGCTCGGCCGGTGACGTGGGCCACATCTGTGTGGTGCCCGACGGCCCGCGCTGCCATTGCGGCAACCTCGGCTGCGTCGAGACCCTGGCCGCCGGGCCGGCGATTGCCCGCATGGCCACCGAAGCCGCCCAGGCCGGCCACAGCCCGATGCTGGCGCAGGTGCTGGCCGAACGCGGCAGCCTGCGCCTGCAGGACGTGGCCCAGGCGAGCCGTGCCGGTGATGTGGCCGCCAACCAGGTGGTGCAACGCTCGGGCGCGCTGGTCGGGCAGATGCTGGCCTCGGTGGTGAACTTCTTCAATCCGTCGCATGTGTTCATCGGGGGTGGGGTCACCCGCGTGGGGCCGCTGTTCCTGGCCGCCGTGCGGCAAAGCGTGTACCACCGCTCGCTGGCGCTGTCGACGCGTCACCTGGAGATCCAGTACACGCCGCTGGGCGAGCGCGCCGGCCTGATCGGCGCCGGGGTGCTGGCCATGCAGGAAAGCCTGCGGCGCCGGGAGCTCGCATGATGGACGGCCGCTCGTTCCAGGTCGGCCTGCACGGCATCGACAAGTCCTTCGGGCCGGTGCAGGTGCTGCATGGCGTGGACATCACGCTCGAACCCGGTCGGGTCTACGGCCTGCTGGGCGAAAACGGCGCGGGCAAGTCCACGCTGATGAAGATCCTGGCCGGCTACGAAACCCCCAGCGCGGGCGAGTTGCGCATCGACGGGCGGGCGGTGCGCTTCGAGGGCTCGCGCGCGGCCGAGGCCGAGGGCATCGTGCTGATCCACCAGGAGTTCAACCTCGCCGAGGACCTGAGCATCGCGCAGAACATCTTCCTGGGCCACGAGAAGAAGCGCGGCTGGTGGCTGGCCGACCGCGAGATGCGTGCCGCCGCGCGCGCCGTGCTGCAGGACGTGGGCCTGGATGCCGACCCCGACACCCGCGTGCGCGAGCTGATCGTTGCCGAACGCCAGCTGGTCGAGATCGCCAAGGCGCTGTCACGCAAGGCACGCCTGCTGATCATGGACGAGCCCACGGCCACCCTCACGCCCAGCGAAACCACCCGGCTGTTCGGCCTGATCGAGCGGCTCAAGGCCGACGGCGTGACCGTGATCTACATCTCGCACAAGCTCGACGAGGTCGAGCGCATCACCGACGAGGTGATCGTGATGCGCGACGGCCGCCTGGTCACGCGCCAGCCCACCGCCGGGCTCAGCCGCGCCCGCATGGCCAGCCTGATGGTCGGGCGCGAGCTGTCCGACCTCTATCCCCCCCGTGCACCCGTGCCCGGCGACGCACCGGTGCTGCTGCAGGTGGACGGCCTGAGCGTGCCGGGCTGGGCGCAGGACGTGAGCTTCGAGGTGCGTGCCGGTGAGGTGTTCGGCTTTGCCGGCCTGGTGGGTGCCGGCCGCACCGAGCTGTTCGAAGGCCTGCTCGGGCTGCGCGAGCGCCGTGTCCGGTCGATCACGATCGGCACGCGCGACGTGTTGCCGAGGTCGCCCCGCGAGGCTGCCGACGCCGGCCTCACCTACCTGAGCGAGGACCGCAAGGGGCGCGGCCTGCATGTCGACTTCGGGCTGCGACAGAACCTCACGCTGATGGCCCTGGGCCGCCACGCGCGCCCCTGGCTGCGGCCGGCCGGCGAGCAGGCGGCCCTGCAACAGGCGGTGCGTGAATTCGGCATCCGCACCGGCTCGCTGGAGGTGCGTGCAGGTTCCTTGTCGGGCGGCAACCAGCAGAAGCTGGCGCTGGCCAAGGTGCTGTACCCCGGCCCGCAGGTGGTGGTGCTGGACGAACCCACCCGCGGGGTGGACATCGGCGCCAAGCGAGACATCTACCTGCTGATCCGCCACCTGGCCGACCAGGGCCGCGCGGTCGTGGTGATCTCGTCGGAACTGATGGAGCTGATCGGCCTGTGTCACCGCGTGGCGGTGATGCGTGCAGGTCGCCTGCAGGCCACGCTCGACGCCGACCACCTGAACGAAGAGGAGCTGATTGCCCATGCCACCGGAACCCACTGACGCGCCGGCGCTGCCCCGCGCAGAACGCGCCCCGCGCGCACGCCCCGGCTGGCGCCTGCCCTCGCTCGGGCCGGTGCTGGGTCTGCTGCTGCTGTGTGTGGCGGGCACCCTGCTCAACCCCGAGTTCGCCAGCGCCGACAACGCGATGAACGTGCTGACCCGCACGGCCTTCATCGGCATCATCGCGGTGGGCATGTGTTTCGTGATCATCTCGGGCGGCATCGACCTGTCGGTGGGCTCGATGGCCGCGCTGATCGCCGGCGTCACCATCCTCACGATGAACCGGCTCGCCCCGCTGGGCTGGCCGCCGGTGGCCATCGTGATGGCCGGCATGGCCCTGGCAGTGCTGCTGGGGGCCCTGTTCGGCATGGCACACGGCCTGCTCATCACCCGCGGGCGCATCGAGCCTTTCATCGTGACGCTGGGCACGCTGGGCATCTTCCGCGCCTACCTCACCTACTTTGCCGACGGTGGCGCCATCACGCTGGACAACGACCTGGCCGACGCCTACGGCCCGGTCTACTACGGCAGCCTGCTGGGCGTGCCGGTGCCGGTGTGGGTGTTCCTGCTCGTCGCAGCGGCCGGCACGGTGATCCTCAACCGCACGGCCTACGGGCGCTATGTGCAGGCCATCGGCTCGAACGAGCAGGTCGCACGCTATGCCGCGGTCGACGTCGACCGCATCAAGGTGCTGACCTACACGCTGCTGGGCGTGTGCGTGGGCATTGCCACGCTGCTGTATGTGCCGCGCCTGGGCTCGGCCTCGCCCACCACCGGATTGCTGTGGGAACTGGAGGCGATCGCCGCGGTGATCGTCGGTGGCACGGCCCTGCGCGGCGGGGCCGGCAGCATCGGTGGCACCGTGGTGGGCGCCGTGCTGCTGTCGGTGATCAGCAACATCCTCAACCTCACCAGCATCATCAGCGTGTACCTCAACGCTGCCGTGCAGGGCTTCGTGATCATCGCGGTGGCCTTCATGCAGCGCCGACGCCCCTGACGCTCCGTTTCCCGAGGGCAGGGGTCTTCCCTGCCCGGACTTCCCGCGCATCCGCAGACCCACACACAAAGGAGACAGACATCATGACGATTCGCACCCGCTTGCTTGCGCTGGCCGTCGCGGCCACCGCCACCCTGGGCAGCACCGCCGCCTGGGCCCAGAACAAGGTCAACCTCGGCGTGGCCATTCCGGCGGCGACCCACAGCTTTGCCGCCGGCCTGGTGTACTGGGCCAACGAGGCCAAGAAGGAGATCGAGAAGGCCCACCCCGACGTCAAGATCACGATCAAGACAGCCAGCGGTGCGCCCGAACAGGCCAACCAGCTGCAGGACCTGGTGACCGCCACCCGGATCGACTCGCTGGTGATCCTGCCGTTCGAGTCGGCCGCCCTCACCCGCCCGGTGGCACAGGCCAAGGCCAAGGGCGTGTACGTGACCGTGGTCGACCGCGGCCTGACCGACACCAGCGCCCAGGACGCCTACGTCTCGGGTGACAACACCGCCTTCGGCCGCGTGCCGGCCGAGTACCTGGTGAAGGCCCTGGGCGGCAAGGGCAACATCGTCGCGCTGCGCGGCATCCCGACCACGATCGACAACGAACGCATGGATGCGTTCAACGCCGTGATCAAGACCGCGCCGGGCATCACGCTGCTCGACGCCAAGCACGGCAACTGGAACCGCGACGACGCCTTCAAGGTGATGCAGGACTTCCTCACGCGCTTCAAGCAGATCGACGCGGTATGGGCGGCCGACGACGACATGGCCTTCGGCGTGCTCAAGGCGATCGAGCAGGCCCGCCGCACCGACATCCGCATCGTGTTCGGTGGCGCCGGTGCCAAGGCCATGGTCAAGACGCTGATGGACGGCAGCAACCCGCTGATCCAGGCCAATGTGTCGTACTCGCCGAAGTTCATCTACGACGCCATCAAGATGACGGCCACCGCGCGCATGAAGGGTGAAAAGCTGCCCGCCTCGACCATCGTGCCGTCGGTGCTGATCACCCGCGCCAACGCGAAGGACTTCTACTTCCCCGACTCACCGTTCTGAGCCCCGATCAGGCCAGGAGGACTCCCATGAAAACCATCCAGGGGCCGGGCATCTTCCTGGCCCAGTTCATCGGCACGCAGGCACCGTTCAACACACTCGACGGTCTGGCGGCCTGGGCCGCCGGCCTGGGCTACCGCGGGCTGCAGGTCCCCACGTCGGACCCGGCGATCTTCGACCTGGCCCTGGCCGCCGAAAGCGCCACCTACTGCGACGAAGTGCGCGGTCGCCTGGCCGACCACGGTCTGCAGATTACCGAACTGTCGACCCACCTTCAGGGTCAGTTGCTGGCGGTGCACCCGGCCTACGACCTGCAGTTCGATGCCTTTGCCGACCCGGCCGTGCGCGGCAATCCGGCCGCGCGCACGGCCTGGGCCCGCGAGCAGCTGCTGATGGCCGCACGCGCCTCGCAGCGTCTGGGCCTGAGCAGCCATGCGAGCTTCTCGGGGGCGCTGGCCTGGCCTTACCTGTACCCCTGGCCGCAGCGGCCGGCCGGCCTGGTCGAGGCCGCGTTTGCCGAGCTGGCCGCGCGCTGGCGCCCGGTGCTCGATGCCTTCGATGCTGCCGGCGTGGACGTGTGCTACGAACTGCACCCCGGCGAGGACCTGCACGACGGCGTGAGCTTCGAGCGCTTTCTCGATGCCGTGGGCCAGCACCCGCGCGCCAACATCCTGTATGACCCGAGCCATTTCGTGCTGCAGCAGCTCGACTACCTGGCCTTCATCGACATCTACCACTCGCGCATCCGCGCCTTCCATGTGAAGGACGCCGAGTTCCGGCCCGACGGGCGACAGGGCGTGTACGGTGGCTACCAGGCCTGGGTCGACCGGGCCGGGCGCTTCCGCTCGCCCGGCGATGGCCAGGTCGACTTCACCGCGATCTTCTCGCGGCTCGCACAGCATGACTACCCCGGCTGGGCCGTGCTCGAATGGGAGTGCTGCCTGAAACATCCCGAGGACGGTGCGCGGGAAGGCGCAAGCTTCATCCGCGACCACATCATTCGTGTGGCCGACCGCGCCTTCGACGACTTTGCCGCCAGCGCGGCCGACACCGCCACGCTGCAGACCCTGCTGGGCCTGGCGCCCAAGGAGGGCCGATGAGCCCGGCACCGGTCATGCGCCGTCGAATCCGCCTGGGCATGGTGGGCGGTGGAGAGGGCAGCTTCATCGGGGCGGCGCACCGCGCGGCAGCACGCCTGGATGACGAGTTCGAGCTGGTGGCCGGTGCGCTGTCGGCCACGCCGGCGCGTGCCCATGCGAGTGCCGCGGCACTGCACCTGCCGCCCGATCGCAGCTACGACAACTACCGCACCATGGCCCGCGCCGAGGCCGGCCGCAGCGACGGCATCGACGCGGTGGTGATCGTCACCCCCAACCATCTGCATGTGCCGGTGGCGCTGGCCTTTGCCGAGGCGGGCATCCACATCATCTGCGACAAGCCACTGGCCACCTCGCTGGCCGAGGCCCAGGCTCTGGCCGAGGTGGTGCGCGCGCGTGGGCTGCACTTCCTGCTGACCCATACCTACTGCGGCTACCCCATGGTGCGCCAGGCCCGCGAGATGGTGGCCGCCGGCGAGCTGGGCGAGGTCCGGATCGTGCAGGTCGAATATGCCCAGGACTGGCTCGGCCAGCCGGTCGAGCGCCAGGGCAACAAGCAGGCCGCCTGGCGTGCCGACCCGCAGCAGGCCGGACCGGCCGGTGCGCTGGGCGACATCGGCACCCATGCCTTTCACCTCGCCGGTTTCGTGACCGGGATGCAGCCGCAGACGCTGGCGTCGGATCTGGTCACCTTCGTGCCCGGTCGGGCGCTGGACGATCATGTCCAGGTGATGCTGCGCTACCCCGGGGGCGCACGCGGCATGCTGTGGGCCAGCCAGGTGGCCAGCGGCAGCCGCAATGCGCTGCGCCTGCGCGTCTACGGCACGCGCGCCTCGCTGAGTTTCGACCAGGAACACCCCGAGGAACTGTGGTGGTCGCCCCAGGGTGAACCGGCACGCTGCCTGCGCCGCGGCGGCTCGCCGATGTCACACGGCGTGTCCGCCTGCAGCCGGCTGCCGGCCGGCCACCCCGAGGGTTATCTCGAAGCGTTTGCCCAGCTCTACCGCGACTTCGCCCGCACCTGGCGCGGCGAGCCGGTCGACACGCTGCCCGGCCTGGACGACGGGCTGGCCGGCATGCGCTTCATCGAGGCCGTGCTGCGCAGCCACCAGGAAGGCATGCGCTGGGTGCCCTTGTGAACCGCCCGGCCGGGCCGTGCACTCACGTCCCGGTGGGTGTCGGGATGCCGGCCATGCGGTCGTGGCGCACGAAGTAGTCGCGCGCCATGGCCACGAGCTGGTTGTCGCTCGGGTGGTCGACCACTTCATAGCCGACGATGCGCGCTGCCGTGTGCGGGCGGTGTTTGTCGGCATAGTGCTTGAAGTCGGCCGTGGCCGTGCGCGAGCCCGTCACGAGCACCTCGGTGATGCCTTCGAGGGCATCGCAGACCTCGCCGAAGAACTCGTGTTCGGTGCGCACCGCGCTGTGATGCTGGCCGGTCGGGTGGCTGTGGGCGGCCACGCGGCGCGTCTCGACGGTGGTGGCATCGAACTGCAGGATGCGGGCCTGATGGTGGTCGGTCCAGAGAACGGCGTGGAAGAGGGTCATGGTCGATGAGGCCTGTGGATGAATCGGATGGCTTCATCTTCGGCCCGCGGCCCGCTCGAATGCGTGACGCATGTCAAACCCGCGATGCGGCTCGCGCCGGCCCTTGATGCGCGCGACATTTCTTTTCGGCCAGCACGGTTTTGGGCGCCGATCAGGCGTACCATGATCTTGCGGTTGTGAACAAGACCGTCTTTCTTCAGGTCATTTCAGCCTTCTTCCGGCATGGCGCGCCGGGTTCCGGTCGAACTCCCCGTCGTTGATCTTCTTGTCCTCTCTGCCATGCACCGGCATGTGTCGGGCATGCCCCCCCTGCAAGACTTGAAAGGATTCAACATGACGACCCAGACCGGTACCGTGAAGTGGTTTGACGATGGCAAGGGCTTTGGTTTCATCACCCCCGACGGCGGTGGCAAGGACCTGTTTGCGCACTTCAGCAGCATCCAGGGCGGCACGGGCTTCAAGAGCCTGGCCGAAAGCCAGCGCGTGCAGTTCGAGGTGACGCAGGGCCAGAAGGGCCTGCAGGCCTCGAACATTCGCCCCGAATGACCCCGGCCACCCCGCTTCGGGGTGGCACCCGGCCGGCCCGTACGGGCCGATCCCGAAAAAGGCGCGGCTCCCCTGCCGCGCCTTTTTGCCTTTGGGAGACCCCATGAAGAACCTGCAGGAAGCCACCGAGAAGATCTGCGAACTCAAGGGCAGCCTGGTCGCACTCGAAACCGTGCTGACCGCCCTGCTGCCGAGCCTGCCGGGGCCAGCCCGGGCCACGCTGGACCGCCTGTTTGTACGCCACGCCGAAGTGGTCGGCACGGTGATGCTGCACACGTCCATCTCGGAGCACTCGATTGCTGCCTTCGAGCGCGACGTGCAGCGCCTGAAGGGCCTGATCCACGCGCAACATGAAGCCGCCCAGCGCGACACGGTCGAACAGGTCCTGCTCACCACGGCCAGCGTCACGACCTTCCTGGGGCATCAACGTCTGAGCGGCGCCAGCGGGTTCTTCTTCGAGCGCGACACGCGCCTGTACCTCGTCACCAGCCGGCATGTGCTGATCGACGAGCCGAGCGACCACTTCCCTGACCGCATCGAGATCGAGATGCACACCGACGAAGTCGATCTGACACGCTCGATCGGTTTTTCGATCCCGCTGTACGCGCTGGGTCAGGCCGTGTGGCGGCAGGCCCGTGATGCCGGCGGCCCGGTGGATGTGGCCGTGATCGAACTGGACCGCCAGGCCCTGCCCGGTGGCGGTGCCTGGCGCAGCCTGCGCCCGGAAAACCTGCAGGACCTGCCCCCGGCCGGCGGCGCGGAGGTCGAGGTCGGCAGTTCGCTGCTGATCCTGGGCTTCCCGCTGGGCTTTCACGACACCCTGCATCATCTGCCCGTGGCCCGCAATGCGGTGGTCGCGTCGTCGTACGGCACACGCTTCCAGGGACAGGGTTATTTCCTGACCGATGCCCGCACCCACCGCGGCAGCAGTGGCGCACCGGTGCTGCTGCGCCAGCGCGACGCGCCGGTGGTGGACGGTGTGCTGCCCTGGAAACTGCTGGGGGTGCACTCGGCCCGGCTGGACATGCGCACACGCGACCTGGACCAGGACGAAACCCTGGGCCTGAACTGCGCCTGGTACGCGGACATCCTGCTGCCGCTGACCGCAGACTGAGCGCCCCCAGGGCCGGGCTGCGCCCAGCCCGCCCCCCGCGGGGGGCAAGGAAACTTGGGGCGGCCCGGCGTTTCCTTGTCAGACGTTGCGACACACCGCCCAGCGCGGGGGCCTGATTCGCCCGGTCCTGCGGGCCCTCAGAGGGCCTGTTGTTCTGCGCGCAGACGCGCCGAGAGCTGCTGGCAGATGTTGTCGCCCACGACCGTGAGCTTGAGGCTGCCGCCGCGCCACTCCAGCCAGTCCAGCGCGACGTAGTCGTCGATGACCTCGCTGGCGATCTCGCTGGCCCGCCGCTGCTTCAGCAGGTGCACCGTGGACAACAGCGTGTCACGCAGGGCCTCCTGGCGGAGGTGGGGCATCGTACGGCGGGTCGGGGACAACATGGCGCAGACTCCTGGCTACACACAGACCATAGCACTCCATGCTGACAAGCGGGAGACAACCTGTGCCGCCGGGCAACAGGCAGCGTGCATGCATCACGGATCGCGAGCGCACAAGGTGCCAGAATGCAGGCATGTCCAGCCTCCCCCCACCCGAGCGCCAGCGCAACAACCCGCTGCACGGGCTCACGCTCGAACGCATCGTCACCGAGCTGGTGGCGCACTATGGCTGGCCGGGCCTGGCCGAGCGCATCCCGGTGCGCTGCTTCAGCCACGACCCGAGCATCAAGTCCAGCCTGAACTTCCTGCGCAAGACACCCTGGGCGCGTGAAAAGACCGAGGGGCTCTATCTCTACATGCTGCGCGAGATCCGTCGCCAGGGCGGCCCCGGACCAAACGACCGACACGATGACTGACCCGACGATGCACGCCTCGATCGACCAGCGTCTGATGGACCTGGAGGTGAAGCTGAGCTTCACCGAAGACCTGGTCGACCACCTGAACCAGACCGTCGCACGCCAGCAGGAGCAGATCGACCTGCTGCTGCGTGAGGTGGCGCGGCTGCGCCGTGAAGGCCAGCAGGTGGCGCCCGGGCCCGCGCGCCATCCGGCCGACGAACTGCCGCCGCATTACTGATCGAATCCCCCTGAACGCTGCCGTCCGCCGGGCGGGCCGCCCTGAGCGGATTCAGGCGGGCTGATGGCTGTCGGACGCGGCGCGGATCGCGCGCAAGGCCGTTGCCAGGTGATCGACCGTGCGGTCGATGTTCCCGAGCTTTTCGAGCCCGAACAGGCCCACCCGGAAGGTCTGGAAATCGGCCGGTTCGTCACACTGCAGCGGCACGCCCGCGGCTGTCTGCAGGCCCAGCGCCACGAACTTGCGTGCCGTGTGCAGGCCGGGGTCATCGGTGTAGCTCACCACGACGCCCGGCGCCTGGAAGCCTTCGGCCGCCACGCTCGGGAACCCCTCGGAGACCAGCAGCGCGCGCACCTTGGCGCCCAGCTCGATCAGCTCGGCCCGCGCACGCTCGAAGCCGTGGGCCTGGGTGTCGAGCATGGCATCACGCACCCGCACCAGGGCATCGGTGGGCATGGTGGCATGGTAGGCATGGCCGCCACCTTCATAGGCTTCCATGATCTGCAGCCAGCGGCGCAGGTCACACGCAAAGCTGCTGCTGGTGGTGCCGTCGATGCGGCGGCGCGCCTCCTCGCCAAGCATCACGAAGGCGCAGCACGGCGAACCGCTCCAGCCTTTTTGCGGCGCACTCACCAGCACGTCCACGCCCAGGGCCTGCATGTCCACCCACAGCGAACCCGAGGCGATGCAGTCCAGCACGAACAGCCCGTCGACCGCATGCACGGCGTCGGCCACACGGCGCAGGTAGTCGTCGGGCAGGATCATGCCGGCAGCCGTCTCGACATGCGGCGCAAACACGACGGCGGGCTTTTCGCGGGCGATCGCGGCCACGACCTCGTCGATCGGCGCCGGCGCGTAGGGCGCCTGCCGCCCGTCGCGGGTCGGGCGGGCCTTGAGCACCACAGTCTGCGACGCGATGCGGCCCATGTCGAGGATCTGCGACCAGCGGTAGCTGAACCAGCCGTTGCGGATCACCAGGCACTTGGCCCCGTTGGCGAACTGGCGCGCCACGGCCTCCATGCCGAAGGTGCCGCTGCCGGGCACGATCACCGCCGAACGGGCGTGATAGACCTGCTTGAGGATGCCGGAGATGTCGCGCATCACGCCCTGGAATTTGCCCGACATGTGGTTGAGCGCACGGTCGGTGTAGACCACCGAGTATTCGAGCAGGCCGTCGGGGTCGACGTGGGGCAGCAGTCCGGGCATGGGCGTCTCCGTGGTGGGTTCAGCAGTTCGGGACGAGCCAGCTTAGCACTGCTTACGCCGGTGCGAAGCCCAGCACCACACGGCGCGTGCGGGCGCTCTTTTTCTCGACCTTGGTGACCACCACCGCGCCGACATCGAAGGTGTTGGCCACATGCGTGCCGCCACAGGGCTGCAGGTCCACGCCGTCGATCTTCAGCACCCGCACCCGCCCGCTGCCGCGCGGCGGCTGCACGCTCATGCTGCGCACGAGCTGCGGGTTGGCGTCGAGCTCCTCGTCGGTGATCCAGCTATGGCTCACCGGGTGGCGGCCGGCCACCAGCCGGGCGATGCCGGCGGTGAGTTCGTCCTTGTCCAGCGGCTCGGTCATGTGGAAGTCGAGCCGGGCGTAGTCGGCCGTGATCGAGCAGCCGTCCACCGGATGCGGCACCAGCGCGCACAGCAGATGCGTGGCCGTGTGAAAGCGCATGTGGCGCTCGCGGCGCGCCCAGTCGATGCGGGCCGTGACGGCCTGTCCCGGCGTCAGACTGGCCAGCAGGCCGGCGGCTTCGGCGGCCGGCACATGCGCGATCGTGCCGGGCTCGGTGCCCTTGCGGGTGTCGGCGATCGCCAGCTCACGCCCGTCCGGCAGCACCAGCACACCGGCGTCGCCGGCCTGTCCACCCCCCAGCGGGTAGAACACGGTGCGGTCGAGCAGCACGCCCTGTTCGGTCACGGCCAGGATCCGGGCCTCGCACTCGCGCAGCTGGCTGTTGTCGCGGAAGAGTTCTTCGGTCACGCGCGGTCTCCTCGTTCGTGGGCCGGCCCGGCTCAGGCCGAAGCGCCGGCCAGCACACGGGCAAACTGGTCGGTGTCGACGTTGCCGCCGCTGAGCGCCACACCGACCTGGCGACCGGCCCAGCGCGATCGCTGCTGGATCGCCGCCGCCAGTGCCGCAGCACCCGCCCCTTCGGCGACATTGTGCGTGTCGGCAAACAGCACCCGCATGGCGTGTGCCACTTCGGCGTCGGTCACGCTGACCACGTCATCGACCTCGCGCCACATCACCTCCAGCGCCGCCGGCTCAGGCGTGCTGCAGGCCATGCCGTCGGCCAGCGCGGTGGTCGTGGGCGACGTCATCGCGCAGCGCTCACGGAACGAGAGCTGGTAGGCCGTCGCATGAGCCGAGACCACCCCGATCAGCCGCGTGCGCGCGCCGGTGTGGGCCCGCGCGGCAACCGCGCCGCACAAGCCCGAGCCCAGCCCGATGGGCACGAACAGCACCTCGGGCTGCACGGCCTGGAAGAACTCGACCCACAGCGTGGCCACACCACGCACCAGGTCCTCATGGAACGACGGCACCATGTGCAGGCGCTCGTCGGTCGCAAGCTGCCGGGCATGTTCGCGGGCGGCCTGGAAGTCGTCGCCCGCCTCCACGAGCCGCGCACCCAGGGCCTGCATCGCCGCATTCTTTTCGGCCGAGTTGCCGCGTGGCACCACGATGGTGGCCTGCAGGCCGTGCTGGCGCGCCGCCCGGGCGATCGACTGCCCGTGGTTGCCACGGGTGGCACTGACCAGGCCGGTGATGTCGGGCTGGCGCCGGCGCAGCGCGTCGACGTAGACCAGGCCGCCGCGCATCTTGAAGGCACCAACCGGGTTGTGGTTCTCGTGCTTGACCCAGACTTCCATGCCCAGGCGCTGCTGCAGCAGCGGCCAGGCGTACTGGGGCGTGGGTGGCATCTGTGCATGCACGATGCGGCAGGCGTCGTCGATCAGTTCGCGGGAGTACATGGGTTCAGGGTTTCCAGGAGGTCAGGGTCACGCCGCCACCGGGCGCCTTGAATTGCGCGACGAGCGCCGCGGCAGGGTCGGCGGCGTCGGCGGCCAGCAGCCCTGGCAGGCCGATGGCGGCCAGTGCATGCCCCAGCACCGCATGCGCGCCGGCCGGGGCCGACAGGTGCAGCGCGCCGAGCTGCACCCCGCTTTCGGGCAGGCTGTCGCTCGGGTGGGCATCGCCCCACTCGATCAGGGTGGGCAAGGCGCCGTCGAACTGGCGCAGGCCGTCGCGGCGCACGGTGATGTGCCACTGCAAGGCATTGCGCCGCGCCGCGATGACCTCGCCCACGTCCAGGCCCAGGCCCGCCAGGCGCTGCCGTGCGGCGCGCACGTCGGGGGTGCTGGCAACCACGTGGATCAGGCGTGGGGCCGTCTGCACGGCCGCCTGCAGTGCCGGATCGTCCAGCCCGAACCAGCGCGCATGGGGCGGCGCGGCGGCCTCGGGATCGATCGCGATGATCTCCAGGTAGGCCTGCGGGTGTGCCGGGCTGCTGATCCTCAGCAGCCGGTTGTGGGTGCCCATCAGCGGATGCTTGCCGCCGGCCACCGGGGCCACGCCCAGTGTCGCTTCACACCAGGCTGCGCCCTGCTCCAGCGTCGCGGCGGCCACCACCAGGTGATCGACGCGGGCCGTCATGGCCGCAGTCCGTCCGGCAGGCTCACGCTGCCCTGCATCACGCTCACCGCCGCACCGCCGACCCACAGGGTGTCGCCCGACTGCTCGACGTGCACCCGCCCGTCGCGGTCCAGGCGCGTGCCCTGCGCCGCGACATAGCGGTGCGGCGCCCGGCCTTCACTGATCAGCCATTGCGCCAGGCTGGCATTCAGGCTGCCGGTGACCGGGTCTTCGGGCACGCTGATGGCCGGCAGGAAACACCGCACCTCGAACTGCACCTCCTGGCCCTGCGGGTGCGGTCCGATCACGCCGACGTCGGCCAGCCCGGCCAGCGTACCGTAGTCGGGTTCGATTGCCAGCACGGTGGCGGCACGGTCGAGCAGCAGGCCCAGGAACTTCGGCCCGTTGTCCAGCCAGCGTGCCGCCTGCACCTGCCCGTCACGCAGCCCGAGTGCGGCCGTGACACGCGCCAGCAGGCCGGGCTCGACCGCTGCGGCACGCATCGGTGGCGCGGCAAACGCCAGCACCTCACCGCGGCGCACCCGCACCTGCCCCACGCCGCATTGCTGGATGACCTCGTCGGCGCGGCGCGGCTGGCCGCCGGCAGCCAGCCAGGCATGGCAGGTGCCCAGCGTAGGGTGCCCGGCAAACGGCAGCTCGCCTCCGGGCGTGAAGATGCGCACGCGGTAGTCGGCCTCGGGGTCGGTCGGGGGCAGCAGGAAGGTCGTCTCCGACAGGTTCACCCAGCGGGCATAGGCCTGCATCTGCGCGTCGCTCAGGCCCTCGGCGTCGAAAACGACGGCCAGCGGGTTGCCTCGCAACGCGACGGAGGTGAAGACATCGATCTGCTGAAAGGGGCGTGTGCGGGTCATGCGGTCCTCGGGCGTCGGGGTCAGGGGGTCAGCACGGGCTGGCGCTCCAGCACGGTCTTCAGGGTCTGGGCCAGCAGCGAGACACCACGGTCGATCTGCTCGGGCGGCACCGTCACGAAGGACAGGCGCATCGTGTGTGTCTGCGCCTCGCGGGCATAAAAGGCGGCACCGGGCACGAAGGCCACGCCCGCTTCGACCGCCAGCGGCAGCAGGGCCATCGCGTCGACGTCGGCCGGCAGCTCGACCCAGAAGAACATGCCGCCGGTGGGGGCGTTCCAGCGGCAGCCCTCGGGCATGTAGCGTTCCAGCGCCACACGCATCGCGTCGCGCTGCGCGGCGTAGCGCGCGCGGATGGTGGGCACGTGTTCGTCGAGGAACCCGTTGCGGATCACCTCGTGGACCATGCGCTGGTTGAACGCCGGCGTGTGCAGGTCGGCCGCCTGCTTGGCCTGCAGCAGCTTGGGGCCCAGGGCCTCGGGTGCCACGACATAGCCCAGGCGCAGCCCGGGCGCCAGCACCTTCGAGAAGCTGCCGAGGTAGATGGTGCCTTCGGCCCAGCGGGTGGCCAGCGCGGCCGGCGGCGGCGTGTCGAACCAGAGGTCACCGTAGGGGTTGTCCTCGACCAGCGGCAGCCCCAGGGCCTGGGCACGTGCCACCAGCGCGGCGCGGCGGGCTTCGCTCATGCACCGGCCGGTGGGGTTCTGGAAGTTCGGCAGCAGGTAGAAAAAGCGCGCGGGGTCGCCGCGGCGGGCCGCGGCATCCATCGCATCGGGCAACGGGCCTTCGCTGTCGGACGCCACCGGCTCGATGACCGGCTCGTAAGGCGCAAAGGCCTGCAGGGCGCCCAAGTAGGTGGGCGTCTCGACCATCACGCGGCTGCCCGCATCGATCAGCACCTTGCCCACGAGATCCAGGCCCTGTTGCGACCCGGTGGTGATCAGCACCTGGCCGGCATGCACCTGCAGGCCCTGGCGGCCCAGGTGGTCGGCCACCCATTCGCGCAGCGGGGCATAGCCTTCGCTGGCGGCGTACTGCAGCGCCTCACGCGGGGTGTCGCGCAGGACCTTGTCGGCCGCGACCCGCATGGCCTCGGCCGGGAAGGTGTCGGGCGACGGCAGGCCGCCGGCCAGCGACAGCACGCCGGGCTTTTCCGTGACCTTGAGGATCTCGCGGATGATGGACGGGTTCATGCGCTCCGCGCGGCGGGCGAGCTTCCAGGTCATGGGGGTCTCCGTTGATGAAAAGTGATGTGTGGGTGGAATCGTCGGGGGCAGGATTCAGGGGCGCGCCGCCCGGTCGGACGGCATGCGCTTGCCCAGGAAGACGGTGGCAATGACCGCCACGCCAAAGGCCAGGGTCATCGCGTCGAGCCGCTCGCCCAGCAGCGGCACCGCAAACAGCATCGACAGGAAGGGCTGCAGCAACTGGACCTGGCTCACGCGCACCGCCCCGCCGATCGCCAGCGCGCGGTACCAGGCGAAAAACCCGATCCACATCGAGAACACCGCCACGTAGGCAAACCCCAGCCACGATGCCCAGGGCACGGGCTGCGTGGGCCAGGTCAGCCAGGTGAGCGGCAGCGTCACGGGCAGGGACAGCACCAGCACCCAGCAGATGACCCGCTCGGCCCCCAGGCTGGGCGTGAGCTTCGCCCCGGAGACATACCCGAAGGACGCCGCCAGCACGGCGCCAAACAGCAGCAGGTCGGCCCAGTGGATGCCGAAGGCGGCGCCTGGCGGCGCCTTCAGCATCGCGTAGAGCGCCACCAGGGCGCTGCCCAGGGCCGCACAGGCCCAGAAACCCGTGGACGGCCGCTGCCGGTAGGCCAGTGCCGCAATCACCGCGGTGGCCAGCGGCAGCACACCCAGGATCACCGAGGCGTGCACCGCCTGCACCTGCCGCAAGCCCAGCGCCATCAGCAGCGGAAAACCCACCACCACACCCAGCGCCGTGAAGGCGATCGCGCCCCACTGGGCGCGTTCGGGGCGGGGAGCCCGCACTGCCAGCAGATAGACGATCGAGAGCAGGCCGGCACAGGCCGCCCGTCCGAAGGTGACGAACCACGGCGACAGTGCCGGCGCCTCGGCCCCGCCGGTGGCCATGCGGGTCATCGGCAGTGTCAGCGCGAAGATGGCCACACCGAGCACACCCAGCCACAGGCCGCGCGTCTCGTCGCTGTGCACCGGGCGCATCGCCAGGGTCGTTCCATGGGTCATGGCGGCCTCCCTTCAGACCTTGAGCATCCACACCGCCGTGAGCACGAGCACCCCGGCCATGCAGCGGTTGAACCACAGCAGGCGGTTGCCCACGGCCAGCCAGCCGCGCAGCATCGACCCCACCAGGGCATAGGTGGCATTGCTGACAAAGGCGTAGACCACCATCACGGCCAGCACGATGGCCAGACGCTCGCCCGGGTTGTCGGTGGCCTGGCCGCCGCTGCTGGTCACCCAGCCGCCGGTCAGCGCCAGCGCCAGCATCCAGGCCTTGATGTTCACGAACTGCAGGCTCACGCCCTGCCAGAAGCCCACGCTGAGCTGGCTGCGATCGGCCTGGCCCAGGGTGCGCGCCTGCGACAGCTTCCAGGCCAGCCAGACCATGTAGGCCACGCCCACCGCCTTGACCCCCCAGCGCAGCGCCGGCACGGCCAGCACCACCGCACCCACGCCCAGGCCGCAGACCAGCATCAGCACGCTCCAGCCGGCCGGCACGGCCATGCAGAAGCGCAACGCGCTGCGAAACCCGCCATTGGCCGCCAGCGCCGTGGACAGCGTCGTGTTGGGGCCGGGCGTGAAGCTCATGGCCGTGGCCAGGACCAGCAGGGCGAGAAACTCTTGCAGCGTCATGTGAGCCAGTCTATGCTTGTTGACCAATACACCACCAACACAGTTGACCGGCCCACACACACGCCGTGTACCGGCCCCTCGACCAACACAGCCCGGCATGCTGACCCGCTCCCTATCGGAAACCCTGACTGACCAGCTGGCCTCGCGGTTTGCCGAGCGCATCCGCAGCCGGCTGCTGCCGCCGGGGGCACGACTGCCCTCGGTGCGTGAATGTGCACGCCGCCACGAGGTGAGCCCTTACACGGTGGTGGCCGCCTATGACCAGCTGCTCGCACAGGGCCTGGTCGAGGCCCGTCGCAACCGCGGCTTTTTCGTGCGTGAATTGCGCGCCGACCCGCCGCGGCCGGCCGCCGCAGAACCCGCCGCGGCGGCCGCCCGGGAGCGCAGCGCCAGCTACGGCAGCGGGCTGCGCAACCAGCCTCCGGTCGATGCCGCCACGTTGATTCGCGGCATGTTCCATCAGGTCGATCCACATGGCCAGAGCAAACCCATGCCGGGCATGGGCGTGCTGCCGCCGCAATGGCTGGAAACCCCCTTCATGGGCGCGGCCGTGCGGCGCGTGACCACCACGGCCAACCTGCACACGCTGTCGCTCCAGTACGGCGAGCCGGCCGGTGACTCCCTGCTGCGCAAGGCACTGAGCCACAAGCTGGCCGGCATGGAGATCGAAGCCGCACCCGAGCAGATCGTCACCACCGTGGGCGCCACACACGCACTGGACATCGTCTGCCGCACCCTGCTGCGCCCGGGCGACAGCGTGATGGTCGACGAACCCGGCTGGGCGGTCGAGTTCGCCCGGCTGTCGCAGATGGGCATGCGCATCCTGCCGGTGCCGCGCCGCCCCGAGGGCCCCGATCTTGACGTGATGGCGCGCTACTGCGAGGCCCACCAGCCCAAGCTGTTCGTCAGCGTGAGCGTGCTGCACAACCCCACCGGCTACTGCATCAGCCCGAGCCATGCCCACCGGGTGCTGCGCCTGGCCGAGCAGCATGACTTCCAGGTGCTTGAAGACGACACCTACTCCCACCTCGCGCCAGCCCATGCCAGCCGCATGGCGGCACTCGACGGCCTCAAGCGCACGATCTACGTCAGCGGGTTTGCCAAGATCCTCGCGCCCAACTGGCGCATCGGCTATGTCGCCGGCCACCCGGACCTGATCGAACGCCTGCTCGACACCAAACTCCTCACCACGCTGACCACGCCGTCGCTGCTGGAGCAGGCCCTGGGCCATTGCCTGGAACAGGGTCAGATCCGCCGCCACGCCGAGCGTGTGCGCGCCCGCCTGGACACCGCCCGCGCCCGCGCGGTGCAACTCGCGCTGAAGGCCGGTTGCCGGTTCATGGCCGAACCCAACGGCCTGTTCGGCTGGGTCGACACCGGGGTCGACACCGACCGCCTGGCCCAGATCATGATGGACGAGGGCTACCTGCTGGCCCCGGGCTCGCTGTTCCATGCGGTGCGCCAACCCAGCACGCTGATGCGCATCAATTTCGCGACCACCCAGGACGCCTCGGTCTGGGCCGACTTCGAACGCTGCCGCCGGCTGGTCTGACCCCCTGATGGCACTGTGGTGAACGTGCGACGCGCGATGTCACCACCCGGATGTAACTGAATCTGGGTCAACCGGGTATGACTTCATGCCAAATTGGTCTGTTTATCCCCCTCATTCGCGCGTTCTAAAGCCCGCGTCTGAAGTAAATTTCGTGAGCCCGTGTGTCTCACTCTCGCGTTTACCCGGATTCCCACCCGCGACGAGTTGCGACCACGACCTGACAACCCCTGCCGATGGACGAACCCACCATTCCCCTCGGCGAGCCGGAGCTGATGCGGCCCAGTGCCTTTCAGCGCTACCTCGACGAGCTCTCGCGCATGCCGCACCTGGCCGGCACGGATCGCTCACGCCTGGCGGCGCTGAGCCCGTCGCTGCTGGCCGACCTGCAGCGCTTCGAACACCGTACCAACGGCACCGAAGCCCTGGAGGTGCTGGCCGCCTGCCTGCGGCATGTGCAGCGGGTGGTGGTCCATCTCGAGGCCGGCCCGGTGGTGGTGCCGGTCACGGTGTTCCCGCGCGAACGCCTCTACCACTGCCCCGCCGACCCCGAGACCTATCTGCTCAAGCACCTGGCCGACGTCAAGGTGATGCGCGTCGAACCCGCGCTGCTGCGCCCGCCGGGTGACGCCGAGGCCAGCCTGGTGGGTGTGTTCACCCACTACCACCCGATCGGCCCGCTGCTGTGGACCATCGCCCTCAACGGCAACCGCACCGAACTGCTGCCCGAGATCGCCGGCAATGCCTGCTACCGATCCACCCCGGGCCTGAACCTGCGCGACCTGCCCATGAGCCACGCCCAGCGCTCGGTGATCCGCCACATGCGCACCCAACCCCTCACCCTGCGCGAGATCGCCGACCTCACCGGACAAGGCCGCGACAGCGCGGTGCGCCTGCTCAATGCGCTGTACCTGCAATCCGGACTGATCGTCAGCCGCACGCTGCAGGCGGGCAACAGCGAGTCTTGGTTCTCGAGCCTGGGCTTGCGGCGGCGCGACGGGTAGTCCTGCCGCCTGGCCGCGCTCCGCGGCATGGGGCGGTGTGCTGACTCCACACTGAGTGCGAGCCAAGGGTTGGCTCCCTCGCCCGCTTGCGGGAGAGGGTTGGGGAGAGGGTGTGCGGTGGTGTGACGCCGCTGCGTTGGGTGGCGCCGAGTTTCGCCCCTGGCGGGGCGAGCCGGGTCTCGGCCCGGCGGCCGA
>CAMLSD010000037.1 GCA_946482595.1 uncultured Comamonadaceae bacterium
GACACGCAGTTGCGTGAAGCTGTTGGCATGCACGTACAGGCCGAAGAAGTGGTCGAGCACCTGGGTGACCAGGCGCAGGCCGATGCCGACGAAGCTGTCTTCGTCGACGCTCAGGCGCACTTCGGTGCCACGCACGAAGGTCGGGAAGGGGTTGCCTTCCATCCAGGCGGTGGTGGGCTGGAAGTCGATGGCGACCAGCCCGTCGATCTGGCGCCGGTTGGTGGCCGAGCGGGGCAGGTCATAGAGGCGCAGCATCTCGCGCAGCGCGTCGATGCCTCCGGCCGACAGCGACAGATGGTTCAACGACAGGTGGGAGATCAGGCGCCAGAGCGCACCGCGGCCGGTCTCGAAGCGGTAGCTGCGTGTCGGCCGGCGCAGCATGGTGAACGATTTGGCCAGGCCGCCGCCCGCCACTTCGAGTTCGCCCTGCTGGCCAAAACTCAGCAGGCTGGGCAGATCGCGGTTGGTGGCCGTGACCTCGATCGAGAGGGTTTCGGTCTCGGGCAGCGCGGGGTTGAACCGGCTGTCGACCACGCCGATACCGAACTCGTAGCCCGGGCTCATCTCGGCGAGCGACTCGTCACGATGGGCATGCCAGTAGCGGCCGGCATCGTTCGATTCGTCCTGGGTGTCGTCGTGCCGCAGCGAATAGAAGGGGCGCAGCTCCTCGACACCTTCACCGTCCGGTCCCTGGGTGACACGAAACACCTTGTCGATCGAGTAGACCTCGTAGGCGTGGGCCCGCCGCCCCTCGGGCAGCACGGGATAGGTGGCGGTGGCGCGGGTCACGCGGATCGGGTCGGCGTGGCGGCTCACCAGGTTGACCACGGGGGTGCAGCCCAGACGGAAGTTGCGCGCGGCCGCCGACTCGAGCAGGCGCGCATCGTGGGAGTCGCTGCGGATGTCGCCGAGCATCAGGTGCAGCGTGAATCGCCTTGCCTGCAACTGCCGCACGCGGCGCAGCGGCAGTTGAAGATCGAGGAAGTTGAACTTCTCGGGGAAGGCGAAGTACTCGGTGAGCAGGCGGTAGGCTTCGTGCGAGCGGGCGTCGTAGTCGATCAGGTTTTCATCACTGGCAAAGCCGACCGTTTGGATCGGTGTGTCGCCCGCGGGCGTCCAGGGCCCGACGGGTTCGGTCTGCAGCAGCATGCCGCGGCAATGGCCGGACAAGGCCTCACGCAGCGCGCAGACCAGCGAGGCCTCGCCATCGAGGTAGATGCGCAACTGCTCGGTGTCCAGCCGGTCCCAGTGCATCTGGGGCGCCATCAGCTCCAGGTCGAGGCTGAGCATGCTGGTGGCGCCACGCGGTATGCGGGTGCCCTGCGGCGCCGTGACCGAGGGTCGGTACTGAACCGAGGCGATGCGCAGCGGCAGCAGATCAACGTCGAAGGCGGTACGGAAGGTGCACGACACGCCGCGCACCGGGTGGCTGGTGAGCTGGGTGCCGCGCGGCAGGCGCACCACGGTGGTCATCTGGGCCCAGGCGTCCTGGGTGTCGACCTGTGCGACGGAACACGAGGGCAGCGGCCGCAGGTAGTGCGGATACAGGACGTCGAGGAAGGTTTCGGTGAACAGCGGAAAGTCGTCGTCCAGCCGCTTGTGCACGCGCGCGCTGAGCAGCGCGAAGGACTCGATCAGCCGTTCGACATGCGGGTCTTCGCTGAGGTCCGAGCCGAGCATCAGGCGCCCGGCGATGCGCGGGTACTCCTGCGCAAAGCGCGCCGACGCGGTGCGCAGCCGCGACAGTTCTTCTTCGTAGTAGGGCAGCAGGTCCTTCATCGCTGCGCTCCAGCGATGGGCGCGGAGCGGCTCGCGCGCTGGCGCGTCACCGCGTACCGGTGCAGCAAGGGCTCGAAGCGTGCGTCGAAGCTCACGTGTTCACCGGCCTCGCTGACCACCAGCAGGGCCCGGATCGTGAAGTCGAGCCGGTTGAACTGGGTCGGGTCGTCGTCGGTCAGGACCACCTCGACGTTGCGCAGGCGCCTATCGTGGCGAACGATCGCGGCCTGGATGGCCTCGCAGATGTGATCGCGGTCCAGGCCGCTGGACAGGCTGCGCGCCGAAAAATCGCCCACGCCGAAGTTGAGCACCGACTCGCATGCCAGCGGGAAGTCCTTGAGCGACTCTTCATCCATCGAGGCGCGGGTGTTCAGCAAGGCCTCGAGGTCGCTGGCCACGGAATCCTTCAGCTCCTCGAGCGAATGGCCACGCAGCACTTCGCCGGGGCGATCCGCCAGGCGGGGGTCGACCAGCTTGTCGAAGAGGCTCGGATTGAAACGCATGTGGGACGATGGGTGCGCAGGACGCGGCAGGTGACGAACACCGCAGCGTCGATGGGGTACTGCAAGGGATACGGCAAGGGGTTCGAGAAGAGGGCAGGAGCGTTGCAGCCCCTGCCCCCTGCCGCCGGAGTCAGGTCAGTGCCCCGCGGCGGCACGGTTCGGGGCCTCGGCCCCGACGATCAGGCCGCGGTGGTGTTGAGCGCCAGGTCCCAGCCGCCCACTTCGTTGCCGACGTTCGCGGTGCCGTCCGTCTTGGAACCCTTGTAGTTCCAGACGACCTTGGCGTACTTCAGGCCGAACACTTCACGCGGCAGGCCTTCAGCCGGCACAGCCATGTCGACCGATGCCACGATGGCGTTGGTCAGCTTGATGGTCAGGTACTTGGTACGCACCGTGCCGTTCGAGCGGAAGAACTCGACTTCAACGTCGTAGGCGTAGGCCGCCGAAGACGCTTCCCAGAGGTAGGGGCTGGACTTGTCGAGATCCTTCGTGAAGAGCATCAGGCCGTGCTCGCAACGCTCGGCGGTGTGACCGCCTGCCGTCGAAGCCGTAGCGGACTTCGGCTGCAGGATGCGGTGCTCCCACGAGCTGACTTCCATCCACTTGCCATCCTTGTGGTCGTTGTCGAGCGATTCCCCGGGGATGTCGCGCGAGTTGGTCTTCTTCGTGAACTTGACGTAGATGTCTTTCATGTGTCGATCCCCTGGTGGGGTTTCCCTGTGAATGAACGCGAGCCCCCGCACCTGCGGAGGCATCGCTCTTTAGCCGCCTGCCTGCTTGGGCAGTTCGGCCACCAACCGCAACGAGACAGAAAGCTCGTCGAGTTGAAAGTGCGGTCGCAGGAACGCGACGGCGCGGTACACGCCAGGGCGCCCCGCGACTTCGGACACCTGGACGTTGGCTTCGCGCAGCGGATACTTCGCCTTCTGGTCTTGCGAGGCATCGTCCGAGCTCAGCACGTACTGGTTGAGCCACTGGTTCAGGTAGGTCTCGACGTTGCCGGCACTGGCGAAGCTGCCGATCTTGTCGCGCATCATCGACTTCATGTAGTGCGAGATGCGGCACACCGCGAACATGTACTGGAGCTGGGCCGACAGCGAGGCGTTGGCGTTGGCCGCGTCGAGGTCGTACTTCTTCGGGCGCTGCGCCGACTGGGCACCGAAAAACGCCGCGTAGTCGGTGTTCTTGCAGTGCACGAGCGGGATGAACCCGAGGTCGCTGAGTTCCTTCTCGCGGCGGTCGGTGATGGAGATCTCGGCCGGGCACTTGAGCGCGACCTCACCGTCGTCGGTCTTGAAGGTGTGGGTGGGAAGGTCTTCGACCAGGCCGCCCCCTTCGACGCCGCGGATCGCGGCGCACCAGCCGTAGTTTTCGAACGCGGCCGTCAGGCGAGCGCCAAAGGCATAGGCGGTGTTGACCCACAGGTAGCGGCGGTGATCGCTGCCGTCCACGTTCTCGACGAAGTTGAAGCCCTCGACCGTGGTGCCTTCCTTGGGGTCATAGGGCAGACGGCCGAGGAAGCGCGGCAGCGTCAGGCCGACGTAGCGGGAGTCTTCGGACTGGCGGAAGGACTTCCACTTCGCGTATTCGACCGTGTCGAAGATCTTGGCCAGGTCGCGCGGGCGGCCGAGGTCGGTGAAGGAGTCGAGGCCGAAGAGCTCCGGCGACGCTGCACCGATGAACGGAGCATGGGCCGCAGCAGCCAAGTGCGACATCTGCTCGACGAAGTACATGTCTTCGGCCTGGCGGGTGACGTCGTAGTCGCCCAGCAGCACACCGAACGGCGAGCCGCCGAAGGTGCCGAACTCTTCTTCGTAGACCTTCTTGAACAGGGCGCTCTGGTCGAAGTCGATCGCGGTCTTGAAGTCGCGGATCAGCTCTCGCTTGGTCGCGTTGAAGACCTTGATCTTCATCATCTCGCCGGTGGAGGTCTGCTTGCACAGGTAGTGCAGGCCGGTCCACGTGGCTTCGAGCTTCTGGAACTCAGGCGCGTGCATCACCTCGCTGAGCTGCTCGGAGATGAGCCGGTCGAGCTCGGCGACGCGGGCGTCAAGGCGGGCCGACAGGTTGTCGGAGACGACCACCGTGCCCTGCATGACTTCACGGACGAGTTCACCGATGAGGTCCTTGGCGCGGCGCGCTTCGGTCTCGTTGCGGGCCACGCGGCTGCGCGAGACGATGTCGTCGAGCAGCGGGGTGTCGGCCGCGGGCAGGGCGGTCGAGGGCTGGAGTTGTGCGCTCATGCCGGATCTCCCTCCTGGCCCGATTCGCGATCGAGCTGTTGCAGCTTCTCGGTGTTGGACAGCACCTCGGCCAGCAGGTCTTCGAGGCGGTCGTTGCCGGCGAGCTTGTTGCGCAGGTCGGACAGCTTGGAACGGGCCTCGAGCAGGCGGCGCAGGGGCTCGACCTGCTGCACCACGGACTCGGGGCGGAAGTCTTCCATCTTGCGGAACTCGAGGTTCACCGCGAATTCGCCACCCTGCTCGGTCAGGCGGTTGCGCACGCGGTAGGACGTCTTGGGTGCCATGGCGTCGAGGACTTCATCGAAGTTGTCCATGTCGACGTTGACGAACTTGCGGTCCTTGATCTTGGGCAGCGGCTTGTCGGGGTCGGGCTGACCGGAAAAGTCGCCGAGCACACCGACCACGAAGGGCAGCTCCTTCTGCTCGATGGCGTCACCGATCTCGACGTCGTATGTCAGTTGCACGCGAGGCGGCCGGATCTTTTCGAGCCGCTTCTGGACGCTTTCTTTCTTGGCCATGAAGGACCTTTCAGTACAGGGAGGAAGGAGTCACTGGAGGATGTCTAGGGGGTTGCGCCCCCCTCGGGCGGGTGCCGCGGACGGCGCTCGCGCCGGTGCACGCGGCGTGCCGGCGTTGGCCGTGGGCGACGCGGCGGACGGGCTGCCGGCACTGGCGCCACTCGGCGTGCCGCTCACGGTGCTGGGCGCGTTGTTCGCGGCCGGGGCTGCCGCCTCGGCTGCGGCCGGCGTGGGGTCGCGCCTCGGCGAGAAGGTGCCAGGGCGCACGAAGCGGCCGGTCGGGGGCAGCAGACTGCTTTCACCCAGGGCTTCGCGGATGGTGCGCGCCAGAGCCTCGGCCTCGGTGCGTGTGTTGCCCTGGACCGGACTGGTGCGCCGCATCTGTGACAACGAGGTGGCAGCCATGCGCAGGCCGCTCACGGCAATCACGCTCAGTGCCGCGGGATCGTTGGCGTTGCGCTGCAGCCCTTCCTGCGCGGCGAGGACGGCGGTTGCATAGCTGCCCTGGTCGAAGTGCATCTGGGCCTTGCGGACCCAGGGTTCAGCGGAAGCGGGGTGGTGGCGCGCGGCATCGTCGAGCGTGGCCATCGCCTTGGCCATGTCGCCCGACTTGCGGGCAGCGTCGGCCTGCTCGAGCAAGGGAGCCAGCGCGGGTGGCTCGGCGGCGGCCGGGCGCTGGGGGGCACTGCCGCAGCCGGCGATCAGGGCCGAGGCGAGCACAAGCGTGAGCGCACACCGGGCGGCGGGATGCGTGCCGGAGGCGTGGCTGAATCGTGCGAGCGGCGGTGCGGTTTCAGGCGATGACGGCATGGCGACTTGCGCAATGAAGCGGTCGGAACTGGGGGCAGAAGCGTGCAATTGGAATTCGTCGCTTTGTCGGGTTGCGATTAAATCGTATTGAACCCACAAAGCACCCCCCCTGAATAGGTGATCGAATGGGACATTTACATTGCGTTTCGGAATTGGGCCGCTCATTTGCGGGGGGTGGGCGATCCAAGGGGCCATGAGGTCGATAAACTCGGCGCCGTTTCCCAGGGGTGCTTGCTGGGCGCCGCCGTCCGTTGGGCGAAAAGCAAGATGCAAATTGATACACAGCACACAAATTAGAACAATGAGTGAATCATTGATTCATTCTGAAAGCAGGCGTTCTGCGCAATTGCGCGGCAATTGAATTACAACTTGTTTGCGTCTGTCACAAATGAACACAGTGTTGCCGTCATTACGAGATAGCTCGAAATGGGCGTTATTGCGTGGGCAGCGCCTTGCCGAGTCTGTTCGCGGATGCGCCGTGCGCGCTCTGGCGGCGTGCGGCCTGGTCGCGCTGTCGCTGGCGCTGGCTGGCTGCGGCACGACGGGTTCGGCGCTGGAGGTGGTGGGCGCCGCGGCGGGCAAGGCGCTGGAGCTGGCCGGGCTGAAGCGGCCCGAGGCGCCGGCGTTGCCCGATGCGCAACTGCCCGCGCGCAAGGTGGCCGTGAACCTGCATGCCAGTCAGTCGCTCAACGTCGATGCGCGCAACCAGTCGTTGGCGCTGGTCGTGCGGGTGTATCAGCTGCGGCGGCCCGAAGGTTTCCTGTCGCTGAGCCAGGAGGTGCTCTCGAACCCGCAGCTCGAGCGCGAGCGACTCGGTGCCGATCTGGTCGAGGTGCGTGATGTGCAACTGGTGCCGGGGCAGCGGCTCGCCCTGCAGGAGAAGCTGCCGCGGGAGGCCGCCGTGATCGGCATCGTGGGCTTGTTCAGGGCGCCGGCGGGTGATCGATGGCGGCTGGCGTTTTCGTCCGAGGCCGCCGAGCGTACTGGCCTGGTGCTGGGGGCGCATGCCTGCGCGCTGAGCGTGTCGCAAGGCGAGCCGCTCGGCGCTGGCGGCGGGGCGCCGATCCCGGCTGCCACGTTCTGTCCCTGAGGTGCTCTTCCCTTCATGTCTTCCAGGATGTCAATGTGATCCAGTCACCCAAGCTTTTGTGGGGAGAGGGCCTGTTCCTGCGCCCCCAGCACTTCCAGCGGCAGGATGCCTACCATGAGTGGCGACTGAGCCAGACGGCACGTGCGCTGCACCCCTATGGCTGGGGGGTCCGGCATGTGCGCATCGACGGTGAGGCGCTCGCCTCGGGTGTGCTGCGTGTGCTGGAGTTGCAGGTGGTCTTCCCCGATGGCGAGCTGTACAACGCGCCCACGGAAGACGACCTGCCCGATGCGATCTCGCTGAGCGGGCTGCCGCCCGAGCTTGTCGAGATGCAGTTTCACCTCGCGCTCGCTCGCACGCGCGCGGTCGGTGGCAACCATGCACCGTCGGCGGCCGAGGCCGACACGGGCGTGCGCTTCTACCGCGACAAGGAGCCCGCCGCCGACTGGTTCACGCAGGCGGTCGACTGCGAGATCCTGGTGCTGCGCAAGTCGGCGCGCCTGATCGACGACCGGCAGCCGCGCGACCACCTCGTGAGCCTGCCGGTGCTGCGGGTGCGGCGCACGCCCACCGGAGGCTTCGAGCTGGACCCCTGGTACTGCGCGCCGAGCCTGTCCATCGATGCCGCACCGACCCTGGTGCTGCAGCTGCGCCGGCTGATGGACGTGCTGCAGGCCAAGGTCGATGCGCTCTACGGCTTCCATCGCGAACCGTCGCAGAGTGTCATCGAATTCCGCTCGGGGGACGTCGCATCGTTCTGGCTGCTGCATACCGCCAGCCAGGCCTTTGCCAGCCTGTCGCACCTGCTGCGCAACCCAGGGCTGCATCCTGAGCGGCTGTTCCAGGACCTGCTCGGGCTGGCCGGCGCGCTGATGACCTTCTCGCGCACCTGGTCGCTGGCCGACTTGCCGACCTACGACCACGAGCGCCCCTCCGAGGGGTTCCTGAAGCTGGACGAGATCGTGCGCGAGCTGCTCGAGACGGTGATCTCCACGCGCTACTTCTCGATCGCGCTCAACGAGGTCAAGCCCTCGTTCCACCACGGCCGGATCGAATCAGAGCGCATCACGGCGACCTCGCTGCTGTATCTGGCGGTGTCGGCCTCGATGCCGCCGTCGGATCTGGTCGAGATCGTGCCGATGCGCTTCAAGGTGGGCGCGCCAGACGACGTGGACAACATGGTGCTGTCGGCGATGCCCGGGGTCAAACTGGTCCATGCGCCTCAGGTGCCCGCCGCCATCCCGGTGCGGCCCGGGGCCTACTACTTCGCAGTGGAGGGGCGCGGGCCGCTCTATGAGCGGATGCTGCAGTCGCAGACGGCCTGCATCTACGTGCCCAACGGCATTGCCGATCTCAAGCTGGACCTGGTGGCGGTGAACTCATGACCACGGTACCTTCGCTTCTGGCGCAACTGCCCGGCCAGGCCGCGGGCAGCGCTGCCAACGATGTTGCCGCGTCGCAAGCGGGCCCGGGTGCGGCAGCCGGCTGGCCGGCTGCGGCACCGCCCAGCGAGGCGAGCAGCCTGCTGGACCTGCTGTATGACGGGTTCTACATGCTGTTCCTGGTGCGCAGCCGGCAATGGCCGGGGGATGCGACGACGTTCAAGCAGCGCATCCAGGAGTTCCTCGGTGAGGTTGATCGCGGCGCACAGCGCCTGAAGGCGCCCGCCGAGGACATCCACCTGAGCAAGTTCGCGTTCTGCGCCCTGGTCGACGAGGTGGTGCTGGCCTCGGTGCCTCCGCTGCGTGATGCCTGGGAGCAACGACCGCTGCAGCTTGAGTACTTTGGCGAACAGCTGGCGGGGGAGCGCTTCTTCGAGCGACTGGATGAGCTGCGCGCGCAAGGTGCTGCGCGGGTGCAGGTGCTCGAGGTGTTTCACATGTGCCTGCTGCTGGGTTTCCAGGGCCGCTACCGCTTCGAGGGCACCGAAAAGCTCGGCTACCTGACCGCGCGTGTGGGCGACGAGATCACCCACTTCCGAGGCACGCGCCCGGGCTTTGCGCCGCATGCGCAGGCACCGGACCGCTTCGTCCACCTGCTCAAGCAGGAGATTCCCGTGTGGGTTGTGGGGGCGGTCTTTCTGCTGGCGGGCGTGCTGGCCTTTGCCGGCCTGCGGTGGAGCCTGGTGAGTCACACCGAGCAGCGCCTGGCGGGCTATGAGCAGGTGGTGACGATGCCGCCGCCGGCGGCCCACATCACGATTTCGCTGCCATGACAGACCGCCTGCAGGCGCCTCAGCGCGAACGATTCGTCTCGGCGGCCTGGCGCGGCGCCGAAGCGTCCGCTCGCCCGACCGGTGCGCCTGTGCTGCGAGCCGGCCGATGGGTGTCGTCCATGTGGCCGATCAGCGCCGCGATCAGGTCGACGTCAGGATCATTGCGCGGTGCTGCGGGCGCGGTGGTCCCGCGCCGGGCCGACACGGCCGCCGGGCCGGAGGCGGGACGCTTGGCGGCGAGCCGGGTCGTGGCGTGGGGGCCTGGCTTGGCCTTCCCGCCGGCCTTGGCCTGCGCGCCGGGGGGAGTCTTGGCGGCCACCTTGGACTGCGCGCGGGTTGGTGACTTCCCCTGCTGGCGGGCCGGTGGCTTGCCCTGCGCCTGGGCCTTTGCCTTGACGGCTGCCTTGCCTTCTGCCTTGCCTTGTGAGCGCCCCCAGGGCCGGGCTGCGCCCAGCCCGCCCCCCGAGGGGGTCAAGGAAACTTGGGGCGGCCCGGCATTTCCTTGTGTGGCGCGTTGTGTCGTGGCAGGCACCGGTTCAGACCGTGCGAGCGCCAGCACCGGGTCGGGTGAGGTCTCGATGCGTGCCGTTTCTCTTTCCGAGAGCGCCCCGCGCTGCTCGGACACCGACACGCTGCCTGGCTGGGTGCTGGCGGGCGGCAGGCCGGCCAGCGCCTGCCAGGGGTCGGTCGCCGGCCGGTCGATCAGCAGCGGGGCAGGGTCTGTCACCAGCGCCGGCAGGCTGGCGCTCGACGATCGTGGCGCGTTGGCCATGACCCCGGCGACCGTGTCCTGCACCGTCAGCCGTTCGATGGTGGCGGCGCCTGCGGGCTGGCGGTCGAGCAGGTCGGTGCTCCGGGCCACCAGCACCACCGCAACGGCACCGACCACCATCACACCGGTGGCCCAGGCGAGGCGTGCCTTGCGGCGCGGTTCGGTGCGCCGCGACAGCAACGCATGCCACTGTGCCTGCCCGCCCGCGGGCAGGTTCGCCAGCATGCGCAGCCGGGGGTCGTCGCGTTCGTTCGTGTCACTGTCCAGCAGGCTGGGCATCGCCGCGCCCGCTGGGGGCTCGTGGGTGTCGTGATGGCGGGGTGGTACGGTCATGAGTCCCTCGGCGGCGTGCCGACCCGATCGGCGGGTCCTGGTGCGGCGCATTCTAGGCCGGCACCGGCATGCACGGTGCAAGCGGAGGGGTGGCCATGCTGTATCTGATGGTTGCGCTGTATTTCGTGGCGGCCGTGATGGCGATTGCCGTGGTCCTGTTCGACGGGCCGCGCAGCTGGCTGTCGCGCGGTACCCGGGCGGCATCCGGATCGCTCGTCAGCGGCGCCAGGCTGGCCCAGGGCGGTGTGGGTCGAGGCATGGGGCGTGCGGCCCGGTGCCTGCGCGCGGCAGGCCGCTGGCTGCACGACATGTTTGTCGCACGGTGGGCCATCGGCTGGGGCGCGCTGGCCGTGTTGCTGCTTCCCGCGTTGCTGGTGTCGCTGCTGCAGGCACCGCGGCAACTGGGCGGCTTTGACCACGATGATGCCGGCGCGCGCGATGCGTTGGTGGCGCAGTTGCTTCATGGCGAACAACTCGTGGCGCCGGCACCCCTGCCGCCCGAGGTGTTCGTGACGGCCGAGGTGGAGCTGCAGCGCCCGATGCTGGCATCGGCCGATCGACGCTGGGACCTGCTCGATCCCGAGTTCAGGCAACGGCTGCTGGTGGCCTACCGGCTGATGCGCGAGCGGCATGGCTACGAGATGGTGCTGATCGAGGGCTACCGCAGTCCGCAGCGCCAGGCTGCCCTGCAGGCCGCCGGTCCGCACGTGACCAACGCCGCGCCGTGGCAGAGCTACCACCAGTACGGCCTGGCTGCGGACAGCGCCTTCCTGCGTGACAACAAGCTGGTGATCTCCGAACGCGATCCGTGGGCCATGCAGGGCTACCGGTTGTTCGGCGAGGTTGCCGAGTCCGTCGGCCTGACCTGGGGTGGCCGATGGAAGCTCATGGACTTCGGGCATGTGGAATGGCGCAAGCCAGGACTGGTTCGCCGGCCCCCGCCGGACGAGCAAGCGCTGCCCACCCCATCTGCCCAATGAATTGAACTGACATGCAACGACTTCGCTATTGGCTGCTCGACCGGCGTACCTGGACCCTGCTGGGTTTCCTGGCCCTGGTCATGTTCCTGTTCGTGGGCGTCGACCAGTTGCTCATCGCGGCTGGCTGGGCCGTGGCCATCCTGGTGGTGGTGCTGGGTGTCTGGCTTGCCACGTGGATCGTGCGCAGGGTCCGTGCACAGAGGCAGTCCGCACAGCTCGAGGGGACCATTGCTTCACAAGCAGCAGGCTCGCCGCAGGCTGCCGGGGACGATGCGCGCCAGGCCCAGGTGCAGGCCCTGCAGAAGCGCCTGCGCGATGCAATCGCCACGCTGAAGTCGTCGCAACTGGGTGAAAGCTCAGGTGCCGCGGCCCTGTACGAGCTGCCCTGGTACATGGTGATCGGCAACCCCGCCGCAGGCAAGAGTTCGGCCATCGCGCGCTCCGGGCTGCGCTTTCCGCTGGCTGACGGTGGTGCGGTGGCGGCCCAGGGCATTGCCGGCACGCGCAACTGCGACTGGTTCTTCACGACGGAAGGCATCCTGCTCGACACCGCCGGGCGCTACGCCGTGCATGAGGAGGATCGCAAGGAGTGGCTCGACTTCCTCGGGCTGCTGAAGCGGCACCGCCCGCTGGCCCCGATCAACGGCATCATCGTCACGGTCAGCGTGGCTGAACTGATGGGCCAGCGCCCCGAGTTCGCGATCGACCTGGCGCGCCAGCTGCGTCAGCGGGTGCAGGAGCTGACCGAACGCCTGGAGGTGTTTGCGCCGGTCTACCTGATGTTCACCAAGGCCGATCTGATCGCCGGATTCGTCGAGTACTTCGAAGACCGTGATCCGGCCGAGCGTGAGCGGATCTGGGGCGCCACGCTGAGCTACGACGCGCAGGGCAAGCTCGATGCGATGGAGGCGTTCGATCGCGAGTTCGACCTGCTGCACGAAGGCCTGAAGGCCAGCGCGATCGCCCGCATGACGCTGCACCGCGGGCAGGCCATGCAGCCGGGGGTGCTGAGCTTCCCGCTGGAGTTCCAGGCCCTCAAGACACCGCTGCGCACCTTCGTGGCCACGTTGTTCGAGCGCAATCCCTACCAGTTCCAGCCAGTGTTCCGGGGGTTCTACTTCACCAGCTCGGTCCAGCAGGGGCAGGCCAGCAGCCGCTCGGACGAGCGCGTGGCGCGCCGCTTCGCGCTGTCGCAGGGCGGGCGCCGGGACCTGGCCGAGGTGCATTCGAGCAGCGGCTTTTTCCTGAAGGAGCTGTTCTCGAAGGTGATCTTCGCGGACCGCCAGCTCGTGCGCCAGTACAGCAGCCGCGCCAAGATCCGGCTGCGCATGGCCACGTTTGCCGCCTGCGTGGCCCTGCTGGGCCTGATGCTGGGGGGCTGGACCTGGTCCTACCTGGGCAACCGGCAATTGGTGATCAACACGCAGGCCGACATCGACCAGGCGGTGAAGCTGCAGTCCTCGCGCATCGATCTGCAGTCGCGCCTGGAGGCGCTGTCGCTGCTGCAGGACCGCCTGGCGCAGTTGCAGGCCTATCGGGAAGACCGGCCCTGGGCGATCCGGCTGGGCCTGTACCAGGGCGACCTGATCGAGGACAAGCTCAAGCAGCTCTACTTCGACGGCGTGCGCGAGGTGATGCTCCGCCCGGTGGCCTCGGCCATCGAGGCGCACCTGGGCCAGGTGAACGTGCACGCCGCACGTCTCAAGCCCCTGGAGCGCACCGAAGGTCTGCTCAGTGCGCCTGGCGCGGTGTCACCGACCGCCACCGGCGAGCCCCGGGCCATCAGCCACTACAGCGCGGCCCAGACCGACGATGTGACCGATGCCTACAACGCACTCAAGACTTACGTGATGCTGGCCGATCGCAGCCGAGCCGATCCGGCCCACCTGAGCGATCAGATCACGCGTTTCTGGCGTGGCTGGCTGGAGGTGAACCGCGGCACGATGCCGCGCGATGAACTCCTGCGCAGCGCCGAGCGGCTGATCGCCTTCACGATTGCCCAGGCGCGTGACGAACGCTTCCCCGAAGTGGCCAACGACCTGGCCCTGCTGGACCAGACCCGCGAGAACCTGCGCCGGGTGATCACCGGCATGCCGGCCCGCGAGCGGGTCTATGCCGAGATCCGTGCCCGTGCATCGACCCGCTTCCCGCCGGTGAGCGTGGCCGCCATGGTGCGCGAGCAGGATCGTGCGGCCATCGCCGGCAGCCATGCCATCTCGGGGGCCTTCAGCCGGGCCGCCTGGGAAGGCTATGTCCAGGATGCGATCCGCCATGCGGCCAACAACGAGCTGCAGACGGACGACTGGGTGCTGCGCACCTCCGCGCGCGACGACCTGACGCTCGAGGGCAGCCCGGAGCAGATCGAAAAGGCCCTGGTCGAGCAGTACAAGCGTGAATACGTGCGGGAGTGGCAGCGTTTCGTCCAGGGCATCACGATCCCGGACTTTGCCGACTTTGATGCGGCCGTGACCCAGATGAACCGCCTGGGCGACACCCAGGATTCACCGATCGCGCTGGTGCTGCGCCGCCTGCACGACGAGACCTCCTGGGACAACCCGGGCCCGGTGAATGAAGGGATCTCGCGCTACACGCGCGGTGCGGTGGAATGGTTCAAGCAGGCGGTGCTGCGCCAGTCGCCGGCACCGATCAATGTGAACGTCAATGCACCGGCCGGGCTGGGGGAGATCCCGCTCGGGCCGATCGGGCGCGAGTTCCAGGGCCTGACGCGCATCATGATCAGCCGTGACGGTTCAGCCAGCCTGATCGATGCCTACCTGGCGTCCTTGTCCAAGGTGCGCACGCGCCTGAACCAGATGAAGAACCAGGGCGACACCGGGCACCTCAGCCGGCAGCTCATGCAGCAGACCCTCGAAGGGTCGGGTTCGGAACTGGCTGATGCGCAGCGGCTGGTGGACGAGCAGATGCTCAGTGGGCTGGGCGATTCGCTCAAATCGACGCTGCGCCCGCTGCTGGTGCGTCCGCTGATCCAGTCGTTTGCCGTGCTGGTGCCGTCCACCGAACGGGAACTCAACCGCGTCTGGCAGGCACAGGTGGTCGACCCCTTCGACAGCACGCTGATGCCGAAGTACCCGTTCTCCGGCCAGGCCCGCATCGAGGCCACGCCGGCCGAGATCGCCAAGGTGTTCGGCGCCCAGGGGGCGATCGCGAAGTACTCTGAACAGACGCTGGGGCCGCTGGTCGTGCGCCGTGGCGACACGATCACGCCGCGCACCTGGGCGGACATCGGCGTGCGGCTGACGCCCGAGTTCAGTGCCAACTTTGCGGCCTGGGTGGCCCAGGCAGGGGAGGGCGGCGATGGCGCCGGCGCAGCGGGGGTGCCGCAGAGCGTGTTCCAGATCCTGCCGCAACCTGCGCCGGGTCTGACCGAGTACACCATCGAGATCGATGGTCAGGTACTGCGCTATCGCAACGGAGCCTCCAGCTGGACCAACTTCGTGTGGCCGGGGCCGCAGGGTGTGCCGGGTGCGCGGGTCTCGGGCCTCGCCTTCGATGGCAAGGCGATCGAATACTTCAACGAGCCGGGGCATTTCGGGTTCGAGAAGTTGTTGAGCTCGGCGCAGCGCCGCAAGCTCGACGGCGGGGTGTTCGAGCTGCGCTGGCCGCATGGCTCGGGCACCAGCGTGAGCGTGCATCTGCGCATCGTCAGCAACGCGGGTTCGGGTGCAGCGGCAGGCCGGCAGGCCGGCCTGCGGGGGCTGCGCCTGCCGCGCGCGATCGCCGGGCTTGCGCCGAGTGAGCCGGCCATGGCGGGCCTGCAGCCCACTGCCGTCGAGCGCGCCCAGGGAGCCACGCCATGACGGCCGCTCTGATGCCGCTGGCCTACTTCGGCAAGGTGCCATCGCGTGGCGATTTCATTCGCAGCAGCCATTCGGCCGACCTGGTCGGCACCCTGGATCGCTGGATCACCCAGGCCATGGAACAACTGTCCGGTGACCCGCGCTGGAAGCTCGTCTACGACACGGCCACGCCGGTGGACTTCGCTTTTGTCGGGCCGCGCAGCGGCGCCGCGATCGCGGGGCAACTGCAACCCAGTCGCGACAGCTCGGACCGGCGGTTCCCCTTTGTCACGGCCGGCAGTGTCGATGTGACGGCCGCGCCGCATTTCGCTGCGCGCAGCCCGATGGCCTTTGCCCGGGTGTGGTCCCGGCTGCAGGCGGTGGGCGCGCGCTGCATCGCCACCAACGATGTGGCGTCGCTGCAGGGCGAGCTGGCGGGCATGCAGCTCGATGTGGCCTGCGATGCCGGTGCCTATGAAGCGCCATGGCGCGACTACCTCGAGATCGCGACGATGGCGCAGCTCGATGAGCAGATCGCCCGCGCCGGCCATCAAGCCTCGGTGCGCCAGATGCTGCTGGGCCTCGGGCTGTTGCTCGAGCCGGTGCGCTCGCAACCGTCCCAGCCAATCGGCAAGGGACTGCTGCTGCCGATGGTGCCGGATCGCCTGCAGGGTGCACTGCTGTCCGCCCTGTGGCTTCAGATCGTGCTGTCGTTCATCGAGACCACCGATGCCGAGATCGGCCTGTTGCTGCCGCAGAGCGACCCGGCCCACTTGCTGCTGTGCTTCAACAGTGCGTGTGCGCGCGGGCTGGCGGCGGCGCTGGACCGGCGCGCCGTGCCGGATCACTTCGTCGACCTGCGCGAGTCGCAGTGGGTCGAAGACTGCGTGCGCGATCAATCGCGGCTGCAGCTGCTGTCCGACCACCTGCGCGACCCGCAGCTGAGTCTGCGGCGAGCCCTCGAGACCTTCAATGAAACCTTCAACCATGCTGCTGGCCATTCGCTCCACAAGGGACCTGTCCATGCTCGCCATCCGTGAAGTTCACCCCCGGGTGCGGTGGGGGCGACGCTTGCAGACCGGGGTGCTGGTCGCCGCACTGTGCGCCGGTGCTGCCATGTCGCCGGCCCTTGCGCAGACGGCCACGGTGATCGACGGCCAGGCCCAGGAGGCGCAGGCCGCGCGTCAGGTGGTGGTCACCGGCAAGGTGCCGGACGAGGCGACCCGCGCGGTCATCCTCGCTCGCCTGCGCCAGCTCTACGGCGCCGATGCCGTGGTCGACCAGATCCAGGTCACGCAGGTGGTGGCCCCGCCCAACTGGTCGGCCCACGTCGAGCAGTTGATCGGGCCCAACCTGAAACAGGTGCAGCGCGGTCAGCTCAGCGTGCAGGGCAACAACGTCGAGTTCAAGGGCGAGGTGGGCAGCGAGGCGATACGCCAGCAGGTCGCCAGTGTGGCGGCACAGGGCCTCAACGCAACCTATGTCGTCAGGAACAGCCTGCGTGTGGCGGCCCGCGAGCAGGACACGATCGATGCGGTGCTGGCCAACCGGATCGTGGAGTTCGAGCCCGGCAGCTCGACGCTCACTGCGTCCGGGGTGGCGATCATCGACGAGCTCGCACGTGCGCTGGCCGGCCTGGGCACGCGCAAGGTCGAGGTGATCGGGCACACCGATGCGATCGGTGCACGCGACATGAACATTGCGCTGTCGCGTGCCCGTGCCGACGCGGTGAAGGCCCAGCTGGAGCGGCGGGGCATTGCGGCGGATCGTGTCACGACGTCGGGTGAAGGCCCCGATCGACCGGTGGCGAGCAACAGCACGGCCGACGGTCGGGCGCGCAACCGCCGCATCGAGTTCCGCGTCAGCGAGTGATGCGGCCGTGCAGCCATCGGGCTGCGCGGTGCCCCCCACCGTGGCAGGTCATCGGTGGGTCTGCAGGGTTCACTCCGGGTTGCGCATGATGCCGAGCATCTCGTCGACATGGCTCAGGCTGCCGGAGTCCTTGACGACCAGGCGCAGCCATTCGTGCAGCGGCATGCTGCCCCAGCGCACCGCCTTGTCGGCCAGATAGGCCACGGGGCTGTGAGGTTCGGCCACACGGAAGTAGTCCGCCACCTCGCGCAGTTGTTGCAGCGCCTGTGAGCGGCTTCGGATCGGCCCGCCGTGGGTCGTGGGGGCCGGCGAGGCCGCGCCCGCGGCATGCGGTGGTGGCGTGAACTCCTGGCCTGTGCCGGCGAACTCTGCTGGCGCGTAACCTGCGGCGCCGGCGTGTGCGCCCGCCGAAGCGCCGTGCTGGGCGGGGTCGGGTGGCACGATGGCACCGACCTCCTGGGCCCAGCGGCGGATCTCGGCGCGGGCCGAGGCGAGCGCCTCGCGTGCCGTGCTGAACGACGGCGCCTCATCACGCCAGCGCGCCCCGGCGATGAACTCCAGTTGCTCGAGTGCGGAACAACAGGCGTCGATGCCCTCGACCGTGCTGCGCAGATGGGCGGTGGGTGACTCGCGAAGGCTCGTCAGCCATTGGTCCATGGTGGCGCGGTGCGCCTGGTCGTAGCTGCCGGAGTCGACTTCGGCCTGCTTCTGGTTGCGCGCCTGTTCCAGATCGGCAAGCGACAGTCGCGCCTGGCGGCCCCGGGTGACCGGCACCGAGCGCACCAGCAGGCCGATCCGGCTCAGCATCCAGTTGAGGTTGCCGGTGCGCTCCTCGATGTCGGCGCCGTCCGGGCGGGGGTAGAGCTCATCCCAGTAGCGGTCGCTCAGCCGGCCCAGCAGGTCCAGGCCATGGGCCAGGCCCTGGAAGCCATGGGTGTGGGTCAGCGCTTCCGTCAGCCAGGCGACCAGTCGCAGGTCCTTGGTGCGTTGCGACAGCAGGTGCTGGGTTCGTTCGGACACGCCAGGCCAGTCGGCCACCTTGAGCGCGGTGACCCAGGCGCCCTGGTCGAGGTGAGGATCGTCTTCACGCCGCAGCTCGGCGATTTCGTCGAACTCGGGCGAGAAGGACAGGTCATCGCCGCAGGGCGCGTCGTCGCGGATGGGGTTCAGCAGGTGGTCCAGCATGACGGAAGGGGACGTGAGTGAGGTGATCAAGGCGGTGGGGCAAGGTGAGGCAGGGGCATTCGCAGTTCAGCGAGTCGGCGGCCGACCGGCGGCACGCGGCTGGCGGTGGGCCCTTGGGTTCAGGCGCGCCCCTCCCGACGGTGTGCCTTGCGGCGTGAACGGGGGCGTGGTGGCTCGTCAGTGCGTGGCGATGAGCCGGCCAACGGTCCGGCGGGCGACGATGAGCGGGTCAACGGCCCTCCGGGCGGCTGCGCCGGCCGGCGTGCCAGCCAGCGGGCCAGAGGGAGCGAGGCACGCGCCTGTTGCAGCTCGGGCTGCCAGGGGCAGGCCCAGATCGTGCCGCTGCGGTGCTGCTGGAGGGTGAGCCACAGCGCCTTGCCCAGCAGGGTGCCCAGCTGACCCATCGCGAGCCAGCCGACGGCACAGGACATCAGGACGGCGATCGGCAGGGCCAGCTCGGTGCGGCTTGCCCCCCCGGCCTCCCACAGCAGCGGCAGGTTGGCCACTGCCACCACCATGGGGCCGAAGGCGTGCCAGTGGCCGCCGGGGGGCGTGGCCGCATAGGCCGATGGATGCAGCGTGCGGGTCGGCAGGTCCACCCACTGGTCGACGGCCGGCGGCGGCTGCGTGCTCATGCGTGTGATGGTGCGCAGGCTGCCCCAGGTCAGGCACACAGCCATGGCGACCAGGGAAGCCGGAGCGCCCCAGGCCAGCAGCGCCGGCGACACCGCCGCCGTGGCCGCCACCGACCACACGGCCACCACCAGCGCGCCGAGCCAGACCGTGGCGATGGACGCGGCGCCCAGCAGGTGGGCACACGCGAAGCGCGACCGATAGGCCACGTACAGACCCAGCGCGGCGCCCCCCACGCCGAGGCCCGCCGCCAGCGGGACGAATCCGCTCCAGCCGGTCAGGCCGACCAGCAGGAAGGCCAGCACGAGACCATTGGCAGCGCCCAGCAGCCAAAGCCAGGCCAGACGCTGCGCATGGATGAGGCCAGGCATGCGCTCAGTCGGCAACGGCGCGCTGCGCCTGCCGGGCGGCCCAGTCGGCTCCGCCGTAGGTGTTCCAGGCCACCTGCACCGCCAGCCCCGCCAGCAGGCCGATCACGATGACCGGCGCACCGACGACGCCGATCGCGGCCAGGCCCGCGCCTGCAACCACCGAGGCTCCCAGCCCCAGTGCATTGCCGCTCTGGCTCTTGGCCGAGGCAACGATGAATTTGTCGGAATCGAACCGCTTGAGGCGGCGAACACCGTGCGCGTCGGTCTCGTATTCGAGGCTGTTCATCATGTCGATTGCCGCGGAGGGTGCAAAGGTGAGCACACCGACGCCCACCTTGCCGGTGGCCCAGCCGAAGCGGTTCTGCCAGTGTGTCTCGGCCGCGATGTTGGCCGCCATGCGCGCTTGTGTGGTGCCCTGCGGCGCCCAGCGGGTCGAGGCCCGGGTGCCCGCGCGGTTGCTGCGCCAGCCGCCGGCGCCGGCGGCCTGGCTGACGACCGTGATCGGCAGCTTCGTGACCCGCAGGCGCAGGCGCGGCCGACCGCGGCCCTGGGCGGCGTCGTACAGGGTCATGTGGGCATTGATGCGCACCTGGCGGACCTGCCGCGAGGTGATGCGCTGCGCCGCCTGCTGGAGCTGCCGTGTGGCCTCGGCCTGCACGCGCACATGCTCGGCGGCCTGGGCGGCACCCATCGCATTGCCAAGCACGTTGCCGGGGCCGATGGTGGCCGAGGCGATCTCGGAGCCCAGCCCCTGGCCACCCCAGTCGCCCAGCACGTAGTCGCGCATGGCTTGCGAGGCGCCACCGCCGTTCGCGCCCGCGCCGGGGGAGGCCACTGGCGCGGGCCACATCGACGGGCCGGTCGGGCCACCGAGGCGGCGCAGGACTTCATCGCCCAGCGGGCCGTCGAGGTCGTATTCGCCCGACAGGGTTTCGTAGGTGACGATCAGGCCATCGGCCCGGCAGAAGCCGCCTGCGATCGTGGTGGTGGGCTGGGCCGTGACCGGGCCATGGGACTGGAGCTGGCGTGCCAGTGCGTGAGCGTCTTTTTGGGCGGACCGTTGAGCGGTGGTGGTCATGGTGTTGCGCGGCTCGGGCCGCGCGAGAGTCAGGCATGGGGCAGCCGACACTCTAGAAAGAAGCAGCGCCCGAGTCGCCCCCTCGTTTCGGGTGCCTCAAGAAACAACCGAAACCGAGTGAAACATCGCTGGTGCGAAGCGCCCCAGGCGTGTTGCGCGCTTGGCCCGGCTTGGCCCGACGTGGCGGGATTCGCCCCCAACGCCCACCCGACTCACGCCGCGGGTTGTGCGCCTGCGACCAGGCGGTCCAGCAAGCCATTGAACACCTCGGGCTGCTCCAGTTGCGGCGTGTGGCCGCAGTCCGCCAGTTCGACCAGCCGCGATCCCGGCGTGAGGGCGTGTGCCAGCCGGGAGTGGCGGGCAGGCAGCACCACATCGTGTTCACCATGCACGAACAGCGTGGGCACACGCAGGGCGCGCAGGATGTCGTGCGAGTGCTGCCACAGCTCGCGCCGCTGGCCACGCACGGTGCTGAGGCGGCGCAGCAGGGCCAGGAAATGCCGGCCGCTCCCCGGGCGATGGACGTTGCGTTCGATCGCTGCGCGCACCACCGGCGTGATCGCGTCGGCCCGTCGCACGATGGCCTTGATCTGCTGGGCCACGGCGATCGGTCCGGGTCGATTCATCAGCTCGCCCACGCCTGGAAGGGTCATCAGCCTGAAGGCGCCCAAGACCTCCGGCCCGAGGGTGGCCGCGTTGGCCAGCAGCACCGAGCCGACACGGCCCGGCTGCTGCGCCACCATGCGCAGGGACATGGCAGCGCCCAGCGAGTTGCCCACCAGGTGAACCCGCTGTGCGCCAAGCGCATCCAGCAGTTGCCAGGCCACCTGCGCCTGTCCTTCGAGTGTCATGGCGCTGCTGCACTCGTCTGCGAGGCCATGCCCGGGAAGATCCCATGCGATGAGACGAAATGACGCGGCGAGCGTTTCGAACTGCCGATGCCAGAACTCGAGCGACTCGCCGATGCCATGCGTCAGAAGCACGGCCGGACCGCTGCCCCCGCTGTCCCCGCTGTCCCAGTAGCGCAGGCGCGCGCCGGCCACCGATACGAAGTGGTCGTTCATGGCTGCTCAGATGTAGGTGGATGCGAGGCCGCCGTCGACCGGCAGGTTCACGCCGCTGACCCAGCGTGAGGCGTCGCTGCACAGGAAGGCGATGACGGGTGCCACCTCGTCGCTGAAGGCAGGCCGCTTCATGCGGTGGGCGTCCTTCTCGACCCGCTCGTTGCCGAGCATCTGCACGAAGTCGCCGAGGATGGGGGTGAACACCGGGCCGGGGGCGACGCAGTTCATGCGCACGTCGTGCTCCATGAACAGGGTCTGCGACTGCGTGTGCGTCCACACGATCAGTGCCTCCTTGAAGTACTGGTAGCAGGTCGCCTGTGGCACGGGATGGGCGTCGAGCCAGGCGCGTCCCGCGTCGAATGAGGCGGTCTGCGCCAGCGCGCGGTGCTGCTCCAGTCGGGCGGGCCATTCGGCACCCAGGATGGACGAGATGTTCACCACGCTGCCCCCGCCCATGCGGCCCAGCAGCCCCAGGGTCAGATGGCGCAGGCCCAGGTAGTTGACCCGGGCCACGAGGTCGACCGGGGCCGTGCCCGGCACGCCGGCGATGTTGCACAGGGCGTCGATGCGCTGCGGCAGGCGGGCGATGGCCGCGTCGATCGCTGCGGGTTCGGACAGGTCGGCCTTGACGAACCCGTCCAGCGTGAGGAACGGGTCGTTGCGGTCCACACCGATCACGTGGGCGCCTTGCAGGCGCAGCAGCTTGGCGGTGTCGCTGCCGATGCCCGAGCTGACGCCGGTGATGACGATGGTCTTGCCTTGAACAGTCATGGTTGGTTCTCCGTGGACGAGGGTGAGTGGGTTGGAGGGATCGGAAGGCCCAGGCCTGTGCGAGTGGCGGACCGGCGCGCGAGCCAGTCGCTCCAGACGCCGGCCAGGCCGCGCGGGAGCCACAACGCACAGGCCGCGCTGACGGCACCGAGGCCGGCGAGGTACCACACGCCCAGGTGGCCCAGGCCTTCCTGCAGCACGAACAGCAGCACGGCACCGAGCAGCGGGCCCCAGGGGCTGCGCAGGCCACCGACGACCGCCATGAACAGCATCAGCACCGACCACTGCACACCGAAGTTGGTGCGTGGCAGAAAGGTGATCGCTGACGCCAGCCAGGCCGAACCGGCCAGTGCGGCGCCCAGCGAGGCCAGCACGTACACGCGCCGACGTGTGCGCATGACCTGAACGCCGAGCGACGCGGCGGCCTCGGCGTCCTCGCCGATCGCGCGGGTGGCGGTGCCCACGGCCGTGCCCATCAGCCAGGTCATGAGCCCCAGCATGAACGCCAGCGAGGCCAGGGCCAGCCAGAAGGCGAGGTTGCGCCGCAGCTCCGGATCGACCGCATTGAGCGCCAGCAGGGAGGTGCCGGTTTCTCCCTGCACCAGCGGGTCCAGCATCACGAGGATGCGGATGATCTCGGCCACCACCCAGGTGGCGATGGCGAATTCGCCATCCTTGAGCCTCAGCACCAAAAACGACAGCCCCCAGGCCACCGCCGCGGCCCCGGCTGCGCCGGCCAGCAAGGCCGGGTAGGCGGACCCGTCGGCGTCCACCAGGCGAAGGGCAAAGTAGGCGCCCAGCCCGAAGTACGCCTGCTGCCCCACCGACACCAGGCCGGCCTGGCCGGCCAGCAGCCCCCAGGTCGATGCGATCAGCATCAGGATGAACAGGCTGGTCAGCTTGTCGACGGCATTGGCGCCGAGCAGCAGTGGCAGGCCGGCCAGTGCGATCGAGACGGCCAGGATCCCGGTGATGTGCCGTGTCATGGTTGCACCTCGCCTGGGCCGACTGCAGCCGGTGCGGCGGCCGGGGCGCGCCGCCCGGGCCAGGGTGACAACCCCAGGCCATGGCGGTGCTGGCGCCACAGCCGTGTGCCAAGCACGGCCAGGAACAGCAGATGCCCCCCGAGCTGGAAGCCCAGCGGCGAGACCAGCGCGCCCAGGCTTTGCGCCAGGCCCAGCAGGATGCCGCCGAGCAGGGTGCCCCAGAGCGAACCGATGCCGCCGATGACCACCGCCTCGAAGGCCAGGATCAGCAGCAGCGGCCCGCCATAGGGCTCGACGGTGGCGCGTGAGGCGAGCATCACGCCGGCCAGTGCGGCCAGCGCGACCGAGAGGGCCGCGGCGGCGCAGTGCACGCGCGCCGCGTCGACGCCGCACAGGGCGGCGGCCTCCGGGTCCGACGCGGCGGCGCGGATCGCGCGGCCCAGCCGCGTGCAGGCCAGCAGCAACTGCAAGCCGGCCAGCGTGAGCACGCCCAGCAACAGCGTGAACACCGGCAACTGGCCCACCACCACATCGCCATGGGGGTTCCAGCTCGCCCAGGACAGCTCACCCAGCGCATCCCCAAGCGACCGGGCCTCGGAGCCGAAGGCGCCATACAACCCGTTCTGGATCAGCGTGCCCAGGCCCAGCGTGACCAGCAGCGGCAGCAGCACCCCCGAGCGCAGCGTACGGGCGAGCACCCAGCGTTGCAGCCACAGGCCCAGCAGGCCCATGACAGGCAGCGCCACCAGGACGGCCAGCCAGGGCGACCAGCCCAGACCCACCAGCCACAGCACGGCAAAGGCGCCGGCCATGGCCAGGTCGCCGTGCGCGAGGTTGATGATGCGCATGACGCCGAACATCAGCGACAGCCCCGCTGCCAGCACGGCGTAGTAGCCCCCCAGCAGGGTGCCCTGGATCAATGCTTCGATCATGTGGCGTGCTCCACACCAAAGTAGGCGTCGGTGACGGTCTGGCGGTCCAGGGTGCCGGTGGCGGCGGCCAGCACGATGCGACCCTGGCGCAGGCACAGCAGGCGGTCGGCAAAGCCCATCGCGCGCGACAGGTCCTGCTCGACCAGCAGCAGCGTCGTGCCGGCGCTGCGGCGCAGCTCGTCGAGATGGCGATAGACCTCGTCCACCGCTCGGGGCGACAGGCCGAGCGACACCTCGTCGATCAGCAGCACGCACGGGTTGGACATCAGTGCCCGGGCAATCGCGGCCGCCTGCCGCTGCCCGCCGGACAGCGCGCCGGCGGGCCGATCGAGCAGCGGCTGCAGCGCCGGCAGGGCGTGCAGCACACGTTCCATCGTCCAGCCACCGTCGCCGGGCAACGGCCGGCGGTGCTCGTGGGCGATCAGCAGGTTCTCGCGCACGGTCATGTCGGCAAACAGGCGGCGTCCCTCGGGGACCAGCGCGAGCCCCAGTGCGACCCGTCGATGCGCAGCCAGTGCGGTCACGTCCGCGCCGTTCAGGTACACGCTCCCCTGATGGGCCGGATGGACACCAGCCAGGGTGCGCAGCAGGGTGGTCTTGCCCGCGCCGTTGGCCCCCACCAGGGCCACGACCTCGCCGACATGCAGCGAGAGGGACACCCCGCGCACGGCCGGCAGCGGGCCGTGGCGGGCGCCGAGGTCGCATGCCTCCAGCAGTGCGGCGGGCGAGGCTGCGCCCGTCATGCCGGCACCCCGCCCAGGTAAGCCTCGACCACGCGGGCGTCGCGCATGACCGCCCGCGGCTCGCCCTGCGCAAGCACCCGGCCGGCATCCATGCAGATCAGCCGGGTGACCACCTTGAGCAAGGCGTGCAGCACATGCTCGATCCAGACCACGGTGAGGCCTTCGTCGCGCAGCGTGCGCACCAGCTCGACCAGCCCCTGCAGTTCGGCCTCGGACAGGCCGCCGCCGATCTCGTCGAGCAGCAGCACGCGTGGCCGTGTGGCCAGCGCGCGTGCAAGCTCGAGCCGCTTGCGGTCCATCAGTCCCAGGCTCGAGGCAGGGCGTTGTGCCATCGCGCCCAGGCCGCAGCGTTCGAGGCTGTGGCGCGCGGCGCGTTCGGCCTGCGCGCCGCGCAGGGCGGCGCCGTGCTGTGCGGCCACCAGGGTGTTGTCGAACACGCTCAGTGCCGCGAACGGCCGTGGTATCTGGTGCGTGCGGGCCACACCGGCATGGCAGCGCCGTGCAGCGTCCCAGGTACCGATGTCCCGGCCGTCCAGCCGGACCGTGCCCTGGCTGGCGGGCAGGATGCCCGCCAGCACGCCAAACAGCGTGGTCTTGCCGGCGCCATTGGGGCCGACCAGGCCCAGTGCTTCGCCGCGTTGCACGCGCAGGTCCACGTCGTGCAGCACCTGCAGTCGGCCGAAGTGCTTGCACACCCCGCGGGCCTCCAGGATCACCTCGTCAGGCATGTCGTCTCCCGTGCTGCGAGGGGGCTCAGGCGCCCAGCCGATACGGCTGCATGGCGGCCGTCAGCGGTACGGTGGGGTGGTCGGCGTTGGAGACGATGTCCAGGCCGAAGCGTCTGGCGCCGGTTGCGGCGCGCCGCCACTGCACGCCCACCAGGCCGGTGGTGGCGCAGTTGGGCACCGGGCCGGCCGTGAAGTCGATCTGGCCCACGGCCGTATCGGTCTTCAGGCGCGCCAGGGCCTGCGCGAGCGATGTGCGGTCCTTGGGGTCGGCGGCACTGCGCAGCGCAGCCACGGCGGCGTCCAGCAGGGAGGCCGTCGCACCGATCTGCTGATTCCAGGCCTTGCCGCTGGCACGCTCATAGGCGTCGGCAAGCTGGGTGCTGCTCAGCCCGGTGGCCGGGGACGTGAACGGGAAGCTGCGATGCCAGTAGGCGCCCGCGTGCAGGCCATGCCCGAGCTGGCCCAGGGCCTCGAGTTCGGCGGCGAACAGCCCCGCCTTGGCCATCTGCACCACCTTGACCTGCCGCGCCAGGCCACGCTGCGCTGCCTGCCGCCAGAACACGGCGAAGTCCGGCGGGAACGGGAAGGTGTTGAAGATCTCGATGCCTTCCTTGCGGAACAGTGCGATCTGCGCCGAGAAGTCGGTCAGGCCGTTCTGGTAGGGCCCGGCGTCGACCACGGTGAAGCCGGCCTTCTGCAGCGCCGGAACCAGCATGCCGCGGATGGCGTTGCCGTCGGCGTCGGCCGGCAGCAGCATGCCCACCTTGCGGTTGGTGGGCACCTTGCTCCACTGGTCGGTGTACAGCCGGGCGAAATTGCCCACGCCAAAGCAGAAGTGATAGGTCCACCGGAAGGGCGAGGGTTCGCCGGGCCTGGCGCCGCGGCCGAAGTAGAAGGCTTCCCACGGGCTGGTCGTCGACAGCGCCGGCACACCGGCCGCCTCGCAGGCGTCGGCCACGGGGTTCACGGTCTCCGGCGTCGAGGTGGACAGTACAAAGTCCACCTTGTCGGCATTGATCAGCTCCTTGGCCATGGCGGCCGCGCGCACCGGGTTGCTCTGCGTGTCCTTGGTGATGAACTCGATCGTGTAGCGCTTGCCGCCGGCCTCCAGCGTGCCGCCCAGTTGCTTGCGCACCTGATCGAGCACGAAACCGTCACCTTCGCCGAACAGCGCCAGTGGCCCGGTGCGTGGGCTGACCATGCCAACGCGCAGCGTCTGGTTGGCGGCGCGAGCCAGCGGCGCAAAGGCACAGGCCGCGGCCGCGCTCAGGCTGGTGGACAGGATGCGGCGGCGGCTGAGGCCGGCGCGGACGGGAGTGCGATCTGAGGTCATGCGTGTCTCCTGGCCGGCGCTTCGTGGCGCCGGTCCGTGGGGTGAATCGGGGCAAGTCGCGCCCTGGGGACGGGGCGCGGGCAAGGATCAGAAGGGGTACTGCGGCAGCGCGGCCTTGACCGTCACCCATTGCCAGCGGGTGTATTCGTCGATGTCGGCCGGCCCCCCGACGGCCGCGCCGTTGCCGCCCAGGCCCGGTCCGCCGAAGGGGTTGGTGCAGTCGTCGTTGACCGTCTGGTCGTTGATGTGGACCATGCCTGCGTTGAGCCGCTCGCCCATGGCCATGGCCCGCCCGACATCACGACTGATGACGGCTGCCGACAGGCCGCCCTGGCTGGTGTTGGCCAGGGCGACGGCCTCGTCGTCGGTGTTGAATGTGATCAGGTTGGCCACCGGGCCGAAGGGCTCCTCGTCGAAGCTGCGCATGCCGGGGCGCACGCCCGAGAGCACCGTGGGCTGGTAGCACAGCCCTTCGTGCTTGCCGCCGGCCTCGAGCGTCGCACCCTGTTTCACGGTGTCGTGTACGACGGCATCGAAGCGCGCGAGCTGACGGGCGTCGATCATCGGGCCCAGTGCCACCTGGCCGCTGGCACCATCGCCCACCGGCAGATGCGTGGCCTTGCCGACCAGGCGGGCCTTCAGCTCGTCGGCCACCGAGGCATGCACCAGGATGCGGTTGCTGGCCATGCAGATCTGGCCCTGGTGGAACCAGGCGCCGAAGGCGGCCGCGCTGGCTGCCGCATCCAGATCGGCGTCGTCCAGGATCACCAGGTTGTTGGCGCCGCCCAGCTCCAGCGACACCTTCTTCAGATGCCGGCCGGCCAGCTCGCCGATGCGGCGCCCGACGCCGGGCGAGCCGGTGAAGGCGATCATGGGCACGCGCGGATCGGTCACCAGGGCTTCGCCGGCCTCGGCCTGGCCTGGCAGCACCTGCAGCACACCGGCGGGCAGGCCCGCTTCTTCGAACACCCGGGCCAGGATGAAGCCTCCGCTGGCGGGCGTGCGCACGTCGGGCTTGAGCACGACGGCATTGCCCAGCGCGAGCGCCGGCGCGACCGAGCGCAGGCTGAGGATCAGCGGGAAGTTGAAAGGTGAGATCACGCCGACCACACCATGGGGCACCCGGCGTGCGATCGACAGGCGCCCGGGCACGCTGGGCAGGACCTGACCCTGCGCCTGCATCGGATGCGCGGCTGCCAGCCGGCACAGCACGACGGCCTCGCGCACTTCATGCTGGCCCTTGGGGATGATGCCGCCGGTCTCGCGTGCGATCAGCAGCGCAAGTTCATCGAAATGCTGCTCGAACAGCGCGGCCGCCTTGAGCATGACGGCCGAGCGGTCGCGCGGCGGGGTGGCGGCCCATGCTGCCTGGGCTGCCTGGGCCCGCCCGATCGCCGCCTGCATGTCGGACGCGCTGGCCACGCCGATGCGCCACAGTGGCCGGCCGGTGGCAGGCTCCAGCACCTCCTGCCGCTCAGCCAGGCGTGTGCTCCAGCCACCATCGAACGCCATGCCATCCCAGCGGGCCTCATCGACCCAGTTCACGCCTTGTGCAACACCCATGTCGGTCTCCTTGGTTCCAGGGGGTCACCGGGTCACCCCGGCCATGGCCAAGGCAGTTGCAACGCACGTACCCGCCGTGCCGGCGCCGCCTTCGTCGTCACGCCATCGGGCATTGATTCACATAGGGAAGCTTCGGACAAACCCGGATGACGACTTCGGCCTTGTTTTCCGGCTCGACCGAGGGAAAACATGGATGATTAAGTTCATTAATGAATGTGAGGATTGCATCCAGACAGACAAAGTTGTCGGCTCCATGACCGCTCCGCGCATCTCCCTGGCCCAGCTTCACCACCTCGGCGCCGGCCAGCCGCCGGCAGCCGGTGCGCCGTTTTCGGGGCACTGGCGCTTCGACCTGCGCCAGGTGGACGCCAGCAGCCATCCCACGGTGGCCGACCTGAGCGAATGCCTGTTCTTTTCGCCAGGCGACGGCCGCATCTGGCTGCAGGATCAGCGCATGGTGCTGATCCATGCCGAGGCGCTGGGCGGGCTGCGCCGCGAGCTGATCGAGTCCCTGGGGCTGGACCAGGCCCGCGGCCTGCTGACCCGCATGGGCTACCTCAGCGGCGCGCGAGATGCGGCGCTGGTGCGACGCCAGTGGCCGGATGCCGACCCGCCGGTGGCGGCGGTCGCCGGCACGCGGCTGCATGCGCTGGAAGGGGTGGTGCAGGTCGAGGTCGTGCGGGTGAGCTATGACGCCGCCACGGGCGACTACCAGGGTGAGTTCATCTGGCACAACTCCAGCGAGGACGATGAACACATCGCCGTCTATGGGGTGAGTGGCTCACCAGCGTGCTGGATGCAGACCGGCTATGCCACCGGCTACGTCAGCACGCTGTTCGGGCGGCTGGTGCTGTTCCGTGAGGTGGCCTGCCGCTCGGCGGGCGACGCGCAATGCCGCGTGATCGGCCGCTCGGTCGAGCTGTGGGACGACCCTCAGGAAGACCTGCGCCACCTGCAGCTCGGGGACCTGGGCGGCGCCGGGCCCGCTGTGGTGGGCGCACCGGCGGGCCTGTGGCCACGCACGGCGGCCGCAGGCGGCCAGGACCCGGCGCTGGTGGGGGCGTCCTCGGCGTTCAACGCGGCATTCCACATGGTGCGCCGCGTTGCGCCCACCCCGGCCACGGTGCTGTTCACCGGGGAATCCGGCGTGGGCAAGGAGATGTTCGCGCGCAGCCTGCACCGCGCGAGCGACCGGGCCAGCCGCAGTTTCGTGGCGATCAACTGCGCAGCGATCCCCGAGACCCTGATCGAGTCCGAGCTGTTCGGCGTGGAGCGGGGGGCCTACACCGGTGCCGGTGCGACCCGATCGGGGCGATTCGAGCGCGCCGACGGCGGCACCCTGTTCCTCGACGAGATCGCCACGCTCAGCCTGGTGGCGCAGGGCAAGCTGCTGCGCGTGCTGCAGGAAGGTGAACTCGAGCGCGTGGGCGGCACACGCACGCTGCGTGTGGATGTGCGGGTGATCGCTGCGACCAATGAGAACCTGCGCGACGCCGTGCGCCAGGGCCGCTTCCGGGAAGACCTGTTCTACCGCCTCAATGTCTTCCCGATCCACCTGCCGCCGCTGCGTGAGCGGCGCGACGACATTCCGTTGCTGATGCAGCACTTCCTGAATCACTATCGCGAACGCTACCGGCGAGAGGTCCCGGGCTTCACCCAGGCGGCCGTGAAGGCGCTGTTCAACTACCGCTACCCGGGCAACATCCGCGAGCTCCAGAACCTGATCGAGCGTGCCGTGATCATGGTCAACGATGGCGAACTCATCGATGTGCACCAGCTGTTTCGCGGGGGCGAGGAGGCCGGCGCCGGGGTGTTGTCGCTGCAGGGCGACGGGCAGGGGCGGCTCACGGGGGCCCATGGGGCCGACGCGCCGAGCGAGCCCCATGCCCTCGACGCGCAGCATTCACTGCCCCACGCGGAGGCCGAACTGATTGCCGCCGCCTTGCGCCGCACGGGTGGCAACGCCTCCGCTGCGGCTCGGCAGCTCGGCATCACCCGCGCGACGCTGCTCTATCGGGCCCGGCGCCACGGGATCGCCGTCGGCCGGCTCAAGGCAGCACCGACGACCGGGCGAGGCGGGCCACGGTGACACCCGGGCGCAGTTGCCGCAGCGAGGGCATCACCAGCACACACTGGTCGTAGGGTGTGGTGACGGTCCGCTCACCGTCCTGGCCGATCACCGTGCCAGCCCGCTCGATGGTCTGCAGGCCGTCATAGGCCTCGCTGAACCGGAACGCCATGCTGCGTGCCACCACCGCATCGGTCACAGTCAGCTGGATCTGCGAGGCTGGCAGGGGCGTGAACCAGGCGGGGTCGAGCTGCTCCGGGTCGACCACGTCCGACTGCAGCAGCCAGCGCGCCGTGGTGTCCATGGCGACCTGCCGCGAGGCCGGGTCGAAGTGGTAACCCGCCTCCAGCAGCAGGGCGAGCGCATCGTCCGGCCCCTGCGGCGCGAACTGGGCGAAGTCACGCAGGCGGCAGCCGTCGCTGTGGCCCGGATCGACAACCACATGCTGCGGTGCACGGAGCCGGGTGGCAAGCGCGACGTGGCGTGGCGACATGCCGGTCAGCAGCAGCGGCGGGCCGGGCTCGTGCATGGAATGCAGGTCGAGCAGCCAGTCGGCCTGCTGCACGAAGGGCAGCAGGGCCAGCGCGCGACGGCGCTCCAGGCTGGTGGGCGACGCCAGCGCCTGGGGTGTCCAGACCCGGTTCATGTCTTCCTCGACAAAGCGTGACGCATCCGGCCTCGCCGGATCGAAACGGTCGTAGGCCGCGAGGTTGCACAGCGCCAGCGTGAGCGAGCCGCGAACGGGGCGCAACGCTGCGTTCAGCAGCCGCATCACGGTGCTCGCACCGCTGAATTCGTTGCCGTGCAGCAGCGCGGTGATCAGCGCGCGGCGACCCGGGCGGCCGGAATCGAAGTGCCACACACCCTCGACGCCGGTGTTGCCGGCCCGCCAGCGGTCGATCTCGGGTCGCGTGAGGTCCAGAGCGCGATCGTTCATGTCCAGCGGGCCTGTCATTCACTGATCTGCGCCAGGTCGACGATGCTGGCGTACTTGTCGATCTCGCCCTTCAGGAACTTCGGGAAGTCCACATTCGGGGCCTGAGCGATGCCCGAGTCCTGGAGCTTCTTCTTCACCTCCGGTTCCTCGATGGCCGCCTTGAGCTCCTTGCGCAGCCGCTCCAGCACCGGTGCGGGCGTGGCGGCGGGCGCCAGCAGGCCGAACCACAGGCTCATGTCCATGTCCTTGAGCCGGGGGTGCTCGGACAACGCGGGAATGTCGGGTGCGGCGGGGCTGCGCTGGGCGCTGGTCACGCCGAGTGCCTTCATGCGGCCGTCCTTGACATAGGGCAGGGCGCTGGACAGCACGAACACGGCGTATTCGACCTGACCGCCGAGCAGATCGGTCGCCATGCTCGCCGCGCCGCGATAGGGGATGTGCACGATGTCGACCTTGGCCTTCTGCTTGAGCAGCTCGCCGGCCAGGTGCAGTGGCGTGCCGATGCCAGCGCTGGCATACATGGCCTTGCCAGGGTTCTGTGCGGTGTAGCGCATGAAGGTGTCGATGTCGGAGATCGGCTGCTGGCTGCGGGTGACCAGGACCATCGGCTGAATGCCCACGATGCCGATCGGGGCGAGATCGCGGATCGGGTTGTACGCCAGTTTCTTGTTCGTGAGGTGGTTGATGCCGACCTCGCTGGGCGAGCCGACCAGCAGTGTGTAGCCATCCGCCGCGGCCGATGCCACCTTGCCCGCAGCAATGGTGCCGCCGGCACCTGCCACGTTCTCCACCACCACCGTCTGCCCGAGCCGCCGGGACAGCGCCGGCCCGATGGTGCGAGCGACCAGGTCCACGCTGCCGCCGGCCTGGTAGCCCACCATCAGCGTGATCGGCTTGGTGGGGTAGGTGCCGGCCTGCGCCATCGCGGCGCCGTGCAGCAGCGCGAGGGTGCCGATCGAGGCGAGCTTTGCGAGGGGGTTTTTCATGACGACGCTCCAGGTTGGTATGCGGTCGATTGTGAGAACCGACACCGTGCCTCATGTGCTGGTTGAACACCGGTCCGTGCCGATACGGCACATCAGGCTGCACGCACGGACGGCCCGACAGGCCGGGGCAAACCCGCTCCATGGCTCGACGATCGGTTGTGACAATGCATCATGGACCTGAAACTGCTTGAAGACCTGGCGGCGCTGGCAAAAGAGCGAAGTTTCGTGCGGGCCGCCGAGGCCCGGCACGTGACACACCCCGCGTTCGGCCGGCGCATCCGTGCCCTCGAGGCCTGGGCCGGGGCGTCGCTGGTGGACCGCAGCCGCACACCGGTGCAGCTCACGCCGGCGGGCCAGGCGCTGCTGCAGCAGGCGCAGGCCCTGGTGGACGGCCTGGCCCAGGCGCGTGAGCAGTTGCGCAGCCGCCAGGGCGTTGTCGGCGGGGCCGTGATGCGGGTGGCAGCCGGGCGCACCCTGGCGCGCACCATCGTGGCGGACTGGCTGGCGCGCCTGATGCGCCCGCGGCAACCGCTGCACGGCCAGCAGGTCGAAGTACAGACACGTTCCATGACCGAGGTGGTCGTCCTGCTCGAGCGAGGCGACGTCGATTTCGTCTGCTGCTACGAGCACCCGGCCACGTCAGTCCGACTGAGCAGCCAGCGCTTTCGCTACCTCACGCTGGCGCATGACCGGCTGGTGCCGGTCTCCCGCGCCAATGGCAAGGGTGGTGCCATGCACGCCCTGGCCACCGGGCCGATCATTGCGTACGCGGCCTCGCTGTCGCTGGGCGCGCTGCTGCTCGATCACATGCGACAGAACCTGCCGGACGCCGGGCAGCGCACCCACATCGTCTGCGATTCGGCCGACGCCATCCAGGAGTTCGCCCTCAAGGGCATGGGCATCGCGTGGTTGCCGTGGTCGATGGCCGCCGGCTACTGCCGCAGCGGCGTGCTCGTGGCACTGGGCAACCGCAGCGACGAGGTGCACTTCCAGGTGCGCCTGTACCGCGCGCGCATGCGGCAGTCGGCGCTGGTCGAAGCCGTGTGGGACGCCACTGATCAGTGACGCAGGCCGGCCTGACGAACGGTCAGCGTGAACTTCTGCAGCTCGGCCTGCAGAAAGGGCGCGAACTCGACGGCGTCGAGCAGGGTGACGCCGCGTGACTCCAGCGCTCGGCGCAACGTGGGGTCGTTCAGCACGACGCGCAGCTCCGCATGCAGTCGCTGCACCACCGCTGGCGGCAGTCTGGCCGGCCCAAGGAGGCCGAACCACACACTGACGTCCAGTTCCCGCAGCTGGGCATGTTCTGCCAGTGCAGGAATGTCCGGCGCGACAGCGGCGCGATGCGACTGTGTCACACCGATGGCGGTCAGCGAACCATCACGGATGTGAGGCAGTGCGCTGGACAACACCATCACGGCAAAGTCCGCGGCGCCCCGTTTCACCTCCGGCAGCAGCGGCCCGGCTCCTCGATAGGGCACATGGCTCATCTGCAGGCCGGCGAGCTGGTTGATTCGCTCGCCAGCCAGATGCAGCGGTGTGCCGTGGCCCGCGCTGCCGTAGCGGGCCGCCGTTCGCCGGTGTCGGGCGTACCCGATGAAGTCTTCAATCGTGCGCACGGAGGTGCCGTTGCCGGCCACCAGCACCAGGGGCTGGCTGCCAACGAGGCCGATGGGCGTGAGATCGCGCAAAGGGTGGAAACGGCTCGACGTCGACAGCAGGTGATTGATGCCCACCTCGGCGGGCGACCCGAGCAGCAGCGTATGACCATCGGCGGGGGCCAGAGCCACCGACACCGCGGCAATCGATCCGCTGGCGCCTGCCACGTTGACCACGTCCACCGGCTGACCCAGGCGTCGGGACAGGGCCGGCGCCAGGGCGCGTGCAATGGCGTCGACGCTGCCTCCGGGTGCATAGCCCACCAGCAGGCGGATCGGTCTTTCGGGGAACGGTCGGTCTGGCGGGGTCTGCGCCGAGGCGGCTGCGCCCAGCGCCAGGATCAGCGCGAAGGCGAGTTGTTGCAGGAGACGGCCGGGCATGGGGGCTCCAGTGGGACGGGTGCCCCAGTATGGGAGCGCATCACCCGGGGTCGCCTGCCTGCTGGGCACGCAGCCGTGCCGTGTCGGCACCGCCGCGGCCCACGGCAGCGCCGTGCCACGACAGCTTGCCTGTGCCGGTCCGCAGGATCGAACCGGACGCCTGGCCAGCGCGGCTGGCGGTCCATCGCCCTCCCGCGATCAGGTGTTGACGTGCAGTCGTGTGCCCTGGTCAGGCGCAACCCGGCCGACCACGCGGGCCTCCTCGAAGCCGTGCCGACCGAACACCGCGAGCACCTCGTCGACGGTGTCCGGTGTGCAGCTCACCAGCAGCCCGCCACTGGTCTGTGGGTCGGTCAGCAGGGCCCGTGCCTCGGCGCTGAAGCCGTCCGGCAGGCTGACGTCATGACCGTAGCCGGCCCAGTTGCGACCTGAGGCGCCGGTGACGAACCCGCCGGCGGCCAGTTCCCGCACACCGGGCAGCAGCGGCACGGCATGCCAGTCGATCTCGACCGTGCAGCCGGCGCCGCGGGCCAGCTCCAGCGCATGGCCGGCCAGGCCAAAGCCGGTCACGTCGGTCAGTGCGTGTACGCCAGGCAGTGCGGCCAGATCCGGGCCCGCGGTGTTCAGCCGGGTCGTGCTGGCGATCATTCGTGCATAGCCGTCGGCGTCGAGCTGCTGCTTCTTGAGCGCAGCGCTCATCACGCCCACACCCAGGGGCTTGCCGAGCACGAGCACGTCACCCGGCCGCGCATCGGCATTGCGCTTGATCCGACCAGGGTGGGCCAGGCCCAGCACCACCAGGCCGTAGATGGCTTCGACCGAGTCGATGGTGTGGCCCCCGGCGATGGGGATGCCGGCGCTGCGGCAGACCGAGGCCCCCCCCTCGAGCACACGGCCGATCGTGGTGGTCGAGAGCACGTTGATCGGCATGCCCACGAGCGCCAGCGCCAGGATGGGCCGACCGCCCATGGCATAGACGTCGCTGATGGCGTTGGTAGCCGCAATGCGGCCGAAGTCGAACGGGTCGTCGACGATGGGCATGAAAAAGTCGGTGGTGGCGATCAGCGCCTGCTCATCGTTGAGCTGGTAGACCGCCGCGTCGTCGGCGGTTTCGATGCCCACCAGCAGCTCCTTCGGCACGGGCAGTGCGGCGGTGCCTTTCAGGATTTCAGACAGCACACCGGGTGCGATCTTGCAGCCACAGCCCCCGCCGTGGGACAGCGAGGTCAGGCGGGGTTCGGTGGACGGGGTGGGGCAGGCGGCTTCGGTCATGTCGTGGGTCCAGGGTGGAGCGGGTCAGCGGCCCGCCGCGCCCGCGGCACGCATGAGCGCGCTGCGAGCCGGGCCGTCAGTCCTGGCAGCATACCGAGATCGGCGCGGGCACGCGCGCAAAGGGCTGCCCGGGGCCGGTTGCCGGTGAGGACCCTGTCGCCCCGGCGGTCGGCGAGGACTCGCACCGGCCCCGGTCAATCCGTCAGGTGGTGCTTGAAGAAGTCGACGTAGCCGGCAAACGCGGCTTGCGGATTGCCCGCATAGGCCGGATCGAACTCCATCCGGCACCGCTGCCTGTGGCGATCAGCGCGGGCATAGGCCGCGCACAGTGCAACGGCGAAGTTCGCGTCGTGCAGCGCGTCCACCCGGGCCAGCTCCTCGAGGGTCAGCAGGCCGGCATGGGGCAGGCTGTCGTGGCGCAACAGCACCGGTGGATTGTGTTGCCCGCCAGCTTCGGCACTGCGGATCGCGCTGCCGAACTGATCATGCCGGCGGTGCTCCTGGTTGAACGCTTCGACAAAGACCGCGCGGTCGCGCGGCACGATGAACAGCGCTGCAAACTCGCTGCCGTCGTAGGTCGTTTGTGCGTTGAGCGCGAACACCGCATTCACGCGTGTTGACTGACGTGCCACCAGGTGGGGGCTGTCGGGGTCGGCCATGTCGTCCTGCAGGGCGGTCCACAGGGCGAGCGAGCCGCGCGACTGCCCGACGAAAAAGACGTTGGCCGGGTCGATGCCCAGGGCGGCTGCGTTGGCTCGCATGAACTGCAGCGCCCGGGCCAGGTCCCGGTGGGGCACCTGGCCGTCCGGCCTGGCGTACTCGTTGACGACGGGGTGGCGGTACTCGACCGAGGCAAAGGCAAAGCCGGATGCCAGTGCCGGGGCAACCAGCGCCTTGAACAGGCTGGATGACAGGGGCAGGGCCTTGGTCGATCCATTGGGATGAGCCCACACGATCAGCGGGGCGCCCTGGGGCCTTGCGCGAACGGCCGGGTAGAAGTCGAACGACTGGACCAGGACCTTGCCGCCCAGGGTGGGTTCGCGCCAGGCGGCCGGGCCGTAGCAGACCTCTGCCTGCGCCACCGGGCCGGTGAGGCTGGCCGGATGGCACCCGGCGAGCTCGGCTCTTGCTCCACCGGCGAACAGCAGCAGGCCCAGCATCCAGGCCATCGATGACATCAGGACTTGCAGACGCAGCACAACATGCCCTCCAAGGGTTGCAGCAGGTGGACAGGGCCGTGCCAGGGCAGGCGACTCGATGACGCCTGCGCTGGCCGGCAGGCATGGACTCAGGGCCCCGGGATCTGCGATCCGATGTGGCGGTAGAACTGGTGCACGTCGGGGTTGCCCGCAATGCTGCGATCACGCATCGCGTCGGCGCTGTAGAGCCAGCGGCTCCATCCCATCCTGTATTTGCGTGCCGCGGTGTCGATGATCTGGTGTTCGTAGCGAAGTTGCTGATAGCGCCGCTGCGGCAGGTTGACCTCGGTGGTGGCACCGAACTGATCGAGCACCATCGGCACCTTGTGCTCGTCTGCGAACCGGGCGGCAGGCTCGAGGTACCAGTCGGCGTAGTTGAGGCTCATCACCAGCGGGAAGTTGCCCATCTCCTTGCTGCGCTTGGAGAAGATGCTTTCATCGTCCCGAGGCCGGACGTAGTCCTCGCCCGGTTTGACCTCCAGCAACGCACTGAAGTCGCTCACGGCGGGCTGCGGCCAGGCGTGTCCCCCAGTGCCGTCCGGCGCCTGCGCCTGGGTGATCCATGACTTGGGCGACAGCATGTTCACCTCGTAGACCAGCCGGCTGCGGTAGGGCTGCAGCTGCGGGTCGGTGAAGTAGGCGTCCCAGCGGTAGCCGAGCGTGTCGTAGTTGAATGCCGGCCCGACGAAAAACGGCGTCACGCCGTCTTCCTGATCGATGGCCGCCATCAAGGACGCCTGGAACCGGATCAGCGTGCCCACCGGGTCGGTTTCGGACCTGTCCTTGTCCGGACTGGGCTCGGCCAGCAGGCCGTAGCCCGCGATGTAGTCGGTGTGGCGATAGGTCTTTGCCAGCCAGACCCAGGTCTTGCGGTAGCGCTCGAAGCTTGCGTTGCCAGGGGTGTAGAACGCCTTGCGGTTGGCGGTGTCGTCGTCGGTGCGCATCTCCAACAGCGTCCAGATGCGACGGGCGCTCAGCAGACTGACCGCGTCGGCCAGCGCATCGCGCGCGGCTTGCGACAAGCCGCTTTCATGCTGGTCGTCGAGATTGGCGCCTTCATGCGAGATGCGCAGGCGCACGAAGTTGAAGCTCAGGTGGTTGGCCAGATCGTCCGCCTCGGCGGGCGTCAGGATCGGTTTGCTCTTCCCGCCCGGCGTGAGGTTGTCGCGCAGGTTGGCCCCGTGCAGGTAGACGGTCTGGCCGGAGGGGTCGACCAGGTCGCGACCCTGTGGCTTCAGCCGCTTCGGGCTGGCCACTGCCGCGGGGGCGTGGCTGGGCACAGCCCGCGCTCGCACCGACTGAGCACCGGTGCTGGTGGCGGTGCTGGTGGCGGACTCAGCGGACGGTTCACCTCCGCCGCCGCAACCCGCCACGGTCACGAGCAGCGCCGACACGGCACACAGACCGTGGTGCAGAAAGCGACGCCGGGTTCTCACCGGACTGGCGATGGTTGGGGCAGGCATATGAGGCTCCTACGGTTGTCGGTTCGGGTGGTGGCTTCAGTGGGGCGGAATGTACATGGGCAAAATGCACATTGCAAGCGCGATATTGTTGAGCTGCATGAACCTGTCGAAAAGACGTCGAGGCAACAGTCTGAGGGCTGCGGTCTACCTGAGGATCAAATGGAAGGAGTGTGGAACAGCTCGTTCCAGACCCATTGATATGCAGCGGAACCACGTGCAGAATCTGGCGCACATGTGCAAAGTGCACAGTTTCAAGGATCATCTCCATGCTCATCTTCAACGACCGGATCGACCGGCGCAGCGCCTCCCGGCGCCTTCGCGCCGCATTGCTGACCACTGCGCTTGCCGCCCTGCTCCAGGCGTGTGGCGGCAGTGCCGACGACCAGACGCCCGCGCGGCTGGGGGGCGAGGGGACGCAGCGCGCCACGGCCACCGGGATGGGCGGCGCCGACGTGACGGCTGCGGCGGCGCGCCGGTTCAGCGGCCTGTCACTCAATCTGTCAGGGTTCGACTACTGGTCCACGGACTTCCCGACCATCGACCAGTTCAAGCGCGCCGGGGGGTGGTTCACGTCGTGCGATCAGGTCCCGCTCGATTCCCCCTACGATCCCGGCGCCTGCATGTTCAATGAGGTCGACGACAAGGCCTACCGCAGCGCATGGGACACCTTCGAGCAGGACAAGCTCGATCTCGACGAGAACGGCTGGGTGCGCAGCCTGCCGGCCATCGACGACCCCCAGTTCAAGTACCACATGGTCAGCGCCATCCTGTTCGCCGGTGATGGCGGGGCGCATCCGGCAGGGACGTACACCGTGCTGTACGAGGGGCGCGGACAGATCGAATACATCGGCGCCACCCAGATCGTCCGCGGCGATCACCGCGACCAGATGACCGTCTCGAACGCACCGGACAGCCGTCTGGTCATTCGCATCCGCAGCACGGACCCGGCCGATCACATCCGCAACATCCGGGTGATCCCGCCCGGCGGTGTGTGCCATGCCGACAGGCTGACGGTGGTGGACGACGCCGAAGACTGCGTCGGCAAAGGTGCCTTCGTGCCGATGGAAACCCTGGCCCTCACCCAGACCTGGTATCCGAAGTTCCTGGCCGAACTGCAGGGAGTTCGCGCCTTGCGCTTCATGGACTGGGGGCGAACCAACGATTCGACCCTGGCCCGCTGGTCGGACCGGCCCCTGCAGGGTGACGCCTTCTGGACCGGGCGCTACGGCGTGCCGCTGGGGCAGATGACCCAGCTCGCCAACAAGCTGCGCACCGATGCGTGGATCAACATTCCCACCCGGGCCGACGACGACTACGCCAGACGCATGGCGCGCTTCCTGAAGCAGCAGCTCCACCCACAGGCCCGGTTGATTCTCGAGTACACCAACGAGCCTTGGAACTGGGCCTTTAAGCAGACGATGGACTGGCAGTTTGACCAGGCCAAACGCGCGTTCGGCGACGTGTCTGGCGACAACCAGTACGAGTGGGTCATGAACTGGCATGCCATGCGCTCGGCTCAACTGTGCGACATGGTGAAGGCCGAGTTCGGGGCCGATGCCGGGCGCGTCCAGTGCGTGCTCAACGCACAGACCGGCTGGACCTGGCCCGTGCTCAACTACAGCCTGCCTTGTCCCAGGGCGCAGGCGATCCTGGGCAAGGAGTGTGCGGCCAGCTTCGATGCCGTGGCGATCGCGCCGTACTTCGGCGCCTACATCTCGAGCGGTGTGGCGCGCCAGGAATACATCACGGCCCACTGGTTCACCCAGCCCGACGGTGGGCTGAACCAGTTGTTCGAAGAAATCCGCGCACTGAACCAGGCCGACCAACCGGTGACACCGCCCATGGCGCTGGCCGGGGTGAGCGACCAGGGCCAGGCGGGCGGCGCCCTGGCTGAAGCGCGCGAGGGCATGCGGGTGTACCAGGCCGACGTTGCCAACGGCAGGTTCAGGAAACCCATCCTGGCCTACGAAGGCGGCCAGCACCTGGTGAACCTGGCGCGTGACTGCAGCGGCCTCGACGATGACGCCGAAGCGCAATGCATAAGCCGGCGCGACCGCTTTGCGACGCAATGGACGGCGCTGTTCAGCCAGGCCAATCGCGACCCGCGCATGGGCCGGGCCTACGCCACCATGATGAACGACTGGATCGACACGGGCGGCCAGATGTTCACCGCGTTCAACTTCGTCAACAGCTTCGGCTACCACGGCGCGTGGGGCCTGAAGGAAAGCCTGTTCAAGGCCGACAGTGAAAGCCCCAAGTGGCAGGTGCTGCGGCCATACAAGGACAGCATGGCCTGCTGGTGGGCGAACTGCCAGCAGTGAATGGCAAGTGGGGCAGGTCTGGCCGACAATGCAGCGAGGCCCCAAGGTTCTTCACCGCCGACTCGCCCGAGCACTCCGACGGTTTCATTCATCGACTCGAGCGCAGACCCCCTACCGCACACATGGACGCCCTCAGCGAAATTCTCAAGTCGATGACGATCGTGCACACCGCCGTGGGCACCTTGACGCTCAGTCAGCCCTGGGGGATGGCACTGCGTGACTTCGAACCGCACATTGCCTACGGCGTTGCGTCCGGGGCGGCGTGCTGGATCCGGCTTGCGAACCGGGAGCCGTTCTGCCTGGGGATCGGTGACATGGCCTTGGTCCGGGGCGAGCACGCGTTGCTCAGCGCGCCCGACGCCTTGATCGAGGACTTCGGTGCAGCATGGGCCGCCAACGGGTTTCCTGCGTTCGAGCCCAGGCAGGAGCCCGCCGCACCGCTGCATTTTTCGTGGGGTGGCGGCGGGCCGAGAACCCGGCTGCTGGGCATCGCGTTCGGCTTGTCGGGCGGCCCCCACAACCCGCTGCTGACCGCCTTGCCTGAATGCATCGTGGTGCGCAGCGGTGAGGGCTTTCCATGGATCCGGCCCGCCATCGAGTTCCTCACCGGGCCGGACTCCGACTCACCCGGCTACACGGCCACGGCCCGGCTGCTGGCCGAACTGACCTTCGTGAGCATCGTGCGGTCCCACCTGCTCAGCGAGTCCAACAGCGCACGCGGCTGGCTGCTGGGACTGACGCACCCGGGGGTCGCAAAAGCCCTGCAGGCCATGCATCAGACCCCCGGCGAAGACTGGACCGTGGCCAGCCTCGCTGCCCGTGCAGGCATGTCCCGCACCGGCTTTGCAACCGTGTTCTCCGAGCTGGTCCAGGTCACACCCATCGACTACCTCACCCAGTGGCGCATGCACCTGGCGGCCCAGCGCATCCTCGGGTCCCGCGTGAATCTGACCCAACTGGCGTTCGAGCTTGGATACAACTCGGACGCCGCCTTCCGCGATGCGTTCAAGCGCCGCTTCGGCGTTCCGCCGTCGCGGTTCGGCGCGCACGCGCAAGACACCGACGCATCCTGAGACGCCCCAGGGCCGGGCTGCGCCCAGCCCGCCCCCCGCGGGGGTCAAGGAAACTTGGGGCGGCCCGGCGTTTGCTTGAGTGCGCCCCCAGGGCCGGGCTGCGCCCAGCCCGCCCCCCGAGGGGGTCAAG
>CAMLSD010000038.1 GCA_946482595.1 uncultured Comamonadaceae bacterium
CGACGAACACGAACTGCGCGTCTTCCACCGTGCGGATGCCGGTGATGCGGTGGCGTGTGGTCTGGGCCTTGCTGGAGGTGATGCTCACCTTCTGGCCGACCAGTGCGTTGAGCAACGTGGACTTGCCCACGTTCGGCCGGCCCACGATCGCGACCAGGCCGCAACGCTGCCCGGCCTCAGGGGTGGAAGGAGCGGCCGCTGACGGCTCGGGCGGCGTGTCGGAAGGGTGGTCTGGGTTCACGGGGGTGTCCATCGAAAGGGTTCGGGCGGCGCGGCCAGCGCGTTCAGGAGGGTGCGCGCAGGACGTCAGGCGGCAGGGGGCGAAGCCTGGCGCACCAGCGCCAGCACGGCCTGTGCCGCGTGCTGCTCGGCAGATCGGCGTGACGGGCCTTCACCATGCGCCGAGAGGTTCATGCTGGCGACGACGCAGTTCACGACGAACTCCTGCTGGTGCGCATGCCCGCGCGTGGCAACGATGCTGTACTGCGGCACCGGCAGCCGGCGCGCCTGCAGCCACTCCTGCAGTTCGGTCTTCGCGTCCTTGGCGCTCACATGCACGCCGGGTTCCGCCAGGTGGGCCGCGAACAGGCGGCGGATGAGCTCGAAAGCCGGCTGGAAGCCCCCGTCGAGATACACCGCGCCGAGCACGGCCTCCAGCGCATCGGCCAGGATGGAGGGGCGCTGAGCACCGCCGCTGCGCGCTTCACCTTCGCCCAGGCGCAGGCATTCGGGCAGGCCCAGGTCCAGTGCGATGCGGTGCAGCGAATCCTGCTTGACCAGGTTGGCGCGCACACGCGACAGGTCCCCTTCGTCGGAACCCGAGAATCGCTCATACAGCAGGCTGGACATGGCCAAGCCAAGCACGGCGTCGCCGAGAAATTCGAGTCGCTCGTTGTGGTCGGCGCCGAAGCTGCGGTGCGTCAAGGCCCGGTCGAGCAGCGCCGGGCTCTGAAAGGTGTGGCCCAGACGGCGTTCGAGCGATCGCGCCGCGGCCGTCATGATGCCGCACCGCCTACGAGCCAGGATCGCCCTCGCTGCATGGCGTTCAGCGGGACTGCCCCGCGTACTTGATCAGCAGGAAGACAGGATCGAAGAGTTCGATTTCCTTGTTGTAGGCGAAGCGAATCACGATCTTGTCGTTGATCTTGGTGATCTCGAGGTCCTTGCCGGAAATGGACGAGATCGAGTACTCAACCTGCTTCTGGCGCTCGAATGCCGCCCGGATCTCGGGCACCGTGGTACCGCCTTCAAGCGCCACCTTGTCAACAGTACGCTTGATCGTCCAGTACTCGTTCAATGTCGGGAACACACGCATGCCCACCAAGGCGCCAAAGCCGATGACAACGGCCCAGAACAGCAGGCCCAGCAGCGTGACGCCACGCTGGCGGTTTTTTGGTGATCGCTCCATCGAGGTGCTCCTCCGAGTCTTGTGGTTGCCGGAACCCGTCATTTACTTGAAGGACGACATGCTGCGCCCGAGATTACCCAAATTCAACCAGATGAAGAAGGCCTTGCCGACAATGTTGCGGTCGGGCACGAAACCCCAGTACCGCGAATCCTGGGAATTGTCGCGGTTGTCGCCCATCATGAAGTAGTGTCCTTCTGGCACCTTGCAGGTCACGCCCTCGGCGCTGTAGCGGCAGTTTTCCTTGTACGGAAAGTCATCGACGGCCATCATGAAAGGCGGCACTTCCTTGTTGTTCAGCACCTTGTGCTCGACCTCGCCGAGCTTTTCGCTGAACTGCTGAGCATAGCGCCGGCTGTCCTCGTCGTAGAACTCGCCCAGCGAGCGGGTGTCGACAGGCTGGCCATTGATCGTGAGTCGCTTGTTCAGATAGGCCACCTCGTCGCCCGGCACACCCACCACCCGCTTGATGTAGTCGATGCTCGTGTTCAGCGGGTAGCGGAACACCATCACGTCGCCCCGCTGCGGATCATTGTTCTCGATGATCTTGTGGTTGATCACCGGCAGGCGCACGCCGTAGTGGAATTTGTTCACGAGGATCAGGTCGCCCACCAGCAGTGTCGGCACCATGGAGCCGGATGGAATCTTGAATGGCTCGAACAGAAACGAGCGCAGCAGGAACACCGCGCAGATCACCGGGAAGAGGCCCGCGGTCCAGTCCAGCCACCAGGGCTGCATCAGCAGGCGCTCCCGCGCTTCGCTCACATCGCCATCGACGCGTGCAATGCCCCGGCGTGCGAGTTCTTCGCGTCGGGCCGCGTCCTGCTCGGCCAGGCGGGCGGCGGCGCGCTCGCGAGCCGGCTTGAAATGGAATCGTTCAGCCAGCCAGTACGTCAGCGTCACGACAGTGAGGATGAACAAGAGCAGCGAGAAGTTGCCCGTCCACCGGCCGACGTACCAGCCCCCCAGGTAGGCAATCAGGCAGGCGTAAAGAGCTCCCGTGAGCAGTCCCATGTGGATTCCGAAGTGGTTCCCGAAGATCGGGGGATCAATCGTCGACTTGAAGGATGGCCAGGAAGGCTTCCTGCGGCACCTCGACGGTACCGATCTGCTTCATCCGCTTCTTGCCGGCTTTCTGCTTTTCCAGCAGCTTGCGCTTGCGGGAGATGTCTCCGCCGTAGCATTTTGCCAGCACGTTCTTGCGCAGCGCCTTGATGTTCTCGCGGGCAATGATGTTGGCACCGATCGCGGCCTGGATCGCCACGTCATACATCTGGCGCGGAATCTGCTCGCGCATCTTGGCCGCCACGGCGCGCCCGCGGTACTGGCTTTGCGAGCGGTGCACGATCATCGCCAGCGGGTCGACCCGGTCTCCGTTGATCAGGATGTCGACCTTCACGACGTCGGCCGCGCGGTACTCCTTGAACTCGTAGTCCATCGACGCGTATCCGCGCGAGGCACTCTTGAGCTTGTCGAAGAAGTCCAGCACGATCTCGGCCAGCGGCAATTCGTAGGTCAGCATGACCTGCTTGCCGTGGTAGGCCATGTTGAGCTGCACCCCACGCTTCTGGTTGGCCAGCGTCATCACTGTGCCGACATAGTCCTGGGGCATGTACAGGTGCACCGTGACGATCGGTTCGCGGATCTCGCGGATGCGGCCGAGGTCGGGCATCTTGCTGGGGTTCTCGACCTCGATCACGGACCCGTCGTTGAGTTCGACCTCATACACCACGCTCGGAGCGGTCGTGACGAGGTCCTGATCGAACTCGCGCTCCAGGCGCTCCTGCACGATCTCCATGTGCAGCAACCCCAGGAAACCGCACCGGAAACCGAAACCCAGCGCCTGGGACACCTCGGGCTCGAAACGCAGCGAGCTGTCGTTGAGCTTGAGCTTCTCGAGCGCGTCGCGCAACTGATCGTATTCGCTGGCCTCGGTGGGGTACAACCCGGCAAACACCTGCGGCTGGATCTCCTTGAAACCTGGCAGCGGCTCGCTGGCCGGCCCGGCATTGTTGGGCAGCTTCTTCTCGAGCGTGATGGTGTCGCCCACCTTGGCAACGGCCAGTTCCTTGATGCCGGCGATGATGAAGCCCACCTCGCCCGCCTTCAGGCCATCGCGGTTCTCGCTCTTGGGCGTGAACACCCCCATGTGCTCGATCGGATAGACCGCGCCGGTGGCCATCATGCGGATGCGCTCTCCCTTCTTCAGCTCACCGTCCACCACACGCACCAGCATCACGACACCGACGTAGTTGTCGAACCAGGCGTCGATGATCATCGCGCGCGGCGCGGCGTCAGGGTTGCCACGCGGCGGCGGCATGCGGGTGATCACGGCTTCAAGGATGTCGTCGATGCCCATGCCGGTCTTGGCCGAACAGGGAATGGCGTCAGACGCATCGATGCCGATCACATCCTCGATCTCGGCCTTGGCATTGTCAGGATCGGCCTGCGGCAGGTCCATCTTGTTGAGCACCGGCACCACCTCCACACCCAGATCGAGTGCGGTGTAGCAGTTGGCCACCGTCTGCGCCTCGACCCCCTGGCTGGCGTCGACGACCAGCAGCGCGCCCTCACAGGCCGACAGGGAGCGGCTCACCTCGTAGGAGAAGTCCACGTGCCCCGGGGTGTCGATCAGGTTGAGGTTGTAGGTCTTGCCATCACGGGCGGTGTACTGCAACGAGGCCGTCTGGGCCTTGATCGTGATGCCGCGTTCGCGTTCGATGTCCATCGAGTCGAGCACCTGCGCTTCCATCTCGCGATCGCTCAGGCCTCCGCAGCGCTGGATCAGTCGATCGGCAAGCGTGGACTTGCCGTGATCGATATGGGCAATGATGGAGAAGTTGCGGATGTGATTCATGGGAACGACGGTGACACGGAGCGAGGATGCGGGCTCGCATTCTGCGCAGGAGCCAGGGACCTGTGCGGTCGGCGCCCCGGTGTGTCGACGTCCATGACGCGGCACCTCGAAGCGGGCGGGGAACTAAAAAAAAGGCGCGTCGAATCGGCGACGCGCCTTCCAACAAGAATGTATGGCAACTGCTTTGTTGGACCTTCATTGTAGCCAAAACGACCCCTTTGGAAACCGCGCCAAGCCTTGATCCGGGCTCGTTGCAGTCAGCCAACAAGGGCAACCATCCACAGCTTATCCACAAAAGCATGTGGACCACCTGGGGATAGTTTTCCGGGCCGTCGACTACCTGTTTGCGTCACCAGTAAAGGCGCTTGCACAGTCGCAATTCTATCCAAATGCCGATCGAATCAGCAGCGCCAGAATGGTTGTGTGCGCACACTGACTTACGTTGACGCCGATGCCTGTCGATCTGTGGGCTGGCGTGGCCGATCCGAACTCCCACAGCGTGAAAAAACCCGGCAACCTAGTCGGATGCCGGGCCGCTGCGGCCGGCCCGCGCCTGGTGGCGCAGGCCCGGGACCTTCAACGGGCGGGCCGGATCACCGCGTACTGCGCCCACTCACCGCGCCGGAAGAGCACGTTGAAGGGCTTGCTCTTGTCGAGCTTGGCCACCGCGGCCTCGAACTGCCGCACGTCGCCCACCTCGGTGTTCGCCACCGCCAGGATCACGTCGCCCTCGCGCAGGCCCGCACGTGCCGCTGCACCATCGGCAGCATCCACACGCACGCCCGACTTGAGCTTCAGCTCGCGACGCTGGGCTTCGCTGAGGTCGGACACCGTCAGTCCCAGGGCCTGCATCGGCCCGCTGGCCGCGCCGCTGCGCGGTTCAGCACCCGCCACCCGGCGGGGACGATCCGGCTCGAATTCGGCGACGGTGACCGACAGGTCACGGTAGCTGCCGCGGCGGAAGACCTGCAACGGCAACTTGCTGCCCGGCTTGCTGTTGCCGACGATGCGCGGCAGGTCGGCCGCCTTGTCGATCGGCCGGCCATCGAAACGGGTGATGATGTCGCCCGCCTCCAGACCGGCCTTTTCAGCGGGCCCGCCCTGCTCCACGCTGCGCACCAGCGCCCCCATGGGTTTGCCCAGACCGATGGACTCGGCCACGTCCTTGGTCACCTGGTCGATCTGCACGCCGATGCGGCCACGAATCACGCGGCCATTCGAGCGCAGCTGATCGGACACCCGCGTGGCCTCGTCGATCGGGATCGCGAACGAGATGCCCATGAACCCGCCGGAGCGGCTGTAGATCTGCGAGTTGATGCCCACGACCTCACCGCGCAGGTTGAGCAGCGGGCCGCCGGAATTGCCAGGGTTGATCGCCACGTCAGTCTGGATGAACGGGAGATAGTCGCCGGTGTCCCGCGCCTTGGCACTGACGATGCCGGCGGTGACGGTGTTGTCCAGGCCGAACGGCGAGCCGATGGCCATGACCCATTCACCCACCTTGAGCTTGCTGACGTCACCGATCTTCACCGCGGGCAGGCCGGCGGCCTCGATCTTCACGACGGCCACGTCGGTGCGCTTGTCGGTGCCGATGATCCGCGCCTTGAACTCACGCTTGTCGGTCAGCGTGACATACACCTCGTCGGCACCATCGACGACGTGCGCGTTGGTCATCACGAAACCATCGGGCGTCAGGATGAAACCCGAACCCACACCGCGCGGCTGCTCCTCCGGCTGCCCTGGGCGTTGCGGGCCGCGCGGCGCCTGAGGCTGCCCGGGGAAGGGCATGCCGAAGAAGCGCCGGAAGAACTCCTGCATCTCCTCGTCCATCTCGGGGCCACCGGGGGTACGCCCCGACGAGCTGCGCACGCGTTCGGTCGTGCGGATGTTCACCACGCTCGGACCGACTCGCTCGGCCAGTTCGGTGAAGTCCGGCAATTCCCGCGTCTGCGCCTGTGTGGCCGACGGCGCACCGGCCACCAGCGCAGCGACGGCCAGCGCCGTCACCAGCACCTGCCGGATCAGAGCAGGGCGCAACGAGACAAACCATGGAATCGTGGTATTTGCGGCAGTCATCAATCACCTCATGCAAAAAGCAGGCTGCGAGCGACTCGCAGCACCCGGATCAACCATCGGAGAACGTGCTCTGAGCGACTGTGCGGACCCAAGACGGGCAGCGGTCCGACGATGCGGCCCAGAGCGGCCTGAAGCGCCCTACCGCCTAACGCCTAACGCCCTAACGCTTGCGCTCCAACCCCTTGACGAAGGCACTCAAAGTGGCGGGAGGGACCTCCCCGACGGCCGTCACCCACCATTCGCCGTGCCGGCGCATCAAGGTATGCGTCGCACCCATGCTCATGAGCATTTCCTTGCGATGCAATTCAGGGTTGAACGGTTCCACAAAGATGGAGACATGCGCCAGCCCATCGGAAAAGATGGTCTGCAGAAGCTGGCCTCCTGCCCCGGGTGAGGCACCGGTCGCCGCGGCGGCCGTGGCCGTGGCGGTGCCCGTCGCGGCCTGCCCCGCATCGAGTGCGCGCTTGACGCAACTGACGTGGCGGAAGCCCGGCACCTGGTTGCGGTAGGTCCAGCCTTCCTTCTCATAGAAGGTCTTGGTGAGCACCGGCTTCTCGACACGGTATCCGTCGAGCTTTTTCATCGGCTGCACCACCGACTCCGGCTGCGGCTTCACCCCGATGGAGACCTCGGAAAAAGCCGACGACTCCAGCACGTGTCCCTGCGGCGCGATGACCTCCGAGCGCAGCAGCAGACCCGTGCCACGCTCCGACCACAGCCGATGACCATAGCGATACCCGTCGCGTGGCTGCAGTTCGAGGACATGGGCCTCATGACCCGCCACCCGCTCGACGCCCTGTTTGCGCACTTCGTAGTGCTCGACCAGTCGATCGCCATCGCTCAGCAGCAGGGCCGGAAAGGAATTCAAGGTCTCACGCTGCTCGAGCACCGCCGTGCGGCTGCCGGGCCACAGGGTCGCGACGGTGTCGTTGTGCCGCAGCACCCGGCGGGACTGGCCGTCGAGCGACTCGATGCGCTCGAACTGGTTGTCGCCTTCGCAATAGTGGGCGATGCGGGAGCTGGCCATCTGGCCGCCCGCGCTGACGACAAACGTGCCCTGGAAGTTGCGATGCTGCGCCGCCTCATGAATGCGCAGCAACCATTGTCGGACCTCTGCCTTGTCGAGCGGCGCGCTGCGTTCACCCGCGCCAGACGCAGGCGCCTGTGCGCCGGCGTGCAAGGCCACGAAGGACAAGGCCATCCAGGCCAGGGTGCGATGGAACCACGGTGTCGACTGCATGGGAGGCACGCTCAGCGGCTGGGTCCTTCGTAGGTGGCACTGCGCAGGAAGCCGGCCGGAACACCAAGGGCCGAACTGCCTCCGAACTGCTTGTGCGCCGACAGGTATTGATCCAGACGGGCATCCCGTACGAGGGTGCCGTTGGCCGTGACCACACGCTGCTCCGCCGTGCCTTCGGTTCGCTGCGGTGCGGCTGCCTGCGCCAGCTCGACGCCCTGGGGGGCCTGCACGAGCTGCGCCGGCACCCCGGCACCAGAGGCGGCCGGATCCTGGGTCATGCGCGTCACGACCAGTACACCCGCGACCACCATCACACCGGCCGCGGCCGCAATCGGAGCCGTCCAGCCACGGCGTCGAGCCGGGGCCGCCATCATCGCGGCAGCGCCGGTTGCGACGGGAGCGCCATTGGCGACGCGGGCTGCGGCGAGGTCGTTCGCCTGCACTTCGTGCGACGGCGCAGCGGGGGCGATCACGACGGGTTCCTGAGCCAGTCGCTGGCGCAACTGGTCGAGGAACACGTCGTCGCGGCCGGCGCGCGCCAGATCGTCCGAACGCATCACGTCGCCGATCAGCTGATAGGTGTGCCAGGTTTCACAGACACTGGCCTCGGCCCGGCGATCGTCGCGCCAGACGCGCATGACCGCGGCAACCTCGTCAGCGAGCACTTCGCCATCGACCAGCGCCGACAGCCGTTCCTTGCCCATCGGGGTCATCCCGGATGCATTGATCCAATCTGCAGACATCACAGCACTCCTGCTCACCAGCGTTTGCCGTCGGGGGTGTCCAACAGCGGGCGAAGTTTCTCGGCAATGGCCTCGCGCGCCCGGAAGATGCGCGAACGAACCGTACCGATCGGGCAATTCATCACGTCGGCGATCTCTTCGTAGCTCAAACCCTCGATCTCACGCAGGGTGATCGCCTGCCTGAGATCCTCGGACAAGGCTTCGATCGCGGCGTTCACCGTGGCCGCAATTTCCTTGCTGGCCAGCACGGCTTCCGGCGTTTCACCATCGCTTAGTTCGTTCTCGACCCGGGAAGTTTCGTCGTCGTCGTCGGACGACATCAATGCCGACTCGTTGATCGTCGGGTCGCGCTTGAGGTCAACCAGCGATTTCTTGGCAGTGTTGACGGCGATGCGGTACAGCCAGGTGTAGAACGCGCTTTCGCCCCGGAACTGGGGGATGGCCCGGTAGGCGCGGATGAAGGTTTCCTGGGCGATGTCCTGCACCAGGTCGACGTCGCGCACCATGCGCCCGATCAGGCGCTCGATCTTGCGCTGGTATTTGATCACCAGCAGTTCAAAGGCTTTCTGGTCGCCGCGCTTGATGCGTTCGATCAGCAGGGCATCGGCGTCGGCACTCATGCAGTCAGGCGATTCTCGCTGGCCGCCACGTCGGCCAAAGTCGAGGCCGAATATACAGCACAGCGCAAAGCGTGCCAGTCGACAACGCTCCCCTGGCGTTCGAGCGGCAGCCACGCTGCAGCTTGCTGCCCCGCCTGCGGCGCGGCTGGCCACAGTCGCAGCAGGAGCCAGAATTGCAGGTCGATGCACACCTCGACATGGGCAGCCGGCTGACGGTCGAGGTCGGCACCGACCGGGCCAAGCCGCCAGGTCTGCCCGTCAAAGCGCAGCACTTGCGCGTTGGTCCGGCGCACGCTGGCTGCCAGCGCCGCGGCGGACAGCGCCCCCACAGCGGCAACCAGCGCACCCCAGGGCGCTTCGATGGCTCGATGGACCCAGACCATCAGAATCGTGGCTGCACAGCTGCCCAGGCCCAGCAGGGCCAGGTTCCAGAGCCGGTAGCGGGCCACCGTGAAGCAGACCCCGGGGGCCGTGCGCATGCGGTGCCGATCCGATCGCTCAGATGCGCTTGAACACCAACGAACCGTTGGTACCGCCGAAGCCGAAGTTGTTCTTCAGGGCCACGTCGATCTTCATCTGCCGCGCCTCGTTGGCGCAGTAGTCCAGATCGCATTCCGGGTCCTGGTTGAAGATATTGATCGTCGGCGGCGACACCTGATGGTAGATCGCCAGCACCGTGAAGATCGACTCGATGCCGCCGGCGCCGCCCAGCAGGTGGCCGGTCATCGACTTGGTCGAGTTCACGACCAGCGAGCGGGCGCTATCGCCGAAGGCCAGCTTGATCGCGTTGGTCTCGTTCACGTCGCCCAGCGGCGTGGACGTGCCATGCGCATTGAGGTAATGCACTTCGTCGGGATTCACACCCGCGTTGCGCAGCGCCAGCTGCATGGCGCGACGCGGACCGTCGACGTTGGGGGCGGTCATGTGATACGCATCGGCGCTCATGCCAAAGCCCGACAGCTCGGCATAGATCTTCGCGCCGCGGCGGCGTGCGTGTTCGTACTCTTCGAGCACCATCACACCCGCGCCCTCACCCAGCACAAAACCATCGCGATCCTTGTCCCAGGGGCGCGAGGCGGTGCGCGGGTCGTCATTGCGCGTGGACAGCGCACGCGCTGCCGCAAAACCACCCACGCCCAGCGGCGAGACAGTGGATTCCGCACCGCCCGCCACCATCACGTCGGCGTCGCCATATTCGATGATGCGAGCCGCCTGCCCGATGCAGTGCAGGCCGGTGGTGCATGCCGTCACGATGGCCAGGTTGGGCCCCTTGAAGCCGTACTGGATCGAAACGTGGCCGGAGATCATGTTGATGATCGATGCCGGCACGAAAAACGGCGAGATGCGGCGCGGTCCGCGATCGGTCAGGTCCTTGTGGGTTTCCTCGATCATCGGCAGACCGCCGATGCCCGAGCCGACAAGACAGCCGATCCGCTCCGCCTGCTCCTCGCTCAGCGCCTCACCGATGGGCAGGCCGCTGTCTCTGACCGCCTGCATGGACGCCGCCATCCCGTAGTGGATGAAGGTATCCATGTGCCGGGCTTCCTTGCCGGGGATGTAATCCTCGATCTGGAAGCCCTTGACCTCACCCGCGAAGCGACAGGCAAAGGCCGACGCATCGAACTTGGTGATGGTGTCGATGCCGGACTGACCGGCAACCAGGTTGGCCCAGGAGGTCTCGACCGTGTTGCCCACGGGAGAAACCAGCCCCAGACCAGTGACGACAACACGGCGACGGGTCATGCGATTCGAACGGTTGCGTTGCGGGAGCGGACGGGCAGAGGCAGTCAGCGCAGGCCCGTTCAGGCCTTCTGGTGCTTCAGCGCGTAGTCGATGGCGAGCTGGACCGTGGTGATCTTCTCGGCCTCTTCGTCGGGAATCTCGATGCCGAACTCGTCTTCGAGGGCCATCACCAGTTCGACGGTGTCCAGGGAGTCGGCACCCAGATCGGCCACAAAGGCCTTCTCGTTGGTGACTTCCGCCTCGGCAACGCCCAGTTGCTCGGCAATGATCTTCTTGACGCGTGCTTCGATATCGCTCATGACTCCTCCAGGAGGGTTTTCAAAAACAGCCCGTGATTCTACGGCCGTTGGAGTGACATCTCTAAGTCACCACTGGCCGCCTCACCGGACGGGCTTGAGCCGGTCGGGCCAGGCAGGAATGCCCGGCCTCAATTCATGTACATGCCACCATTGACGTGCAGTTCCACCCCCGTGACGTAACCCGCCTGCGGCGAGGCCACAAAACCCACGGCATGGGCGATGTCTTCCGGGCGCCCCAGGCGACCCAGGGGGATCTGGCTCATCAGCGCACCGGTCTGCTGCTCGGACAGCGCACGGGTCATGTCGGTTTCGATGAAGCCCGGCGCAATGCAGTTGACCGTGATGCCGCGGCTGCCGAGTTCACGCGCCAGCGAACGGGTCATCCCCGCGACACCGGCCTTGGCGGCCGCATAGTTGGCTTGGCCGGCGTTGCCGCTCGCACCCACGACGGACGTGATGCTCACAATCCTGCCATAGCGCTGCTTCATCATCGGGCGGATGACCGCGCGGCTCAGCTTGAAGACGGACTTCAGATTGGTGTCGAGTACCGCGTCCCAGTCTTCGTCCTTCATGCGCATCGACAGGGTGTCGCGCGTGATGCCGGCATTGTTGACCAGCACATGCAGCGCACCGAATTCCTTCACGATGGCATCGACCAACGCCTCGCCTGCGGCGGCGTCGTTCACGTCCAGCACCACCCCGCGGCCACCGCCGGCCGACAACGCGGCGGTGATGGTCTCGGCGCCAGCGGGCGACGTGGCCGTACCGACCACCTTCATGCCGCGGCGCTGCAGTTCGGCAGCGATCGCCTTGCCGATACCGCGCGTGGCACCGGTCACCAGGGCCACCTGGCCCTGCATCACAACATCACTCATGACAGCATCCCCTTGACGTCGGCCAGCGTGGCCGGATCGAACACTGCGCCGGTCACGATCTCGGCATCGATGCGCTTGACAGTACCCGCCAGCACCTTGCCGGGGCCGCACTCGAAGATGTGGCTGACACCGTGGCGAGCCTTGATCGACTGGATCACTTCGACCCACCGGACCGGGCCGAATGCCTGGCGGTAGAGTGCGTCGCGGATGGACGACGGATCGCTGACGGTCGCCACGTCGATGTTGTTGACCAGGCTGATCGCCGGCGAGCGGACATCCACGCCTGCGAGCCTTTCCTTCAGACGATCCGCGGCCGGACGCATCAGGCTCGAATGGAACGGCGCCGACACCGGCAGCGGCAGTGCCCGCTTCGCGCCTGTCGCCTTGAGCTGCTCGCAGGCCTTTTCAACACCGGCCTTGGAGCCGGCGATCACGATCTGGCGGGGATCATTGAAATTGACGGCCTCGACCACCTCGCCGCTGGCCACGGCGGCCTCGGCGCAGCCGACGCGCACGGCTTCGGCTTCCAGGCCCAGGATGGCGGCCATCGCCCCCATGCCGACCGGCACGGCGTCCTGCATGGCCTGGGCGCGAAACCGCACCAGCGGCAGGGCATCGGCCAGGGTGAGGGCTTCGGCAGCCACCAGCGCAGAGTATTCGCCCAGTGAATGCCCGGCCACCACCTGCGGACGCAGCCCCGTTTCCGCCAGCCAGGCCCGGTAGCAGGCCACCCCCGCCGTCAGCATGACGGGCTGAGTGTTGGTGGTCAGGTCCAGCTGGTCTTTCGGACCCTGGCGGATCAGCAGACCGACGTCTTCGCCCAGGGCCTGGGAGGCCTCATCCAATGTCGCGCGGACGGCCGGATGATCGCCCCAGGCGTCGAGCATGCCCACGGCCTGTGAACCCTGGCCCGGAAAGACGAATGCAAATTGAGTCATGTCGCGTTGAAGGTGGAGAGAAACGCCAACGGCGCAGCAACGTGGAGGTGAAGCGGTAGAGCGGTGGAGCGTGTTCGCCGACGTCAGAGGTCGAGCAGGACCGCACCCCAGGTGAATCCTCCGCCCACGCCTTCGAGCATCACGGTGTCTCCACGCCGGATGCGGCCCAGCCGGATCGCATGGTCCAGCGCCAGTGGTATGGATGCCGCAGACGTGTTGCCGTGTTCGTCGACGGTGACGATCAGCTTGTCCATCGCCAGCTTCAGCTTGCGGGCCGTGCCCTGCATGATGCGGATGTTGGCCTGGTGCGGGATGAGCCAGTCGATGTCGGCCTCGGTGCGGCCGGCCTTGTCCAGCACGGAACGTGCAACATCTTCGAGCACGCCCACGGCCAGCTTGAAGACGGCCTGGCCATCCATCTTGAGCAGCGGGTCGCCCAGCACTGAACCGCCCGAGACGGTGCCCGGAGTGCAGAGGATCTCGGCGTGCCGGCCGTCGGCATGGAGTTCGGTGGCCAGCAGCCCTGGCTGATCACTGGCCTCGAGCACCACGGCGCCCGCGCCGTCACCGAACAGCACGCAGGTGGTGCGATCGTTGAAGTCCAGGATGCGGGAGAAGACTTCCGCGCCGACCACCAGGGCGCAATGGTGGGCGCCTGACTTGATCAGTGCGTCGGCCACCGTCAGCGCATACACAAACCCGGAACAGACTGCCTGGACGTCAAAGGCCGGACAGCCCACCACACCCAGCTTGCGTTGCAGCAGGCAGGCGGTGGACGGAAATACCATGTCGGGCGTGGAGGTCGCGACGATGATCAGGTCGACATCCGACGCGGCACGGCCGGCTGCCTCGAGCGCGTGCCGCGCCGCGTGCAGGGCAAGATCACTGGACGTGACATCGGGAGCCGCAAAGTGGCGCGCCCGGATGCCGGTGCGTTCGACGATCCAGGTGTCTGACGTCTCGATGCCGCGCTCGCCGAGCTCATCGGCCAGTGCTTCATTGGTCACGCGTCGCGGCGGCAGGTAGCTGCCGGTGCCGGTGATGCGCGAATAGCGGTTGGAAGGAAGGCTCATGCGGTCCTGGCGACCGGTATCTCGCTTGTTGGCGCCGCCTGGGAGGGCAAGGCCTGCAAAGTTTCGACAATCCGGTCGTGCACCCGGTCAAGCAACCGGTTTCGGGCCGCATCATACGCCCGATTCAGGGCCTGCTCGAACGCGAAGGCGTCCGCCGACCCGTGACTCTTGAAAACCAGCCCGCGCAGGCCCAGCAGCGCCGCACCGTTGTATCGACGGTGATCTACGCGGTTTTTAAAGTGATTTAGAACCGGAAGAGCGACGATAGCGGCAATTTTCGTGAAGATGTTACGGGTGAATTCCTGCTTGATGAAGCTCGACAGCATCGAGGCCAGACCCTCAGCCGTCTTGAGGGCGACATTGCCGACGAACCCGTCACAAACGACGATGTCGGTTGTGCCCTTGAAAATGTCATTGCCCTCGACATTTCCGTAGAAGTTCAGATGCCCGGCGTTGGCAACCGATCGAAGCAGTTCACCGGCTTTCTTGATGGTTTCGCTGCCCTTGATGGCCTCTTCGCCGATGTTGAGCAAACCGACGCTGGGGTCGGCCTTGCCCTCGACGGCCCCCACCAGCGCACTGCCCATCAGGGCGAACTGGAGCAGGTGCTCGGGCTCGCAATCGACGTTGGCACCCAGGTCGAGCACGGTCGTGTAACCGTCTTTCTGGTTGGGCATCACGGTGGCGATGGCCGGACGATCGATGCCATCCAGCGTCTTCAGCACATAGCGCGCAACAGCCATCAGGGCACCGGTGTTGCCCGCAGAAACACAGGCGTCGGCCGCGACATTGCCCGACGCATCCGCCTTGAGCTGCGTGATCGCGACACGCATCGACGAATCCTTCTTGCGGCGCAGCGCCACCTCGACGGAGTCGTCCATCTCGACCACCTCGGCCGCAGTCACCACGCGACAGCGCGGCCATGCCGCAGCCGGCGCCAGCGCGTCGGCGCGGCCGACCAGCAGCAGCTCGGCCTGGGGATGTCGATCCAGGAAGGCCCGGCAGGCCGGCAGCGTCACCGAAGGGCCGTGGTCGCCCCCCATGCAGTCAACCGCCACACGGATGGGACGCGCAGGCGACACCGGCGGGCGATCTGCCCGAGGCTGAGAGGAAGTGGGATTCATTGCCAGTACCGGACCACGATCACCGGATCACGACAACCGGATCATGAAACGATGGCCAGAGCCACCGCAAGCCGCAGCATGAGGAGCTGCAGACGGCAACGCAACTGGAGACAGGATCAGTCGAACCCCGGCATCCCTTGCGGGATGAACCGGGGCACCGACTTGCAGATCACGCCGACCCCCAGGGATCAGGCGTCTGCCTTGGTCTTGAGGACCTTGCGCCCGCGGTAGAAACCGTTGGGGCTGATGTGGTGGCGCAGATGAACTTCGCCCGTGGTGGGTTCGATGGCAGTGCCCGGATTGGTCAGGGCATTGTGCGAACGATGCATCCCACGCTTGGAGGGCGACTTCTTGTTCTGTTGAACGGCCATGGCTCGCTCCTTGGAAAACCCGAGATTCTAGCACCGACCCACGCTTCTTGGCTAGCGCCATCGTCGCCGCTGCAATGTTCATGACTTGAGCCGGCCCTTGAGGGCCTGCAATGCGGCAAAGGGGTGAGGCCGCTCGTCCGCGGTGACTTCGGCGTCATCACCCGGAGCGCTGGCTGGCTGAGCATCACCCAGTGGCAGGCTGACCGGGCAGGCGTCATGCCGTGGCACCAGCGGCAAGGCCATGATCAGCTCGTCCTCGATAAGCTCCCTGACATCCAGGCTGCGCGCGAGCGGCAGGACGTCGTCCTCGAGTTCGGCATCGAGTTCCGCCGCCTGCGTTTCACCTCCGGGCACGAACAGAAAGCTGCGCGACACGTCCAGGGTCGTCTCCACGGGGGTCAGGCACCGCTGGCACTCCAGGTGCACCTTCGCCTGCGCCGAGACGTCGAGCCAGATCCTGGGTGTGGCACCCGTCCGCAGGACCTCACGCCCCCGGATCGACCACTGCACCGTGTCCGCCGCAGTGTCGCTCGCAACCACCAGGTCTTCGCTGAGCCGGGCCAGCTCTGGGGTGGTCCACTGCCCCTCGAGTGTGGCAGCCTCGTGGGCGAACTGGGCAACATCAAGCCGCTCGGGCGTATGGGGTCGAGACTTCATCGTCGACAGTTTACCGACCTGCCGCCCTGATACGGCCGGTATCGGACAATACGAGGATGTCGTCCTCTGCCTCCCCCCTGCCCCCGATCATCCTCGCCTCGACGTCGCGCTATCGCCACGAGTTGCTGGACCGACTCCGCCTGCCGTTCGCGGTGGTTTCACCCGAAGTCGACGAAACCCCTCGAGCAGGTGAATCGCCGGCCTTGCTGGCGATGCGCCTGGCATTGGCCAAGGCGCATGCGGTGGCTGCCCGACACCCGGATGCCGTGGTGATCGGTTCAGACCAGGTGGCCGACCTCGATGGCGAGCCGATTGGCAAGCCGGGCCACCACGGCCGTGCCGTGATGCAGTTGCGCCAGATGAGCGGGCGCACCGTCGTGTTCCAGACGGCCGTTGCGGTGGTCTGCCAGAACCGGGGTTTTGAACAGGCGATGCTGGAACCGGTGCGGGTGCGTTTTCGCCCCTTGAGCGACAGCGAGATCGAGAACTACCTGAGGGCCGAACAGCCCTATGACTGCGCCGGCAGCGCCAAGTCCGAAGGACTGGGCATCGCCTTGCTGCAGGCGATCGAATCCAGCGATCCGACGGCCCTGATCGGCCTGCCGCTGATCAAGACCTGCGACCTGCTGCGTGCGGCCGGTGTGCCGCTGCTCGGCCTGTGAGCCGGCCCTCGCCCCACGCTGCCCCGCCCGGGCGGCTGGTCCTGGTGCCCAACACCCTGGATTTCGGCACGGTGGACGGCGGCGCAGAACCACCGGACCTGCGCGGCGTGCTGCCGCTGGCCGTGATCGAGCAGGCCGCCAGCCTGCGGCACTGGGTGGTCGAAAATGCCAAGACGGCCCGTGCCTTTCTCAAGCGTGTGGATCGGATCGTGGCGCTCGGTACCCCGTTGCAGCAACTGGACATCGTGGAGCTGCCACGCCCGCCCAAGGGGCGAGGTCCGGCCGTCCAGCCGGGTGCCAGGATTGAGTTGCTGGCGCCTGCGCTGGCCGGCCACGATCTGGGGTTGCTGTCGGAAGCCGGCATGCCGGCCGTGGCCGACCCTGGGGCTGAACTCGTGAAGCTGGCGCATGACGCCGGGGTGCCGGTGGTGCCGCTGGTGGGGCCGTCGTCCCTGCTGCTGGCCCTGGCGTGCAGCGGCATGAACGGGCAGAGCTTTGCCTTCGTGGGCTACCTGCCGGTGCAGGACCCGGAGCGCGGCCAGCGCATACGCGAGCTGGAGGCGCTGTCACGCCGGCAGTCGCAGACGCAGCTCATCATCGAAACACCCTACCGCAACGAAGCCCTGCTCCAGGCGCTGCTGGCCCACCTGCAGCCCGGCACGCGACTCGCCGTGAGCTGCGGGCTGACGCTGGCCGAGGGCTGGACACGCAGCCTCACGGTGGAACGGTGGAGACAGTTGCGTGCGGACCAGCACCCAAGTCTGCCGGGTGACCGCCCCGCGGTGTTCTCGCTGCTGGGCTGAACGTCACACCGGCGTGTCGGTCAGGGCTTCTTGCCGCCGCCCAGCAGGCTGGCCACCTTGCGCTTGGGCTTGATGAACGGTGAAAGTGCGCGGCCGGCAGGCGCAGCAGGTGCGGCAGCCACCGAGTGCTCCCAGGATGGGTCGGCATTCGGATCGGCTTCGTAGGGACGTGAGAAGAACGGGTCGGACGAGGCCTGCGAGCGGCGCGGCGCCGAGGGCGTCACCGGCATGGTTCGCACCGGGCGATCTTCCTCGTCGTCGGTCTGGCGGCGCGGGCGGCGCGGGCGGTCGTCGTCCAGCTCCAGGGCCTCGACCTCGATCTTCTTGCGGATGAGTTTCTCGATCTCGCTCACCAGGCGCTGGTCGGAGCGCGACACGAAGGAAATCGCGAGCCCCGACGCGCCGGCACGGCCTGTGCGTCCGATGCGGTGCACGTAGTCTTCGGCGTTGAACGGGATGTCGAAATTGAACACCGCCGGCAGATCGGCAATGTCCAGGCCCCGTGCGGCCACATCGGTGGCCACCAGCAGATCCACCTCGGCACGCTTGAAGGCCTCGAGGGCCTTGAGACGTTCGTCCTGGGACTTGTCGCCGTGCAGGGCCGCGGTCCTCAGGCCGTCACGTTCGAAGGCCCGTGCCAGGCGCGCCGCGCCCAACTTGGAGTTCACGAACACGATCGCCTGGCCGATCGAGCGCTCGCGCAGCAGGTGCCGCACCGCACGACGTTTGTCGTCGTCTTCGACCGCATAGAAGCGCTGTTCGACATTGGTGGCCGTGGCATTGGGCCGGGCCACCTCGACCAGGATCGGGTCCTGCAGATAGCTCTGGGCAAGCTTCTTGATCTCGGGCGAGAACGTGGCCGAGAACAGCAGCGTCTGACGCTGCTTGGGCAGATAGCTCAGGATGCGCTGCAGGTCGGGCAGGAAACCGATGTCGAGCATGCGGTCAGCCTCGTCGAGCACGACATACTCGACCTGCGACAGCACGCAGTTCTTGGCCTGGATGTGATCGAGCAGGCGCCCGGGTGTGGCGATCAGCACCTCGACGCCGCGGCGCAGCTCCTCGGTCTGCGGGTTCATGTCGATCCCGCCGAACACACAGGCCACGCGCAGCTGTGAGTGCTTGGCATAGGCCTTCACATTGTTCGCCACCTGGTCGGCCAGCTCCCGGGTGGGCGCCAGCACCAGCGCACGCACCGGGTGCCGCGCCGGCGAGGCACTGGCATTCTGGTGGCGCAGCATCTTCTGCAGCAGCGGCAGTGAAAACGCCGCCGTCTTGCCGGTGCCGGTCTGGGCGGCACCCATCACGTCACGGCCCGCCAGCACGATCGGTATCGCCTTGGCCTGGATGGGCGTCATCTGCGTGTAGCCCTGGTCGGCCACGGCACGCTGCAGCATGTCGTCCAGCGGCAGGGTGGCGAACAGGCCGCCCGGTGCCGGTTGGTCAGGAGATTCGTCGGTCGGTGCAGGAGGGGTCGTAGCGATCATCTGTACTTTCTCAGGCGTCCAGCGCCAGGGCTTCGCGCAGCGAAGGTGCCGAGGCATCCTTGGGCGCCAGGGCAGGAGGACCATCGAGCCGCGCAAGCGGCCAGTCTATGGCCAGGGAGGGATCGTTCCAGGCAATGGACCGTTCACAGTCCTTGGCGTAGAAATCGGTCGTCTTGTAGAGGAAGTGGGTGTCGTCGGCCAAAGCCAGGAAACCGTGGGCAAATCCCTCGGGGACCCACAGCTGGCGATGGTTTTCCGCACTCAGTTCCACACCGACATGCTGACCGAAAGTGGGAGACCCCGGACGGATGTCGACTGCAACATCATACGCTGCCCCCCTGACAACCCTCACCAGCTTGCCTTGCGGGTGGGGTGCGACCTGGTAGTGCAGGCCGCGCAGCACCCCCTTGCGGCTGCAGGAATGGTTGTCCTGGACGAAGGGGCGCGGCGCGGTCAGGCCGAGCCGGTTCAGCTCGTCGTGGAAGCGGCGTTCATTGAAACTTTCGCTGAACCAGCCCCGGTCGTCGCCGAAGACGGCCGGCTCGATGATCACGACCTCGGCAATCGCAGTGCGCAGCAATTTCATCAGTACACCGTTTCCTTGAGCATCTTCATCAGGTATTGCCCGTAACCGTTCTTGAGCATCGGCTGCGCCTGGGCCTCGACCGCCTCGGCGGTGATCCAGCCCGCACGGTAGGCGATCTCCTCGAGACAGGCGACCTTCAGTCCCTGGCGCTTTTCGAGCGTGGCGATGAAATGTCCGGCCTCGAGCAGACTGTCGTGCGTGCCGGTGTCCAGCCAGGCATAGCCGCGGCCCATGATCTCGACGTTGAGCTGCCCCCGCTCGAGGTACCAGGCATTGACGTCGGTGATCTCGAGTTCACCCCGCGCCGACGGCTTGATCTGCGCGGCAACGTCGCACACCTGCTCGTCATAGAAATACAGGCCGGTCACCGCGTAGTTGCTCTTGGGTGCCTTCGGCTTCTCCTCGATCGACAGTGCGCGCTTGTTGGCGTCGAAGGCGACCACGCCATAGCGCTCGGGGTCGCTGACGTGATAGGCAAACACGGTCGAGCCGGACTGCAATGCATGCGCGCGCTGCAGCGCTGGCTGCAGGTCATGGCCGTAGAAGATGTTGTCGCCGAGCACCAGGGCGCTGGGATGGCTGCCGACGAAGTCCCGGCCGAGGATGAAGGCCTGGGCCAGACCGTCCGGACTGGGCTGCACGCAGTAGCTGAGGTTCAGGCCCCAGCGGGAGCCGTCGCCCAGGAGTGCCTCGAAACGGGGGGTGTCCTGCGGGGTGCTGATGATCAGGATGTCGCGAATGCCCGAGAGCATCAGCGTGCTCAGCGGGTAATAGACCATCGGCTTGTCGTAGACGGGCAGCAGCTGCTTGCTGACGGCCAGCGTGGCCGGATGCAGGCGGGTGCCGGAACCGCCGGCCAGGACGATGCCCTTGCGTGCTTTCGAACTCATGATGGGTGCCTCATGGGGGTGTCAGCCGGTGATCTCGGCGAGCATGCGCTCGACGCCGGCGGTCCAGTGGGGGAGCTGCAGGTCGAAGCGTTCACGCAGGCGTTGCGTGGACAGGCGGGAGTTGCGGGGTCGGCGCGCCGGTGTGGGGAACGCCTCGCTGCCGACCGGCTCGATCGCATCGGGGGTGACCTTGATCGGGTGCCCGTGGCGGCGCGCCCAGTCGATCACATGGCAGGCGTACGCATGCCAGCTGGTCTGGCCGTCGGCCACCAGGTGGTACAGGCCCTGCACCTCGGGTTCACGCAGCGCCGTGCGCAGCATGTGGGCCGTGACGTCGGCGATCAGGTCGGCGCCGGTGGGCGCACCGATCTGGTCGTCGACGACCTTCAACTGGTCCCGCTCGGCCGCCAGCCTGAGCATGGTCCGCGCAAAGTTGCCGCCGCGCGCCGCATAGACCCAGCTCGTGCGCAGCACCAGATGCCGGCAGCCGCTGGCCTGGATGGCCTGCTCGCCTTCGAGCTTGGTCTGCCCGTACACGTTCAGCGGTGCCGTGGGAGCGTCTTCGCCGCGGGGGTGGTCCCCCGAGCCGTCGAAGACGTAGTCGGTCGAGTAGTGGACCAGCCACGCCCCGCACTCGCGGGCCACGGCGGCCAGCGCGGCCGGCGCCTGTGCATTGACCTGGCGGGCCACGTCCGTGTCGGACTCGGCACGATCGACCGCGGTGTAAGCCGCGGCATTGACGATCACGTCCGGGCGGGCCTGGCGCACCTGCTCGGCCAGCGCCTGCGGGTTCGCCAGGTCGGCGCCCTCGGCCCGGCCGAGCGGCAGGAGCTCACCCAGCGGTGCCAGCGCGCGTTGCAGTTCCCAGCCGACCTGCCCGGTCGGCCCCAGCAGCAGGATGCGTCGGTTCATCGTCGCGCGTCCGCTCAGGCGCTCACGGCCGTGGTGCCGTACTGCTGGTCCATCCACTGGCGGTAGGCACCGGTGCGCACGCTGTCGATCCAGGGCGAGTTGTCGAGGTACCAGCGCACCGTCTTGTCGATGCCGCTGTCGAAGGTCTCGGCGGGCATCCAGCCGATCTCGGATTCGATGCGCGTGGGGTCGATCGCGTAGCGGTGATCGTGCCCCGGGCGATCGGCCACGAAGGTGATCAGGTCCTCGTAGCGACCGCTCGCGCGCGGCCGCAGGGTGTCGAGCTTGCGGCAGATGGTGGTCACGACATCGATGTTGCGGATCTCGTTCTTGCCGCCGACGTTGTAGGTTTCGCCGGCACGGCCCTTGGCCAGCACCTGGCAGATGGCCTCGCAATGGTCACGCACATACAACCAGTCGCGGATGTTGCGGCCGTCGCCATACACCGGCAACGCCTTGCCTTCGAGGGCGTTGAGGATCATCAACGGGATCAGCTTCTCGGGGAAGTGATAGGGGCCGTAGTTGTTGCTGCAGTTGGTGGTCAGCGTGGGCAGGCCGTAGGTGTGGTGGTAGGCCCGCACCAGGTGGTCGCTGGAGGCCTTGCTGGCCGAGTACGGGCTGTTCGGGCGGTAGGCCGTGGATTCGCTGAAGGCCGGGTCGGTCTCGCCCAGCGAGCCGTAGACCTCGTCGGTCGACACGTGCAGCAGGCGGAAGGCATCACGATCATCGCCCGGCAGGGCCGTCCACCAGGCACGCACTTCCTCGAGCAGGCTGAAGGTGCCGACGATGTTGGTCTGGATGAACTCGCCCGGGCCATGGATGGAGCGGTCGACATGGCTTTCGGCGGCGAAGTGCAGCACGGCGCGCGGGCGATGGGTGCCGAGCAGGCGGCGCACCAGTTCGCGGTCGGCGATGTCGCCCTGCACCAGTTCGCACACGCCGGGCTTGAGCCAGGGAGCGATGGTGAGCGGGTTGCCGGCGTAGGTCAGCTTGTCCAGCACCACGACGGGCTCGCTGCTGCGGCTGAACCAGTGATGGATGAAATTTCCGCCAATGAAGCCGGCTGCACCGGTCACGAGAATCATCTTGGGGCTCCCTCTGGGGTGGTCAGGTCGATACCAGGCGTGTGGCGGCCAGGGCGGCCGGTGCGGCGATCTGGCCCGCCGGACACGACACGGCCGGCCAGAGGGCGCCGGGTGTGCGCGATTCTAACGCCCGGGTCCGACGCCGCAGCCCCTCACTCGCAGGGGCCGTGCCAGCGCCGGAACACCCCTGGCGGCATGGGATCGGGCTGAGCGAACAGCCCGGCACCGCGCTCGCGGGCCTGCCGCTCCAGCGCGGCATAGGCCCCCGCACCGTGCCGGTAGTGGTAGCTCCAGGCATGGCCTTCACGCACCAGCCAGGCCGCCACGTCGTCACCGTCGTGCTCGACCCGCCCGAGCCAACGTCGGTAGTCGTCGCGCCCTCGCAGGTCCACCTCGACCGTGCGTCCGATCAGGCGCGTGCGCAGGGCTTCGGCCGACTCCCGCCCCCAGGGCTGGCAACGCTCGGGGGCATCGATGCCGTCGATCCGGATCTTCAGCGGTTTGGCGCGCCGCTCGCCCGGGGCCGATGGGCCGGGACGGACCCACAGCGTGTCGCCATCGCTGACCCGTGTGACCTGCCCGATGACACGGGCCGGCTCGTCCGGCGCGGCCTGCACCGGACGCACCTGCAGGTTCAGCACCATCAAGGCACTGGCCAGCTTCATGAGCGTCAGTGTGTGCAGCACCGCAGCGGTCGGCCGTGGGGGGACGGGGGAGCCTTGGGACATGGGGCGCCGATGATGCCACGCACTCACGGGCCGGCCGCGCGTTCGGCGTCCTTCAGGATGCGCGCCAGGCGGTCGGCCAGCTTCTCGGTCGACAGTCGTTCGCGAAAGCGTTCGACCAGGAGCGGAAGGCTCATCGGACTGGGTTGCTGCAGCTCGATGACCACCCGCTCGCGGCTGCGCAGCGCAGCCAGCGTGGCCGCCAGGCGACGGATGTCCAGCTCCTGACTGAGCACCTCGGTTTCGGCCTGCCCGAGCAGCAGGTTGGTGGTGTCGTACTTGCGGAACACTTCGTAGAACAGGGCGCTCGACGCCTGCAGCTGCTTCATGCTGCGCGGCGCACCGGGGTAGCCTGAAAACACCAGGCCCGACACACGGGCGATCTCCCGGAAGCGGCGCTGCGCCAGTTCGCCCGAGTTGAGGCTGGCCAGCACGTCGGGCAACAGCTCGTTGTCGCTGAACAGGCTGCCGTCGTGCAGCGGCGACAGGTCGATCGGCTCCACGCCCAGCAGCTCGAACCCATAGTCATTGACCGACATGCTGAAGCTGTTGGCCCGGCGCCGGGCCAGGCGCCAGGCGATGAGGCTGGCCAGGCCCAGGTTCACGTTGCGCCCGGCAAACGGGTAGACGTAAAGATGCGACCCTTCGCGCGAGGCCCAGGTCTCGACCAGCACATGCCCGCTGCCCGGCAGGCGCGACACCCGAGCCTGCGCCTGCAGCATCGGGCCGGCCGCGGCCATCTCGGGCCCGCTGAATTCGCCCCGGGCAGCATCCTCCAGCAGCGCCAGCACGGCGTCGGCCATTTCGGTGGACAGTGGCATGCGCCCCCCACCCCAGCGCGGCACCGCCGCCTTGCGCCCGCGCGCCAGCCGCACGTAGGCCACCATGTCCTGCACCCGCACGAATTCGAGCAACCGGCCGCCGAACAGGAAGCAGTCGCCCTTTTTCATGCGGGCGATGAAGCTCTCCTCGACGCTGCCCAGCTTCTGGCCGGTGAGGTACTTCACCAGCATGGAGGCATCGCTCACGATCGTGCCCACCTGCAGGCGGTGACGCCGCGCGATGCCGGCATCGCTCACCTGATGCACGCCGTCGATGTGGCGCACCCGGTGGTACTCGGGGTAGGCATGCAGGCTGGCGCCGCCGCGCTCGACAAACGCCAGCGCCCATTGCCATTCGTCTTCGGTCAGTCCGCGGTAGGCATGGGTGCTCATCACCTCGCGTCGAAGTTCGTCGGCCCTGAAGCCGCCGCCCAGCGCCACCGTCACCAGGTGCTGCACCAGCACGTCCAGCGGCTTGTCCGGCGACTCGCGGCTTTCGATGCGGCCGGCCTGCGCCGCGCGGCGCGCCGCCGCGGCCTCGATCAGCTCGAGCGTGTTGGTCGGCACCAGCGTGATGCGGCTGCTGCGCCCGGGGGCATGCCCGCTGCGTCCGGCGCGCTGCAGCAGCCGTGCCACCCCCTTGGCCGAGCCGATCTGCAGCACACGCTCGACGGGCAGGAAGTCCACGCCCAGGTCCAGCGAAGACGTCGCCACCACGGCCTTGAGGCGCCCCTCCTTGAGGCCCTGCTCGACCCATTCGCGCACCTCCTTGTCCAGCGAGCCGTGGTGCAGCGCGACCAGGCCAGCCCAGTCCGGCCGCGCGTCGATCAGCATCTGGTACCAGATCTCGGCCTGGGAGCGGGTGTTGGTGAAGACCAGGCTGGTGGCCGCCCGTTCGATCTCGTCGACCACCGGGGCCAGCATGCGCGAGCCCAGGTGGCCGGCCCAGGAGAACCGGCCGGGTTCTGGCGGGATCAGGGTATCGATCACGAGCGACTTGTCGATGCGTCCCTGCACCAGTTCGCCGTTGTCCGTGCCCAGCAGCACCTGCAGCGCTTCGCGCAGGTTGCCCAGCGTGGCGCTCAGGCCCCAGACCACCAGGCCCGGGCACCACTGGCGCAGGCGGGCCAGTGCCAGTTGCACCTGCACGCCACGCTTGTTGCCCATCAGTTCATGCCATTCGTCCACCACAACCACGCGCACGGTGGCCAGTTCGTCGCGAGCCCGTGCGCGGGTCAGCATCAGGCTCAGCGATTCAGGCGTGGTGACCAGTGCGGTGGGGAAGCGCCGGTCTTGGCGCGCGCGCTCGGCCGACGGCGTGTCACCGGTGCGCAGGCCCAGCGTCCAGCCCGGCGCAAGTTCGTCCAGCGGCAGCCGCAGCGCCTTCGCCGTGTCGGCCGCCAGGGCGCGCATCGGCGTGAGCCAGAGGACCTGCAGGGGCGGCGCGGCGGCACGTTCGTGCCGCTCGACACCCGGCGCCCGGGCCCGCAGCAAGGCTCCCATCCACACCGCATAGGTCTTGCCCGAGCCCGTGGTGGCGTGCAGCAGCCCGGATCGCCCGGCCGCCATGGCCTGCCAGACGGCACGCTGGAAGTCGAAGGGCTGCCAGCCCTGTCGCTCAAACCAGGCTTCGGGAAGGCCGCACGGGGACGGAAGGCGATCGCCGCTCATGATGGTGCGCATTGTGAGGGCCCCCAAGGCCGGGCTGCGCCCAGCCCGCCCCCCGAGGGGGCCAAGGAAACTTGGGGCGGCCCGGCGTTTCCTTGTGAGCTTTGGCGCGAGCAGGCTGCGTCCACCACAGCACCAGCAGCGTGGCCAGGATGGGCAGGTCCTTGACGAGCGGACCGCAGTGTTCGATGGTGAGCTCGGGCATGTTCCAGGCAGCCGTGAGGGTGTAGCCGAGCACCGCGCCGCATTGCGTGGCATAGGCCCACGCCCCCGGGCGCACCAGCAGCCATATGCCCAGGCCCGTGTTCAGCACGCAGGTGGCCCACACCATGGCCAGCCCGGCCGACCCCTCGAAACCGTACCGGGCCAGCAGGTCGAACACCGGCGAGGCCTGCGGGACTGCGGCCGTGGCGGCGGCCGTGCAGAGCCACATCGTTGCCAGCGACAGGCGCAGCAGCGCCGAGAGCGCGGGCGGCAGCGTGGCCTCAGGTGCACGGGCCGTCGCCTCCAGCGACAGGGCCGACGCCAGCGAGGTCGGCTCGCGCCCGAGCCACGCCGGCAGCGCATTGCTGCGGGTGGTGCTGCCGGCTTCCAGCATGTCCAGGGTGTCAGGACTGAACACCTGCTGGGGCAGCCAACGCGCCACACGGGCCCCGACCCGCATCAACGGCATCGGCACCGGGCACCAGAGCGGGTCGGCCAGGCCCTGCACCTGTCGATGACAGGCGAGCATCTCGCGGTAGCTCATGGCCTTCGGTCCGGCGACCTCGAACACCTGCCCCAGCGCGTCGGCGGATTCGCTCAGGCGGACGATGAACTCGGCCAGCTCCAGCACATGCACCGGCTGGACCTGCTGGCGCCCCCGCCCGGGCAGGCCCACGACGGGCAGGCTGGCCAGTTGCGCAAACAGGGCCGCGCTCTGGCTGCCCGGCCCGAACACGAGCGACGGGCGGACCACCGCCCAGTCGATCGCGCCGGCCAGGCCCATCAGGGCCTCGTCGGCGACCAGCTTGGTCAGCGCATAGGGTGAATCCAGGGCCGCCTCACCACGCCCCACACCCAGCGCGGACACCTGGATCACTCGCCCGACCCCGGCCAGCGCCGCCCCGCGGAACAGCGCCGCCGGGCCGGCCGCATGAACCCGCTCGAAGCTTTCCCCCGCTCGCGGCACCAGGACACCCACCGCATTGACGATGAGGTCGAAACCGCCGGCCTCCTGCAGTCGGCGTGCCCATTCGCCGGGGGTGAGCGGCTGGTTGAAGTCCACCGCCAGCCAGTCGATGGCGCTGCCGGATGCCGGCGCACGCCGCTGCCCGCACACGACCTGGTGACCGTGCGCCTGCAAGGTGCGCACGACAGCCGACCCGACACAACCGGTGGCCCCGCAGACGAGCGCCTTCATGATTCCTGCTCCGGCAGCCCGCACGCACCCGCACGGCAGGCCTGCATGGCTTGCAGCCGGCGGCGGGCGCGCGCGGCGGCCACCCGTTCGATCAGCGGTGCCGCCACGCGCGACACGGCATACCGATGGCGCGCGAACACGAGGTAGGCCCGGTCGAACACCGGGCGCAGCCCCGGCCAGGACGTCGGACGCAGCACCCAGCCCAGTCCCGCGGCGGCATAGGCGAGCCGCAGCACTTCGACCCCCTGGATCAGGCGTCCGTCTGCCGTCACGCCGCAGATCGACGCCTGCATCGTCTCGAGACTCGCACCGTAGGCAGATGGATCGAACTCGGCGTCCGAGATGTCGACGAAGTGCAGACTGCCGGGCCGGGCTCGTTCTCTCAGGCTGTCCATCTCGAGCCGGCACACCGGGCAGGCGCGGTCGTAGAGCAGCGTCAGAGGGTAGATCCCGGGTGTGTGCTTTGCCATGGTGATCGGCCTTTCGTTCTGCAATTTCTGTCTACACAGAAATACTTCGCCAAAAAAATGCCGGGCAGTCCTGCCCGGCCCGGTCTCAGGGGCCCAACAACTGCCCGGCGGCGTCTGCGTCGCGCGGCGTTGCGGTGTCACCGGCCGGCAGCGGCTCGCGCCCGAGCAGCTTCTTGATGCGCGCGCCCAGCCGCAGCACCTTGGTCAGGGTTTCGGTGTCCAGGCGCAGCATCTCGTCACTCCACAGCGTGAGCGTCTCGAGCAGTTCCAGTGTTTCCTTCATGCGCAGCCGCGCCTCGGCCGGATCACGCGTGATGCCGGGGTCGGCCAGCAGTTCGCGCAGCACCTCGACAGTCGGGGCGATCTCGCGCCGCTGCCGCTCACGCACGATGGTGCGCAGCAGCTCCCAGACATGGGTCGAGGTCTCGAAATGGTCCCGGCGATCGCCGGGGATGTGCACGAGCTTCACCAGCTTCCAGCCCTGCAGCTCGCGCAGGCTGTTGCTCACGTTGGAGCGGGCGACCTGCAGCGTGTCGGTGATCTCCTCGGCATGCATGGGCCGCCCGGTGATGTAGAGCAGCGCATGGATCTGGGCCACGGTGCGATTCACGCCCCAGCGTGTGCCCATCTCGCCCCAGTGCAGCACGAACCGGTTCAGGGTGGGTGAAAGTTGCATGGACTCAATGTAGTTTTCGCAGAAGTTTCTGTCAATACAGAAACTCCAATACCATCGCCCCGCGATTCAGGCCGTGACGATCCAGCCTTCGATCGGGTCGACCCCAGCCGGCAGACCAAAGCCCGGGCGGGTGGCCGCCCAGGCGGCCTGCACCATGCACAGCACCGCATCGAGCGTGTCGCCACTGGCATCGTCGACCAGGGCGTCGCGCTGGGCCGAGCTCAGACGCACGCGCACGCCCAGCCGCGAGCGGCCCTCCACCAGCGCCTCGACCAGATCCTTGCGGGCGATCAGTCGCTCGGGGGTCTGGCGGGCGCGGTCATCACTCTTGTAGCTGCGGTTGCCGAGCAGCTCGCGGGCCAGCAGTCCGGGGTAGGCCTCCAGCGCCACGCGACGGGGGTCGCCCTCGTGCAGTCCAGGCAGATGGACGCCCGCGGCCAGCAGCGCCGGCACGCCCGCGTGCAGCATGTAGGCCACCGGCGGGTTGACCCATTTCATCGAGGGCGACGACCCGGCCGGGCGGTCGGTGGCACGGTGGGCGAACTTGCCGCCCGGCGGCCGGGCATCGCAGAACGCGGCAAAGGTGTCTCGGATCTGCGCGCGCGTGAGCCGGGTGTAGTGCTGCATCAACGCAGACCACTCGATTGGCCAGCCCAGTTGCTCGACCAGTTCGCGAGGCAGGCCGAACGGAAAGTCGAATCCGCCGACCCATTCGAGCGGCTGCGCCAGCCAGGCGGCAAAGGTGTCATGCCGCTCGAAGGTCGCCCACTGCTGAAGCCGCACGACCGGCCCCGCTGCCTCTCCCTGCGCCAGGACGATGGGCTTGCGCCGGCTCGGGCTGCTGCTGAAGTCGACCCCGATCACGCAGGCGCTCGGGCTCCCGCCCGCCACCGCCGTCACGGGCCGTAAGACCGCAGTTGCGCGGCGCGCTGCCGCAGATGCGACTGTTCGCGGTCCAGGCTGCGCAGGCGATCGCGCAGGCGCTTGCGTTCGTCATCGGTGCGGGCCTTCTTGAGCTGGTCTTCCAGGCGTCGGCTCTCGGCATGGTTGGCCTCGATGTCCTTCTCGACCCGATGGACTTCCAGCCCCGCCCGATGAAAGCGCAGGAACTCGCCTTCATTGCGGCCACGACACACGCCCTGGTAGCTGCTGCCGTTCAGCCCTTCGCGCCAGCCCACCTCGGGCGTGCAGTAGCGCATCACGCCCAGGTCCCAGCCTCGCCGGTAGCGTACGGCATCCGGCTGGATGCCGATCTTGCCGCAGGCTTCGGCATGCTCGGCCAGCCGCGACTCGGAACGCCCCTGCTCGCCATCACGTTCGCCGATACGCTGCCAGTCGGCCACCTTGCATTCGCTTTCGCTCATCGAGGCGCAGCCGGACAACGCGACCGCCGCCAGCATCACCATCGCCATCCGCATGTGATCGGCTCGTGACATCGACCTCACCTCGAAAGAAGTCCGCCTCAGCCGGTGCGCCCGATGATCGACGCGGTGGCGATGAGTTCCTCGAGCAGCGCCATCGACGCCGCACCGGACACGGCGTAGGGGTCGAGCACCGGCTTTTCGGAATACTTCAGCAGGATGGACGGGTTGATCTTGGTCAGGTTGACCTGGCCCATGGTCCAGCCGGCAAAACGGCGCTCGCTGATCTCGGCGTAGTGCAGCACCGTGACGGACTGGTGACGGTCGTCGCGCACGATCTCGTTGTACAGGGCATTGACCGACTCGCGCCCCCCTTCGAGCACCTGCATGAAGATGCCGCCGCCATAGCAGAGGATGCCGGTGATGCCGAGCGCCGGGTTGTGCATGCGGCACTGCGCAAGGATGGCCTCGATGGACTCGTGCGTCACCGGGTGGGCGGCGCGGCTGGCATAAAGCAGTCGGACAAGCATGGCGGGCTCCGGTTCAGGCTTTCTTGTTGGACAGCAGGGCCAGGAATTCACGGCGCAGGTTGGCGTCCTTCAGGAAGGAGCCGCGCATCACGCTGTTGACCATCTTGGAGTCCATGTCCTTGACGCCGCGCCACTGCATGCAGAAGTGGTCGGCTTCCATCACGATGGCCAGGCCGTCGGGCTGCATCTTGTCCTGCAGCAGGTCGGCCACCTGGGTCACGGCCTCTTCCTGGATCTGCGGCCGGCTCATGATCCATTCGGCCAGCCGGGCGTACTTCGACAGCCCGATCAGGTTGGAGTGCTCGTTGGGCATCACGCCGATCCACAAGCGCCCCAGGATGGGACAGAAGTGGTGCGAGCAGGCGCTGCGCACCGTGACGGGCCCGACGATCATCAGCTCGTTCAGGTGCTCCACGTTCGGAAACTCGGTCACCGCGGGCTGCGGCATGTAGCGGCCCTTGAACACCTCGTTGAGGTACATCTTGGCCACGCGGCGTGCGGTGTCCTGGGTGTTGTGATCGCTCTCGGTGTCGATCACCAGGCTCTCGAGCACACCGACCATGCGGGACTGGACTTCATCGAGCAGCGCCTCGAGCTCGCCCGGCTCGATGAAGGCCGAGATGTTGTCATTCGCGTGAAAGCGCTGTTGCGCGGACTTGATCCGTTCACGGATGCGCACCGACACCGGAACGCCGTCGTCTTCACGCTGCGGGCTGACTGGGGACAGAACGGTCATGACTGCAGGCCTGAGGCATAGGGGGACGAAGCCGATGCTAACAGTGTGACCATGTCCCGGTGCCCGGGGGGACATCGCCGCCGCGCTGTCGCCGCTTTGGGGGACAGCCCGCCGCGCCGGCCTTGCCTAGACTGCGGCGGCTCCACCCCCGATGAAACGGACCCTGCCGTGTTGCGACGTTCTGCCCTCCAAGCCCTGCTGGCCCTCGGTGCGCCGCCGGCCCTGTCCTCGCTGTCCGGCTGCGGCGGTGGAGGGGGCGACGAGCCCGACGGCCCGCGCATCCAGCAGTTCACGAGCGACAAGGCGCGCTATCTGATCGGCGAGCGGCCCATGCTCACCGCGGTGTTCTCCGGCGGCATCGGCGAACTCATGCCCGGCAGCGTGCCGGTGCAAAGCGGCGTGCCGCTCCCGTGGCCGACACCGCTGTCGGAGAGCCGCGAGATCGCCCTGGTGGTACGCACCCCGGAGGGGGCGCGCGCCACGCGCGTGATGCAGCTTCCGGTCGACTACCGCAACCGCCTGCGCACGCTGGCGATGGGCTTCACGCGGGCCGCCCACGCCACCGCCACGGCCGACGACGGCCGGCTGCTGATCGTGAGCGGCGAGTTCCTCGACCCCGAAAGCGGCCGTTATCACATCAGCAACGAGGTACGGGCTTTCGACCCGCAGGCCGAGACCTTCTCGCTCGTGGGGCACCTGATCAGCGCCCGTGTGGGCCTCACGGCCACCACACTGCCCACCGACCGTGTTCTGGTGCTCGGTGCCGGCACCTTGCAGGCAGCACCTGCGGCCGAGTTGTTCGACCCGCTCACCGGCATGTCGGTGGCCGCCGGCATCAGCACCCGACGGCATCTGCACACCGCCACCCTGCTCGGAGGGGGCCTGGTGCTGCTGACCGGTGGCGTGACGGCCAGCGGCCAGCCGAGCGCAGAGCTGTACGACCCCTTCACCGACACCACGACCGCTCTGGCCGGGTTGAACGTCGCGCGGGCGGGACACAGCGCGTTGCGGCTGGCGGACGGCAGGGTGCTGATCCACGGCGGCAGCGGCATGACCGTGGGATCGGTGCCGCCGCCCGAGTTGTACGACCCGGCAACGCGCAGCTTCACCCTGCTGCCCGCGGTGGACCCGGCCGGCCGCGCCAACCATGCCTGTCTCCACAGTGCCGGTGGCAGCGTCTACGTCATCGGCGGCGAGGACGTGATCGAGGGAGAGCCGATGCGCTCCACGCTGCGCATCAACGGCACGACCGCGCAGACGGCCCCGGCCATGCGGGTCGCGCGCAACCTGGCACGAGCAACCGCCATGAGCGACGGGCGCATCTGGGTGGCTGGCGGCAATTCGGCCGTCGGCTTCCAGGCCGAGGCCAGCACCGAGATCCTGGCGGCCGACGGCAGCGCCTGGACCGCCGGGCCCACGATGGCCTTCGCACGGGCACACCACACGGTCGACCGGCTCGTGACGGGCAAGCTGCTGGTGATCGGCGGCAACGACTCGGGCACACAGGTGCTGTCGACCGCGGAACTCTACGACTGAGGCTCGGCGGGGGCCGCGGCCAGCATCGCCTGCAGCATCGGCAGGCTGTCGGCCTCGTGCAGCGGCTTGTCGTCTCGGATGCGCACCATGCGCGGAAACCGCACGGCCACGCCGCTCTTGTGGCGGCTGCTCAGGTTGATGCCCTCGAAGGCGAGTTCGAACACCAGCGTCGGCCGCACGCTGTGCACCGGGCCGAACTTCTCGAGCGTGGTGCGACGGATGGCGGCGTCCACACGCCGGAACTCTTCGTCGCTCAGGCCCGAATACGCCTTGGCAAAAGCCACGAGCTGCAGCCCGTCGGGGTCGGGCGGCGCGCGCCGGGCGATGGCCTCGACCACGGCCTGGGCTTCCTGGGCATCGCGTGGCGGCCGGCTCCAGACGGCAAAGGTGTAGTCGGTGTACAGACTCGCCCGGCGGCCATGGCCACGCTGCGCGTAGATCAGCACCGCGTCCACGCTCATGGGCTCGATCTTCCACTTCCACCAGATGCCGCCTGACTTGGTGCGACCCACCCCGTACACGGCGTCCAGGTGCTTGAGCATCAGGCCTTCCACCCCGCGCTCGCGCGACGCGGCGCGCTGTCGGGCCAGCGCCTGCCAGTCATCCGCCTGCACACGCGGCGACAGATCGACTGCCGTCTGGCCCGCGGCCCAGTGGTCGAGCATCGCACGCCGTTCGCGCAGCGGCCTGCCACGCAGGTCCTGGCCTTGCAGTTCGAGCAGGTCGTAGGCGATGAAGCGCACCGGCCAGTCGCTGCGCACCTTGCGGGTGATCTGCTTGCGACCGATGCGGCGCTGCAGTTCCGCGAACGGTGCCGGCCGGTCGTCGCGCCACACGACGATCTCGCCGTCCAGCACCGTCCCGTCCGACCAGGCTGCGGCCCGTTCGGCCAGTTCGGGGAAGCGGTCGGTCACGAGCTCTTCGCCGCGCGACCAGATCCAGCACTGGCCGTCGCGACGCACCACCTGGGCCCGGATGCCGTCGAACTTCCACTCCGCCAGCCAGTCGGTGCACGGGCCCAGCAGGCTGTCGAACGTGGCGGGGTCGGCGTCCAGCGCATGGGCCAGGAAAAACGGGTAGGGCTGGGCGGCGTCGAGCTGCGGCGTGCTGCCCGGCGCCAGCAGCGCCTGAAAGCGCGCGGCATCCGGCAGTTGCCCCGGGCGCAGTTGCGAGCCGGTGAATCCCATCAGGCGCTGGGCGACCACCTTGGCATCGATGCCCGCCTGCTCGGCCAGCGCGCGGGTGACCAGCTGCTTCGACACGCCCACCCGGAAGCCGCCCCCGATGAGCTTGGTCAGCAGGAAGCGCCCGGGGGCATCGAGTTCGTCCCACCACTGGTGCAGCCGCGCTCGCTGCTGTGCAGGGTCGATGCCGCGCAAGGGCAGCAGCCGGGTCTCGACCCATTGCGCCAAGCCCAGGTTGCTGATCTGCGTGGCCACCGGCAGCACCAGCGCCAGGGTCTCGGCCAGGTCCCCGACGGCCTGGTAGCACTCCTCGAACAACCAGTCGTCGATGCCCGCTCGTTCGGCCGCCCAACGGCGCAGCAAGGCGGTGGGCACGACCTGGCGCGGCTTGCCGCCGCACAGGAAGTACACGGCCCACGCGGCATCGGCCGGGTCGGCGACGCGGAAGTAGCGCGTCAGGGCCGCCACCTTGGCCTGGGTCGAGGTGGACGCATCCAGGTCGGCAAACAGCGCGGCAAACTCACGCATGGGGGTCCGTGGCGGTCAGGGCCGATCCGGCAGGCTGAGCTTGTGACGGAAGGCTTCGAAGCCGGCATCCCGGTCGGTGTACTCCCGGGCGATGCGTTCGACCTCGGCCTGGTGCTCGGCCTCGATGAAATGCTCCAGGCCCACATGGTGGGCCAGCGTCAGGTGTCGGTCGGTGCGCCGCACGATCTCGGCCACCAGCGCCCAGTCGACCGCCTCGTCCGCCAGCCAGATGCGTGCACCACCCGGCACATGGCGCACCAGCTCCAGCAGCGCGGCCTGGCTGTCGGGCGAGGCGATCGCTGCCACGGCCGGCCAGCGCGGCAGCACCGGGCGCGCCGGCTCCGGGGGCTCCCACAGCGCCACCAGGAAGTGCGGCGGCACGGCCCCGGCGCCCGGCTGACCAGGCACATCGCCCGCGGCAGGGTCGGCCTCGTCGAAGGCGCGCCGGATCGCGCCGACCCACACGCCGGTCGACCAGGCCGGCACCAGGCGTCGGGTGGCGTCGGTGAATGCGCTCATGCGGACATCCTTGCTGTCATGGGCTGCCGTCCGCCAGCCGGTCGTCATATTCGGTCTGAAAGGCCCCCGCCTGCAGCCCCTGCTGCTGCAGCCAGCGCACCAGCACGGCCACCTGCCCATGGGTCACGATGACCCGGCTGGCCCCGCTGGCGGTCACTGCCTGCATCAGACCCGGCCAGTCGGCATGGTCGCTGAGCACGAACCCCCGGTCGACACCCTGGCGGCGACGCGCCCCGCGCAACTGCATCCAGCCACTGGCAAAGGCATCGCTGGCGTGGGTCAGCCGACGCATCCCGCTGCCGGTCTGGGCGCCCGGGGGTGCCACCACCAGCGCACCGGCCAGGTCAGCGCGCGGCACGGCGGCATCGAACACACGTGTGGCCGGCAGGGCCACGCCGGCCTCGCGGTAGGCCTGGTTCACCGGTTCGACAGCCGCATGCACCAGCAGCGGTCCGATGCTCGGGTCCACCCCCGCCAGGATGCGCTGGGCTTTGCCGAAGCTGTAGCCGAACAGCACGCTCGGGCGGCCCTCGGCCGCGTTGGCGGCCCACCAGGCGTTGATGTCGGCAAACACCCGATCCTGCGGCTGCCAGCGGTAGATCGGCAGGCCGAAGGTCGACTCGGTGATGAAACACTCGCAGCGCACCGGCTCGAAGGCGGTGCAGGTGGCATCGGGCTCGACCTTGTAGTCGCCCGACACCACCCAGACACGCCCGCCCCGTTCGATGCGCACCTGGGCCGAACCGAGCACGTGGCCGGCAGGATGCAGCGAGACGGTGACGTCGCGCAGCTTCAGGCGCTCGCCATAGGCCAGGGTCTGCAGCCGGATGTCGCCCAGGCGGGCCCGCAGCACGCCGGCACTGGACTCGCAGGCCAGGTAGTGGGCATGGCCGGCGCGGGCGTGATCGGCATGTGCATGCGTGATCACCGCACGCTCCACAGGCCGCCACGGGTCGATGTGGAAATCACCCGCCGGACAGTACAGGCCTTCCGGACGTGCGACGACAAGATCGTCAGCCGGACCGTCCACCAGGGCGCTCACGCCTGTCCCCCGCTTCAGTACTTGCCGGTGGCACCTGCCACGCGCATGTAGAGCCGAGCGATCCAGGCCACAAAACTGCGCCGCAGCCGGCTGCGCCAGCCGGGCAGGCGGTGGGTGTCCAGCGTGACCTCGCGCGACGCGGCCAGGGCCTCGTCGATCTCAGCCGACAGGCCGGCGACAAACCCGGCATCGCGCACGATCACATTGGCTTCGAGGTTGACGAGCAGCGACAGCGGATCGATGTTGGAGCTGCCCACGGTGGCCCAATGGTCGTCCACCACCGCCACCTTGGCATGCAGGAAGGCCGGCGTGTACTCGTAGATGCGCACACCGCTGGCCAGCAACTCCTCATACAGCACCTGTGCGGCCAGGCCGGCGAAGCGGTAGTCGAGCTTGCCCTGCAGCAGCAGCCGCACCTGAACGCCACGACTGGCGCTGTCGCGCAGCGCGCGCCGGAAGGCCCGGCCCGGGTAGAAGTAGGGGCACACCACGTCCACGCGGCGGCGGGCATTGCGGATGGCCGCGATGTAGGCGCGCTCGATGGTTCGGCGCTGGCGCAGGTTGTCTCGCACGACAAACGCTGCCCGCATCGGCCGGTTGCTGGCCATCGCCGACTCCAGCCCCTGCACCCCGGTGCTGCGCAGCGATCGCAGCAGCCGCCTTGCACGGGCCACCGGCCGCGAGCTGCGCGCCAGGCCGGCGAGCTCGTCACGCCAGTCGCGCCCCAAGTGAGCGCGCATCCAGACGGCCCGGGCGGTCTGCTCGATCGGCGCAACTGCCGGGCCGCGCACCTCGACCGCATAGTCCAGCCGCGCCTGGTCGGACCAGCCATGCTGCAGGTCGTGTCGGTCATCGATCACGTTGATGCCGCCGACAAAAGCCACCTCGGCGTCGACCACACACAGTTTCTGGTGCAGCCGGCGCAACTGGCCCGGCGCCAGCCAGCTCCACCAGCCCTTCAGCGGACGATAGACCGCCACCTTGACGCCGGACTCGCGCAGCAATGGAACCAGCCACGCCAGCGAGCGGCTGGAGCCGAAACCGTCGACCACCACACCGACACGCACGCCGCGCCGGGCCGCATGCCTGAGGGTTTCGGCGACGGTCTGCGCTGCCTCGTCGTCGTTGAAGATGTAGGTGGCCAGCCAGACCTGATGCCGCGCCCGATCGATGGCCCGGCACATGGCCGGAAACATCGCATCACCACCACGCAGCAGGCGCACGTCGTTGTTCCCGGTGAACACTGCGCGCGCCTGCGCATACCAGGCCAGCGGCGCCAGGTCATCCTCACCCGGCGCACCGCCGGGCGCCGTGTCGACGGCGTGTGCCTGGGGAGGGCCGGCCATCGCTCAGGCCAGCTCCAGTTCGGCCACCAGTGGCAGGTGGTCGGACATGCGCGACCACATCGTGCCGCGCGGCACGAAGGTCGACACGCAGTGCAGGCCACGCATGTAGACACGGTCCAGCGCAAACACCGGCACACGCGAGGGAAAGGTCAGTGCGCGACGCGACGACGGGGCCACGGCGCGCACCAGGCCGATGTCATGCATCAGGCCGTTGAGCTTTTCACCCCAGTCGTTGAAATCGCCGGCCACCACCAGGGCCGCCCGGGGGGGCACATGGTCGGCGATGAAGCGGGCGAGGCGCTCGACCTGGCGCACCCGGCTCGCATGGATGAGGCCGAAATGCGCCACCACCGCATGAACCTCGGCGCCGTGCCAGTGCACCGGCACGTGCAGCAGGCCGCGCTGCTCGAATCGATGGTCGGACACGTCATGGTGGCCAATCTCGCCGATCGGCCAGCGCGACAACAAGGCATTGCCGTGCTCGCCGTGGCGCGTGACCGCATTGGTGCGGTAGGCCGCCACATACCCCTCGGGCGCCAGGAAGTCGGCCTGGGGGGCATCGGGCCAGCCGAACCAGGTGCGCTCGAAGCGGCGCGCCTCGGCACGGTGGAAGCTGCGCACCTCCTGCAGGAACACGAGGTCGGCATCCAGCGCCTCCACCCCCAGCCCGAGATTGTGGATCTCCAGCCGGCGCATCGGCCCCACGCCACGCACCCCCTTGTGGATGTTGTAGGTCGCCACCCGCAGCCGCTCGGACATCAGCGTGGACGGCGCCCCCTGGGCGGGCAGCAGGGTCGATTGCAGCGGGTTCAGCGGGGGCATGGCAGGCCTCAGGCAAAGCGGGGCAATTGCAGGATCGCCTCGGCATTCGACGGCGAGAAGCAGCGGTCGGCCGCGTCCTTCCAGGGCAGCCATTCGTACTGAAGGTGTTCGCGCGGTGCCAGCACGATCGGCACATCGCGTGGTACGACCAGGCCGAAGACGTGTTCCGTGTTGTGGGTGACCCCTGGCGCATAGCGGTGCCGCCAGACCGGGTAGATCTCGTAGACGTTGCTCAGGCCCCAGTCACGCAGCGCCGCCCGCGGCACGGTGTCGCTGCCGACCTGGATGCCGGTTTCCTCGGCCACTTCACGCATGGCCGTCGCGAAGGGGTCTTCCTGCGGGCTGTCCTTCGACCCGGTGACGCTCTGCCAGAAACCCGGGCGGTCGGCCCGCTCGATCAGCAGGACCTGCAGGTCGGGGCTGTGGATCACCACCAGCACCGATTCCGGCACCTTGTAGGGGCGTGGCGCCGGGGGGGAAGGAGCGTGCGCAACGGGCGTGGACATGCGGTGGGGCGTGACCTGATGATGTGTCTGTCACACATTGTGCCCGGCCGGCCGCCGGGCGCGGCACTCCCGTCGGCCCAATCCCCACCCAACTGCGGGATTGGCTGCATTAGGCCGCAAGACTACCCTCCCGGTGCGGGTTACCAGGTGTATCGTCCATGCGGCGGTCTCCTGAACCACGCAGCGTGGCACCCCCAGCGGGTGCGCGCGTCATGCCTCGCAGTTGCATCACCAAGGACGCCCGTGGACACAGCGGCAAGCAAGCTTTCGATGCCCCAATCAGCCCCGGCGCCCTGGTCCCTGGCCGATGCACTGGCCGGTCCGCGCATTGCCGGGCTGGACTTCCTGCGTGCCATCGCCGTCCTGCTCGTGCTGGCCGATCACTCGGGCATGTACAAGATCGGACCGGTGGCGCTGTTTGACGGCGGGCTGGGCGTCGAAGCGTTTTTCGTGATCAGCGGCTTCCTGATCACCTGGCTGCTGCTGGCCGAAGTCGACACGCACGGGCGCATCGCGCTCGGCGCCTTCTACCAGCGACGTGCGGCCCGACTGTTGCCGGCCTTCTACGCCTATCTGATCGTCGGGCTGCTGTTGCTGGTGGTGCGCGACAAACCGGTACCCTGGGACGCCGTCTGGGCGTCGTCGCTGTACGTGATCAACTACTACCAGGCCTTCACCGGCGCTGAATCGCATTACTTGTCACACACCTGGTCGCTGGCCGTCGAGGAGCAGTTCTACCTGCTGTGGCCCCTGCTGCTGATCTGGCTGCTGCGCAGTGGCTGGCCGCTGGCCCGGTCGCTGGCCATCGGCATCGGACTGCTGTGGCTGCTGAAGGCGGCCTACATCCTTGTCTTTGGCGTCAGCGACGAATACCTGTATCGGGCGCTGGAGACCCGGGGCGACCAGCTTGCCATCGGTTGTCTGCTGGCTGTGCTGCTGCGCTCGCCGCAATGGCAGCAGCTGTTCGAACGCCTGGCCAGCCGGCGCTGGGTGCTGCCGCTGCTGGTGTGCGGCCTGCTGGCGTCGACCACGCTGCTGCGTGGATCGCTGTCGGCCAAGTACCTGTTCGGCTACAGCGTGGAGCCGATCCTGGTGGCCCTGCTGCTGCCGCTGGTGCTGCTGGAGGCCCGACGCAGCGGCTGGCTGGCGCGGTTGTTCAATGCACCTGTGCTCGTGCTGATCGGCCAGATCTCCTATGGCATCTACCTGTTCCACCCGTACGTGATGCACCCGGTGCGCAACTTCATCGAGCGGCGCACCGGCCTGGCCGAGCTGGGCATCGGCGTGTCGATGCTGGCCATCATTGCCGTGGCCTACCTGTCGTTCATCTGGTTCGAACAGCCGCTGCGGCAGCGGCTGCGTGGTCGGTCCGGCTGACGCGGACGGCGCTCAGGGCTTGACGGGCACCGCCGGCGGCAGCTCCTTGGCCTGCAGCTGGCGCACCTGGACCACCAGCTTGTTGTGAGCGTCCAGGAACGCCGCTGCGATCACCTTGCCCTCGTTGGTGTTGCTCCAGCCCACCCCGCCGGCACCGCCCAGGCGCCCCACGACCAGCCCACCCAGGCCGAGGTCGGTGGCTTTGGCCGACCCGGTGGCTGCGGCCAGCTGTTCGGTCGTCTCGTTGTCGGTCAGCAGCAAGGCCACCTGGGCCTCCTTGAACTTCACCTGCTCGGCCACGCCGGCCAGGCCGGCGATGTCGCGCAGCACCGGAATCATCGCGACGATGCCGGCCAGGCCGCGCCCGGCATCCTGCTCGCTGAAGGTCAGGCTGGGCACCAGGGTGTACTGGGCTTCGTACCCCTTGCCCTTGGCCACGGTGGAGTTCTGCCGCAGCACGCCCGACTCCTTCAGCTCCTGCTCGCGGATGGTGTTGCGCAGGCCTGCGGCCCGGTCCACCACCCGGAAGCAGCCACTTTGCTGGGCGATCAGGCGGATCAACGGCACCGGAGACGCCGGCAGCTGGTAGGACGACAGGCCGGTGTACCCATTGGGGTTCTCGGCCAGCGCCATCGTGGCCACCGGCGCATCGCAGCGCACCAGTTCGTTGCTCACCGCCTGCGCGCCGGCCGGCCCGGCCGACCCGGACACGACGGATCCGCCCTCCCCCAGTTCGGTCTTCTTTTCGCCGCAGGCCGCCAGGGCCAGGCCCAGGCAGATGATGGCCACCCGGCCCCAGGCAGGGCTCGGTGCGCCGCAAGAAGGTTGCAAGCTTGCGCTGGGGTTCATGTCGTGTACCTGTGAAGGTGTTTCAGAAACCAGGCCATCCCGTGTGCCCATATGCAACCGGGGGCGATGACGAAAAAAGGGAGCAGCGATGCTGCTCCCCCGGGCCGGTGCCTCATGCTCGCACAGCAAGCATCGGACGCTGCATCATGCTCAGGCCTGCGGCTCCTGGCCGCCGGCGGCCACCGGGTTGCGCAGACGGATGTGCAGTTCGCGCAGCTGCTTCTCGTCGACCGGGCTCGGTGCGTGCGTGAGCAGACACTGGGCACGCTGCGTCTTCGGGAAGGCGATGACGTCACGGATGGACTCCGCCTTGGTCATCAGCGTCACCAGGCGGTCCAGGCCGAAGGCCAGGCCACCGTGCGGGGGCGCACCATACTGCAGGGCGTCGAGCAGGAAGCCGAACTTGAGCTGGGCCTCATCCGGCCCGATCTTCAGCGCGCTGAACACCTTGCTCTGGACCTCGGCGCGGTGGATACGCACCGAACCGCCGCCCAGCTCCCACCCGTTGAGCACCATGTCATAGGCCTTGGCGATGCACTTCTCGGGGGCCGTGTCCATGTAGTCTTCGTGGCCGTCCTTCGGTGCCGTGAACGGATGGTGCACCGCATTCCAGCGCTGCTCGTCCTCGTCGAACTCGAACATCGGGAAGTCGACCACCCACAACGGTGCCCACTTGTCCTCGAACAGCCCGTTCTTGCGGCCGAACTCGCTGTGGCCCACCTTGATGCGCAGGGCGCCCAGCGCGTCATTGACGACCTTGGCCTTGTCGGCACCGAAGAAGATCAGGTCGCCGTTGCAGGCACCGGTGCGGGCCAGGATCTCGGCGATCGCGCCGTCGTGCAGGTTCTTCACGATGGGCGACTGCAGGCCGTCGCGCCCCTTGGACGCGTCGTTGACCTTGATCCAGGCCAGGCCCTTGGCGCCGTAGATCTTGACGAACTCGGTGTAGGCATCGATCTCGCCGCGGCTCATCTCGCCGCCGTTGGGCACGCGCAGGGCGGCCACACGCCCACCCTTGCTCGTGGCCGGCGTGGAGAAGACCTTGAAGTCGACGTCCTTCATCACGTCGGTCAGCTCGGTGAACTCGAGCTTGA
>CAMLSD010000039.1 GCA_946482595.1 uncultured Comamonadaceae bacterium
CCCGGCGTGTACATCGGCCGGATGAAGTTGCCTTCCTTGCTCAGCACCTCGCGCGCGGCGCCGAAGTCGAGCATCACCGCCTTGTTGTCGTTGGTGATGAAGATGTTGGCCGGCTTGATGTCCAGGTGCAGCATCTTGTGCTGGTGCACGATGCGCAGGCCGCGCAGGATCTCGTCGAACAGCGAGCGGATGGTGGACTCGCGGAACACCTTGTCCCGCTTGAGTTCACGGGCCGTGACGATGAAGTCCTGCAGGGTGTCGCCCTGCAGGTAGTTCATCACCATGTAGACGGTTTCGTTCTCGCGGAAGAAGTTCAGCACCGAGACCACGCTGGGGTGCGAGATCTGGGCGAGTGACCGGCCTTCTTCGAAGAAGCTCTTCAGGCCCAGGCGGTAGAGCGGCTGCTTCTCGGGCTTGACGCGCGGCGCCAGCTCGCCCGGCGAACGCTCGGCCAGGGACGATGGCAGATATTCCTTCAGCGCAACGAGGCGTTTGTCCTGGTCTTCGGCGAGATAGACCACGCCAAAGCCCCCGGCTGCCAGCTTCTTGACGATCTGATAACCACCGACCACGGTGCCAGGTGGCAACGGGGCAGGTTTGGGCTTTGACATAATCGGATTTTGCAACGCGATAGGTGTCATGGCAGTTTACAGCATGACCGGCTACGCGAGCGCCAGCTCCGCGGCACCCGGCACCACAACTTCCCAGCGCACCGCAGATGGCAGTGCGGAATCTCACGCCGGCCGCCCCGAGCCGGTGTCGAGCTCCGCCGTCACCGTCGAGCTGCGTTCCGTCAACAGCCGCTTCCTGGACCTGTCCTTCCGCATGCCGGACGACCTGCGGGCGATCGAGCCGGCGCTGCGCGAGCTGATCACCGCACAACTGCGGCGCGGCAAGGTCGAGTTGCGCCTGAGCACCCAGCGCGAGGCCGACAGCTCGCTCCCCTCGCCCCAGCCCGATCAGCTCAGTCGGCTGGGCCGGCTGGAGTCCACGGTGCAGAACTGGCTGCCCAAGGCCCAGCCGCTGACCGTGCATGAGGTGCTGCAGTGGTGCAAGGGCAGCGCACCGGCCGAACGCCTGGATGAAGCCGCCCTGGCCGCGACGCGCCAGTGCATCACCGGCCTGCTCGACGCCCGCGCACGTGAAGGCGAGCGCCTGGTCGGCATCCTGATGGAGCGCATCGGCAAGCTGCGCGAACTGGCCGCCCAGGCCCAACCCTGGATCCCGCAGGTGGTCGAGAAGCAGCAGCAACGCTTCCTCGAACGCTGGCAGCAGGCCCTGGAAGCCAGCGGCGCCGCGCAGAGCATCAGCGCCGACACCCTGCGCGAGCGCGCCCTGAACGAAGCCGCGGCCTATGCCTTGCGCATCGACGTCGCCGAGGAACTCACCCGGCTGGTCGCCCACCTCGACGAGATCTCCCGCCTGCTCAAGGCCGGCGGCGAGATCGGCAAACGGCTGGACTTCCTGATCCAGGAACTGCACCGCGAAGCCAACACCCTGGGCTCCAAGGCCTCGGCCCTGGAGCTGACCCAGATCTCGGTGGAAATGAAGGTGCTGATCGAGCAGATGCGCGAGCAGGTGCAGAATATCGAGTGACCCGGCCTGCAGGCGGGCATCGGGGCCACCGGCGCCATGACCCGCACCGGCTTGCGCCGGCAGCAACCCGGGCCCCCACCCCCAGCCTCCCCGTCGACCCTTCCAGCCACACACTCCATGGAATACCCAGGCAACCTGTTCGTCGTCGCCGCCCCCAGCGGGGCTGGCAAGTCCAGCCTGGTCAAGGCGCTGCTGGAACTCGACTCGCACCTGGCCGTGTCGATCTCGCACACCACGCGGGCGCCGCGCGGGCAGGAGCAGGACGGGCGCGAGTACTGGTTCACCGACGAGCCCACCTTCCGCTCGATGATCGCGCGGGGTGAGTTTTTCGAATGGGCCGAGGTGCACGGCAACCTGTATGGCACCTCGCGGGCTGCGGTGGAAGCCAAGGTGGCCCAGGGCTCGGATGTCGTGCTGGAGATCGACTGGCAGGGGGCCTTGCAGATCAAGCAGCTCTTCCCGAACGCCATCCTGATCTTCATCCTGCCACCGAGCTGGGAGGAACTCCTGCAGCGGCTGAACCGGCGCGGCGAGGACCGGCCCGAGGTGATCGCCAAGCGCATGGAAAACGCGCGCATCGAGGTGGCCCAGGCCCGGCACTTCGACTTCGTTATAATCAATGCCCTGTTCGAGACGGCGCTTTTCGACCTGAAAGCGATCGTCCACGCGCAGCGGCTGAAGTACGCTGCCCAGCGTCGAAGCAAGAAGGCCGTCTTCGACGCCCTCAACCTGTCCTGATCTGTCCTGACACCCCGGATGCCTTGCCTGGCAATGCGTACGGGGGTCGCAACCGGAGTTCACATGGCCCGCATCACCGTTGAAGACTGCCTGCACAAGATCCCCAACCGCTTTCAGCTGGTGCTGGCTGCCACCTACCGCGCGCGCATGCTGAGCCAGGGCCACGCCGCTCGCATCGAGTCCAAGAACAAGCCCGGCGTGACCGCACTGCGCGAGATCGCCGCCGGTGAAGTCGGCATCGAGATGCTGCGCAAGGTACCGACCTGACACGGCACCCGCCTTTCGCCGCCCTGCTGGCCTGAATCAACGCCCGAACCTTGTGTCGGGCGTTGTTGTTTCCGGGCTCGGGGCGACAAGGCGCAATCCGCGCTAAATTCGGTGCATGGTTGCCCGTACCGCCACTGCCAGCAAGCCCCTGCCGCCCGCCGCGCCCGACCGAGTTGCCCAGGTCGGTGCGGCCGCGGCGTCCTTTGCCGCCCTGACGCACCGGCTCGACTATCTCGACGCGAACGACATCAAGCGCGTGCGAGAAGCGTACAAATACGCCGACGAGGCCCACCTGGGCCAGTTCCGGGCCAGTGGTGAGCCCTACATCACCCATCCCATCGCCGTGGCCGGCCTGTGTGCCGACTGGAAGCTCGACGCCCAGGCCATCATGGCGGCGCTGATGCACGACGTGATGGAGGACAGTGGCGCCACGAAGGTCGAGCTGATCGAGAAGTTCGGTGCCCAGACGGCTGAACTGGTCGACGGGCTGACCAAGCTGGACAAGCTGCAGTTCTCGACCCGCGAGGAATCGCAGGCCGAGTCCTTCCGCAAGATGCTGCTGGCGATGGCGCGCGACGTGCGCGTGGTGCTGATCAAGCTGGCCGACCGGCTGCACAACATGCGCACGATGGATGCGATGCCGGTCAACAAACGCGGGCGCATCGCACGCGAGACCCTCGACATCTACGCGCCCATCGCGCACCGGCTGGGCCTGAACCAGGCCTACCGGGAGTTCCAGGACCTGTGCTTCCAGCATCTGCTGCCGTGGCGCTTTGCCGCGCTCGACAAGGCGGTGCAGCGCGCGCGCGGGCATCGGCGCGACCTCGTCAACCGCATCCAGGCCGACGTCGAGAAGGCCTTCGGCGATGCGGGCATGAACGTGCAGATCTACGGGCGCGAGAAGACGCTCTATTCCATCTACCGCAAGATGCGCGAGAAGCACCTGAGCTTTGCGCAGGTGAGCGACATCTTCGGCTTCCGGGTGGTGGTGAACACCCTGCCCGACTGCTACCTGGCGCTCGGTGTGCTGCACCAGCTCTACAAGCCGCTGCCCGGGCGCTTCAAGGACTACATCGCGATCCCCAAGGCCAATGGCTACCAGTCGCTGCACACCACGCTGGTGAGCCCGCTGGGCACCTCGGTGGAGTTCCAGGTGCGCACCGAGCCGATGCACATGGTGGCCGAAAAAGGCATTGCCGCACACTGGATGTACAAGGCCAGCGAGCTCGCTGGCGTGACCGAGGCGCAGCGCCTGAGCACGGTCTCGCTGCAGTCGCTGATCGACATCCAGGACGAGACACGCGACGCGGCCGAGTTCCTGGAGCATGTGAAGGTCGACCTCTTCCCGGATGCGGTCTACGTGTTCACGCCCAAGTCCAAGATCCTGGCGTTGCCGCGCGGGGCCACACCGGTGGACTTTGCCTATGCGATCCACTCCGACGTTGGCGACCACACGGTGGCGGCCAAGGTCAATGGCGAGCAGGTGGCGCTGCGCACCGAGCTGCGCAGTGGCGACGTGGTCGAGATCACCACGGCGCCCGTCTCGCGGCCGAATCCGGCCTGGCTCAACTTCGTGCGCACCGGCCGGGCCCGCTCGAAGATCCGGCACTACCTCAAGAACATGAAGCAGGAGGAGTCGCTCGAACTGGGCGAAAAGCTCCTGAACCAGGCGATGCGCGCCGAAGGCCTGCAACTGCCGGTGGGTGACGAAGCCAACGGGCCGGACGCCCCGATCTGGCAGGCCCTGATCCGCTGGAGCGGCAACCGCACGCGCCGCGAGTTGCTGGTGGACATCGGCCTGGGCAAGAAGATCGCTATCATCGTGGCCAAGCGGCTGGCCAAGATGATGGCCGAGGCCGGTACACGGCCCGATGCGCTGACGCTGTCGATGAGCCGTTACCTCACCGACGACTCCGCCCCCTCGCAGGCCATCGTGACGATCGACGGCAGCGAAGGCGTGACGGTACAGATGGCCACCTGCTGCCGCCCCATCCCGGGCGACTCCATCGTGGGCTACCTGGGCCGCGGCGAGGGCCTGGTGGTGCACACCTCGGAATGCCTGGTGGGCAAGCGCCTGTTCCAGCGCGACAGCGAACGCTGGATTGCCGTCGAATGGGCCGAGGAACCGCAACGCATGTTCGACACCGCCGTCACGGTGCTGGTGCTCAACAGCAAGGGCGTGCTGGCCAAGGTGGCGCAGGCCGTCAGCGAGGCCGAGGCGGACATCTCGCACATCGACATGGGCCATGACCCGGGCCAGTCGACCACCGAACTGAAACTCTTGCTGGCCGTGCGCGACCGGGTGCACCTGGCCGACGTGCTGCGCACGCTCAAACGCTCGCCGACCGTGCTGAAGGTGGCCCGCGTCAAGCCCCAGTAGGCCAGGTGGCCCTGGCCCGCCGGGCCGGCGGCTGCGCCCTCAGGGCTTCGGGTACTGCACCGCCAGGATCTCGAGGCGCTCCAGGCCACCCGGCGTCATCAGCTGCACCTCGTCGCCCTCGCGCGACTTCAGCAAGGCGCGCGCGATCGGCGACACCCAGCTCACCTCACCTTGCAGCGGATCGACCTCGTCGATGCCCTTGATCGTGATGGTGCGCTCCTCGCCTCGGGCATTCGCATAGGTGACGGTCGCCCCGAAAAAGACCTGATCGTTGCCGTGGTGAACACTGGGGTCGGCCACCTCGGCGATGTCCAGCCGCTTGGTCAGGAAGCGGATGCGGCGGTCGATCTCGCGCAGGCGCTTCTTGCCGTAGAGGTAGTCGCCGTTCTCGGATCGGTCACCGTTCTTGGCCGCCCACGACACCACCTCGACCACCTTGGGCCGCTCGTCGTCCATCAGGTGCATCAGTTCGTCGCGCAGGCGGCGATAGCCCTGCGGGGTGAGATAGTTCTTGCTGCCCTGCGGCAGCGCGGGCAGGGCGAGGTCGTCGTCCTCGTCGGTGCCGGCGGCGTCAGACTCACGCGTGAATGCTTTGCTCAATGCCTGTCCTTCGCAGGGGGTGTACCGGGGCCCCTGCTGTTTGTGTGACCAAAAATTATGCGCTCTGGCAGGCCTGTCGGGCACAGGTCACAATAGCCCCAACCTCCTGCCCCCGCTGCAGCCATGCTGATCGATTTCTTCTTCACCCTGCGCTCCGCCAAGCTGCCGGTATCCATCAAGGAATATCTGGTGCTGCTGGAGGCCATCAAGTCCGGCGTGATCGACGACGAGGGCGGCCCCACGGTGGACCGCTTCTACTACCTCGCTCGCACCGCCCTGGTCAAGGACGAGGCCCAGTTCGACAAGTTCGACCGGGCGTTTGCGGCCTACTTCAAGGGCGTTGAACTGCTGACCGACTTCACGAAGGACATTCCGCTCGAATGGCTGCAAAAGCGCCTGGAACTCGAGCTGAGCCCCGAGGAGAAGGCCCGCATCGAAAAGCTCGGCTGGGACGAGCTGATGAAACGCCTGAAAGACCTGTTCGAGCAGCAGAAGGAACGCCATGAAGGCGGCAACCGGTTCATCGGGACCGGCGGCACCTCACCGTTCGGCGCCTACGGCTACAACCCGCAGGGCATCCGCGTCGGGCAGGAGAAGGGCCGCAACAAGAGCGCGATCAAGGTCTGGGACCAGCGCCAGTACAAGGACTACGACGACTCGCTCGAGCTGGGCACGCGCAACATCAAGGTCGCGTTGCGCCGCCTGCGACGGTTTGCCCGCGAGGGCTCGGCCGAAGAGCTCGACCTGGACGACACCATCCGCTCCACCGCCGCCAATGCCGGCTGGCTGGACATCAAGATGGTGCCCGAGCGCCACAACAACGTGAAGGTGCTGCTGCTGATGGACGTGGGCGGCACGATGGACGAACACATCCACCGTGTCGAAGAGTTGTTCAGCGCCGCGAAGGCGGAGTTCAAGCACCTCGAGTTCTACTACTTCCACAACTGCGTCTATGACTTCATGTGGAAGAACAACCGTCGGCGCTACAGCGAGAAGTTCCCGACCTGGGACATCCTGCGCAAGTACAACAAGGACTACAAGCTGATCTTCGTGGGCGACGCGACGATGAGCCCCTACGAGATCCTGCAGCCCGGCGGCAGCGTCGAATACAACAACGAGGAGCCGGGCGCCGAATGGCTGCAGCGGCTCACGCACGCCTTCCCCAAGTACGCATGGATCAACCCCGAACCGCAGGGTGTGTGGGGCTATCGGCAGTCGATCTCCATCATCCAGCAGATCGTGAACCAGCGCATGTTTCCGCTCACGCTTGCCGGGCTGGAAGGAGCGATGCGCCTGCTGACCAAATGAGGGATCGGCTACGGGCCCTGCCGTCGGCGATGCCGCGGCGGATGGGGTCGCTGATGTTGCTGCTGGGCGCCGTGCTGGCGCTGGGTCCGACCCGACCGGCCGCCGCGCAGGAGGCAGCCGCAGCACCGCCCGAGTCCGCATCGGCGCCAGCATCGGCGCCTGAAGCGGCAGCCTCGGCCCCCGCCGATCCGCCCCGCGCCGCGCCCTATCAGCTCGAGGTCGTGGCCCCCGAGCCGCTGGATGTGCTGCTGCGCACCTACCTCGACCTGGCACGCTATCGCACCGACCCCGAACTGGCCGACGTCACCGATGCCGAGATCCAGCGGCTGATCGCCGCCACGCCGGCGCAGGCCCGCGCCCTGCTCGAGACCGAGGGCTACTTCAATGCCACGGTCACGGTGCAACGGCTGCCGATCACGCCCATGCGCATCCGCGTGCAGGTCGACCCTGGTGTACGCGCCCGCATCAACCGTGTCACGCTGGAGGTGCAGGGTGACATCCAGGACCGCGCCGACGCAGGCTCGGCGCGCGACCAGGCCCTGCTGGGCGAGATCGACCGCGGCTGGCGCCTGCGCGCCGGGCGGGGCTTCCGTCAGTCCACCTGGACGGCTGAAAAGTCCGAGGTGCTCGGCCGACTGCGGGCCGATGGCTATCCCGGCGCCTCCTGGGCCGGCACGGCCGCCGAGGTGTTCGCCGTGCGCAACGAAGTGCGGCTCTTTGCCGTGGCCGACAGCGGCCCGCTCTACCGGTTCGGCCCGATGCAGGTCGAAGGGCTCAAGCTGCATCGCCGCGAGGCGGTGTCGCACCTGAGCACCTTCGAGCCGGGCGAGCGCTACACCGAAAAGCAGGTGCTCGACTTCCAGGAGCGGCTGCAGAAGTCGGGGCTGTTCGAGTCGGCCTCGGTGGTGCTGGACCCCGACCCTGAACAGGCCGAAGCCGCCCCCGTGCGCGTGACGGTGCGCGAGGCGCCGCTGCAGGACCTGACCCTCGGCGTGGGCTACAGCGACGTGACACGCGAGCGGGCCACCGTCGAGCACCTGCACCGCAAGGTGCTGGGCTACCACTGGCAGTCCAAGACGAAGATGGAACTCGGCCGCGACCAGCGCACGGTCTCGCTCGAACTCACGTCCCACATGAAGCGCAACCAGTACCGCAACCTGGTGGCCTATCAGGGCGAGCGCTTCACCAGCGACGACAGCGCCTCCACCACCAGCCACCGCCTGCGTGTGGGCCGCACGCGTGACACCGAACGCATCGAACGGCTCTATTTCGGCGAATACGTGTCGGCACGCGTGAGCACCGACCTGGGTGCCACCCGCGCCTCGGCCCTCACGGCCAACTACCACTGGGTCCTGCGTGAGGTGGACAGCATCCTGCTGCCCACGAAGGGCTACACCGCATCGGCCCAGATTGCCGCGGGCCACGCCAACAGCCCGCAGGGCAACGGCCCGCTGGCGCGCCTGTACGGGCGGCTCACCTGGTACCAGCCGCTGGGCAATGCCTGGTACGCGAGTGCACGGGTCGAGATGGGCAACGTGATCACGCGCGGTGAGGTCGGCGTGCCCGACACCCTGCTGTTCCGCGCCGGCGGCGACGAATCGGTGCGGGGGTACGCCTACCGCTCGATCGGCCCGGACCTGGGCGGCACGGTGGTCGGCGGCAAGATCCTGGGCACGGCCAGTGTCGAGCTTGCGCGCCCCTTCTCGCGCCGCATGCGCGACTGGTGGTGGGCGGTGTTTGTCGACGGTGGCGACGCCAGCAACTCCTGGAAGACACTGTCGCCCAAGATGGGCTACGGCGCTGGCGTGCGCTGGCGCAGCCCGGTGGGCCCGCTGCGCATCGATCTGGCCTACGGCGAGGAACTTCAGCGGCTGCGGCTGCACCTGAGTGTGGGAGTGGCCTTCTGACGCCACGCCGAGCATGAGCGACCCGTCCACGCCTGCCCCCGCTTCCGGCCCTGCGCCTGCGCCTGCGCCCGCCCCGGCACCGGCACCTGCACCAACGCCTGTACCAACGCCTGCACCAACGTCTGCGCGGGCACCATCCAGCGCGCCGCGCCGACGCCGCCGCTCGTGGCTGGGCTGGACACTCGGCCTCCTGATCCCCCTGGTGCTCGTGGCCGGGCTGCTGCTGGCACTGGTCAGTGCGGTCACGACAGCCACCGGCACGGCGCGGTTGCTGGCCTGGCTGCCCAAGGTCACGGTGACCGAGCCTGACGGGCCGTTGCTGGGCGATTTCAGCGCGCGCCGCATCGTGGTCGACCTCGGGTCGGCCGAACACCCTGACGAGCGCATCGTGCTGGAACGCCCCGCCTGGCGCGGCCTGCAGCTCAGCCGCAGTGCACTGCCGGGCATCCTCGCACGGCTGGAATGGCAGTCGCTGTCGGTCGAGCGCATCGAAGTCGTGACCACACCGTCTGCCGAACCCGACCCGCCCCTGCAGCCGCCGCAGACACTGCGTCTGCCGGTGCTGCTGCGCGTCGAGCGGTTGAGCATCGGTGAACTGCTGCTCCCGGGTCTGGGTGAACCGCTGCGCGGGCTGCAGGCAAGGGTCGACCTCGGCGGCGACAACGGCGAGCGCCACCGCATCGACCAGCTGGAGGTCGACTGGGGCCGGTTGCGCCTGCAAGGCGAGGCGGGCGTGCTCAGCGACGCCCCGCTCACGACCCAGGCCCGGGTGGCCATCGCCCAGCGGGTGCCCGCCGCCGACGGCGAACTCGGCTGGTCAGCGCAAGCCCAGGCCGACGGGCCGCTGGCGCGCCTCCAGGTGGGCGCCACCGTGCGCGCCCAGGGCCAGTCGCTCGACGCGCAGGCGGTCGTCACACCCTTCGCGGCGCAACCGGTCGATCAGCTCGACGCCGCGCTCAAGGCCTTCGACCTCGCCGCCTTCAGTGACGCGGCGCCTCGCACCGCACTGAGCGGCGACGTGCGCGTGGCGCTGCGCAGTGACGCTGGCAACCCGGGCACCGGCAGCGGCCTGCCGCTCGACGTAACCATCCGTCTGGACAACCCGCTCGCCGACCGCTGGGACCTGCAACGCCTGCCGGTGCGCCGGCTCGAAGCGCAGGCCCAGGGGCGTGCAGGCGACCCTGATGAGGGCGTGTTGCTCGATCGCCTGAGGCTGGAACTCGGCACGGCCCGTGCGCCAGGCGGTGTGGTGACGGGCAGCGGCCGCTGGCTGCCGCAGCGCTGGCAGGCCGACCTCACGCTCGATGGCCTGCAACCCGGGCAGCTCGACGAACGGGCGCCGGCGGTCACGCTGTCGGGCCCGGTGAACCTGGTCGCGGCCCCCACCCCCGGCGCGGCAGCGTCATCCGCGCCGCCTGCCGGCGCGGGCAGCACCGTGCCGCCGATGTCCGACTGGCCGATCGAGCTGAAGGCCGATCTGAGGGGCCAGGTGCCCACCGCCGGTGAACGGCGCACCGTGACGCTGCAACTCGAAGGCCGTGTGTCGGCCGGCAGCGCCAGCCTCACCCGACTGCGGGCCGCCTCCGGCGACGCGACGCTTGACGCCACCGGCGCCTGGGCAGCCACGGCTCAAGGCGGGCATGCCGTCCAGCTCAGCTCGCGCTGGCAGGCCTTCGACCCGGCCCTGTGGTGGCCGGGGCCCGCCGGGTCGCCCTGGCGCACCCAGACGCATCGCCTGACCGGCCAGGCCGAAGCCGACCTCACATGGCAACCCGCGCCCGCATCATCGGCAGGCACACGCACTGCGGGCACGCCACCCGCGTGGAGCCGCATCGGCGGCAAGCTGCAACTCGCACTGCGCGACAGCCGGATCGCCGGGCTGCCCCTGGAAGGCGAGTTGCAGGCCGAGGGGGCAACATCGGGCCTGGTGTCGCAGGGCCGCCTGACACTGGCCGACCAGCGCCTGGCATGGCAGGGCCGGCTCATGCATGGCGGCAGCTCGCCCGGCAGTGCGCCGGCCGACAGTGCGATGAGCGTCGAAATCGAGGCGCCAGCGCTGGAGCGCCTGGCGCCACTGCTGAGCTGGTGGGTCGAACGCCCCCAGCCCGGCGGTCGGCTGAGCGCCCGCGGCGAGGTCTCCGGCCGCTGGGAACAGCTCGCCGCCACCGGTCAGGCCAGTGCCAGCGATCTGCGCTGGGCCGACACCCGCGTGGGCTCGCTCGAAGGCCGCTGGGCCCTGGCGCTGCCGGCACGCGCGAACCAGTCGGCCACGCTGCGCCTGGGCGACGTGCAGCTCGGCACGCGCCGGGTGCCGACGGCCACGCTGACGCTGTCAGGCACCGGTCTGGCCCACGAACTGCGCCTGACGGGAGCCACGCCCTTTGCCGCCCCCTGGGGACGGCAGGGCGCGACATCCGCACCCTCCACCCGACCGTCGGCAGCGGGGACGGGCGCACCACCTGCACCGACTCCAGCGCCGACTCCAACGCCGGCCAAAGAGGAATCGGCCCAGCTCGAACTCACACTGCGCGGTGGCGTGAGTGCCCCACAGGCCGACAGCCTGCTGACCGATCTGACCGGCTGGAAGGGCAGGCTCGAGCAGCTCGAGGTGGGGCCGGCGCCCGTGGCTGCTGCCCGTGCGCAGACGCCTGCGCCGTGGCTCAGCGTGCGCGATGTCGGCGCCGAATGGCAACGCGGCCGACCGGGCGACGCGCGCACGCCCGCCCTGCCCCAGCGGCTGAGCCTCACCGAGGGGCGGGCCTTGCTGCAGGCCTCGGGCCAGCGGGCCACCGTACGCTGGAGCCGCATCGTCTGGCAGGAAGCCATTGCCGGTGCACCCGGTGTGCTCGAAGCGCGCGCCGAACTCGAACCCCTGGCCGTGGCGCCGCTGCTGCGCGAGCTGCAGCCGAACTTCGGCTGGTCGGGCGACCTGCAGATGACGGCCAGCGTGAACCTGCGCAGCGCCCCGACCTTCAGTGCCGACGTTGAACTGGCCCGAACCGGCGGCGACCTGCAGATCGAGGAAGCCGGCCTGGTCGAGCGCCTGGGCCTGAGCGAACTGCGCCTGGCGCTGACGGCACGCGAGGGCACCTGGCGCTTCACGCAGGCCGTCACGGGCAGCAACCTCGGGACGGTGCAAGGCGAACAGATCGTGCGCACCGACACACAGGCCATGTGGCCGCGGCCTGATGCCAGCCTGGACGGCCGCATCGAGGTGAAGGTCGACAACCTGGCCACCTGGGCCGCCTGGGTGCCTGCCGGCTGGCGCCTGGGCGGCCAGTTGCAGGCCCAGGCCCGTGTGGGCGGGCGCATGGGGGCCCCGGAGTACACCGGCGAGGTGCGCGGGCGTGACCTCACCGCACGCAACATGCTGGCAGGCGTGCACCTGCGCGACGGTGAGGTGGACATCCGCCTGGACGGGCCCACCGCACGCATCGAGACCCTGCGTGCCAGTGCGGGCGAAGGCACGGCGCGTGTCGAGGGCGGCGCCAGCTTCGGCGCCGAGCCGCGGGCCGAGCTGCGCCTCGTGGCTGAACGGTTTGCCCTGCTCAGCCGGGTCGACCGCCGCGTCACCGCCAGTGGCCAGGCCCAGGTGAAACTCGACGCCACCAGCATCCAGGCCGAAGGCCGCTTCAAGGTCGACGAAGGGCTGTACGACATCTCCCGCTCGGACGCACCCAGCCTGTCGGACGACGTGGTGGTGCGGCGCACCGACGAGCCACCTGCCTCGTCGCAGGACAGCGCACGCCCGCCGGTGCGCCGCAACGTGAGCCTCAACCTGGCCCTCGACCTGGGCGAACGCTTCCGACTCAAGGGGCGCGGCCTGGACACCCGCCTGGCCGGTGACCTGCGCCTCACGACGCCCGGCGGGCGCATGACGCTGGTCGGTGACATCCGCACCGTCGACGGCACTTATGCCGCCTACGGCCAGAAGCTGACGATCGACCGCGGGGTCATCAGCTTTGTCGGCACACCCGACAACCCCCGGCTGGACATCGAGGCCACCCGGCCGAACACCGACATCCGCGTCGGCGTCGCCGTGGGCGGCACCGCCCAGAGCCCGCGTGTGCGGCTGTTCTCCGAGCCCGAGATGAGCGACACCGACAAGCTGTCGTGGCTCGTGCTGGGCCGCGCGCCCGGCCAGCTCGGACGCACCGAATCGGCCTTGCTGCAACGTGCAGTGCTGGCCCTGCTGGCCGGTGAGGGCGACTCCCCCACCGCCGAGCTGAGCAGCACGCTGGGCCTGGACCAGCTCAGCATCCGCCAGGACGAGGCCGGTGGCGTGAGCGAGACCATCGTGAGCCTGGGCCGACAGATCTCGCAGCGCTGGTACGTCGGTTACGAGCGTTCGCTCAACGCCACCGCCGGCAGCTGGCAGCTCATCTACCGGGTGGCGCAGCGCTTCACCGTGCGAGCCCAGGCCGGCGCCGACAATTCGGTCGACCTGATCTGGACCTGGCGCTGGTAGCGCCCCACGCACCGGAGACAGCATGCGGCTCAAGCACATCGAGGTCCTTCACGCCATCATGGTGGCCGGCTCACTGAGTGGCGCAGCCCGGCTGCTCAACGTCAGCCAGCCCGCCGTGTCGCAGACGCTGCAGCATGCCGAGATGCAGCTGGGCTACCTGCTGTTCAATCGCTCGGGCAACCGCCTGGTGCCCACGCGCGAGACGCTGGCGCTGTACTCCGAGGTCGACAAGCTCTTCTCGCAACTCGACGCCGTTCGCACGCTGGCCGCCAACCTGCGCCAGAGCGCGCAGCAGGAGCTGCGCGTGCTGATCCCGCCCTCGCTGTCCAGTCATGTGTTCCCGCTGGCGCTGCGCCGCTTTCGCCGCAAGTTCAAGGACATCCCGCTGAGCATCCGCACCCTGCATTCGCGCGACATCGTCGTGGCGCTGGGCCTGCGCGAGGGCGATCTGGGCATCGTCTACGGCACGCACCCCCACCCGTCGGTGATCGAAACACCGGTGGCCACCGGTCACATGATGTGCCTGATGGCCGATCCGCCCCCACGGCGCAAGACACTGGCGCTGACCGAGCTGTCGGGCCTGCCGGTGATCCGCATCCATCCGCAGGACCCCATCGGCTTCGTGCTCAACGACGTGGCCAGCCGCCTGGGCGTGCAGTTCGTGGGCGGCATCACGGTGCAGACCTACCAGGCGGCACTGTCGCTGGCCGAGTACGGTTTCGGGCCCGCCATCATCGACGAGTTCACGCTGGCCGGGCGCACCTACAAGGGCCTCAAGGCCCTGCGCATCGAGCCGGCCGTGCCGGTGCAGCTCAATGCCCTGCGCCCGCTGGCAGGCGACGAGGTGGCCGCATCGGCGCACCTGATCGACTGCCTGCGGCAGGTGGTACAGGGCATCGTGAACGGCAAGCCGCTGCCGGCCTGAGCACACCCGGACCCTGCCCCGGGCACGCCCTTCCCCGGTGCGCATGCACCACTTCAATCCATAAGCTGGACTTATGATTGCTGGCGATATTCCGATTTGCCGCGAAGGCGCACGGTTCCTAGACTGAGTCCATCCATCAACCGAGGACTCGCCATGAAGACTCCGCTCTCCCCGCTGCACCTGATGACGGCCGCCCTGTGCGTGGCAGCCACCACCGCCCAGGCCCAGGAAGGCACGCTCGACCGCATCGCCGCCAGCGGCACGATCCACGTCGGCTATCGCGAAGCCTCGGTGCCGTTCAGCTATCTCGACGGCACCCGTCCGGTGGGTTTTGCGATGGACCTGTGCGGCGGCGTCGTCGAGGCCGTGAAGACGCACCTCAAGCGGCCGGACATCAAGGTCGAAATGCATCCGGTGACGTCGGCCAACCGCATGCCGCTGCTGCAGAACAAGACCATCGACATCGAATGTGGCTCGACGACCAACAACACCACCCGCGCGCAGCAGGTCGCCTTCAGCATCAACCATTTCTACACCGGCACGCGGTTGCTGACGCGCAAGGATTCCGGCATCACCAAGGTCGAGGACCTGGGCGCCAAGCCGCTGGTCACGACCGCTGGCACGACCAACTTCCAGGTGCTGCGCAAGTACATCTTCGATCGCAAGCTCGACACCCCGCTGGTCACCGCGAAGGACCATGCCGACGCCCTGCTGTATGTCGAGTCCGGCCGCGCTGCCGCCTTCGGCATGGATGACATCCTGCTGTACGGCCAGGCAGCCAATGCACGCAACCCGCAGGACTGGGCGATCGTGGGCGAGGCCCTGCAGGTTGAGCCCTACGCCGTGATGCTGCGCAAGGACGACCCGGCCTTCAAGAAGCTGGTCGACGCCACACTGGTGAAGACCATCCAGAGCGGCGAGTTCGAGAAACTCTACAGCAAGTGGTTTCAGTCGCCGATTCCGCCGCGCGGCGTCAACCTCAATGTGCCGATGAGTGCCGAGCTGCGCCAGCACCTGAAGTCGCCGAGCGACAAGCCCAACCTCTGAGCCGCGACATGCACACCGACCTGCCTGCAGGTGCAAGCGCTGCGCTGGCGCCGTGCCCTGACCCCGAGCCTGCGGCCAGCCGGGCCCTGCCCGTGGTCGGTGTGCTCGGCGGCATGGGGCCCGCAGCCACCGCGGACTTCCACCACAAGATCGTGGCGGCCACACCGGCACGGCGCGACCAGGATCACCTGCCGCTGCTGATCCGCTCGATGCCGCAGATCCCGGATCGCAGCGCGAGCATCCTGGGCGGCAGCCCGTCGCCCGAGCCGGCACTGATCGAGCATGCCCGCGCACTGCGCGATGGCGGCGCCGCGGTGATCGTGATCCCGTGCAACACGGCGCACCTGTGGCACGAGGCCGTGCAGGCGGCCGTGGACATTCCGGTGCTGCACATCGTGGACCCGGTGCTGCGGGCCTTGCGGTCACTGCAGGCCAGGGACGCCGCGGCCACAGGCGATGGCGCGGGCTGGCCGGTCGGCCTGCTCGGCACCCGTGCCACCATGGTCTGCGGGCTGTATCCACGCCGTGCCCGCAGCGCCGGCGGCGCCGACGGCATGGCCTGGATCGACCCGCTGCCCGAGGCCCAGGAGCGTTACGTCGATGCCGGCATCCATGCCGTGAAAGCCGGCGACCTGGCTCGCGGCGCCCAGCTGCTGGGCTATGCCGCCCAGGGCCTGATCGACCGCGGGGCACGCGCCCTGGTGCTGGCCTGCACCGAGATCCCGCTGGTCCTGCACGATCTGCCTGTGCCCACGCTCGATGCCACCCAGCTGCTCGCCAAGGCCACGGTGTCCTGGGCGCTGGGTCAGGACACCTGAACCGGCACCTGATCCGGCACCTGAATCAGCACCTGAATCAGCACCTGGACCGGCGCGGTTGCGCCCCGTGTCCGCACCCAGCCAGCCCATCCCACAGGAGGGAGTCCCATGCCCAAGCCCCAACCCACCGGGCCGATGCGGCTTGCCGCCATCTGCGGCCTGATGCTGAGTGGCGCCCTGGCCCTGGCCCCTGGCCGGGCCCAGGCCGGCGACACGCTGGAGCGCCTGCGCCGTGACGGGGTGCTGACCCTCGGTCATCGTGAGGCAGCCGTGCCGTTCGCCTACGTGCATGCCGGCCAGCCCATCGGCTATGCGATCGAGCTGTGCGAGCACATCGCCCAGGGCCTGGCGCGGCATGTCGGACGTGCCCGGCTGGAACTGCGACATGTGCCGGTCACGCCCGCCGACCGTGTCGACAAGGTCGCCTCGGGTGAGGTCGACCTGGAATGCGGCTCCACGACCAATACCGCCGCGCGTCGTGCGCGGGTGGCCTTCACCGTGCCGCATTTCATCACCGGCGCGCGCTACCTGGTGCGCCGCGACAGCGGCATCCGCGGGCTGGAGCAGCTCGAGGGACGCACGGCCGTGTCCATTCGACGCACCGCCCCGCTGCAGGCACTGAAGACCGCCAACCAGGAGCGGCTGCTGCGCATCCGCATCGTCGAGACCGACGACCTCGACGAAGCCTTCGCGATGGTCGAACGCGGACAGGCCGACGCCTTCGTGATGGACGACATCCTGCTGCACGGGCAGATCGCCCGCAGCGCCCAACCCGAGCGGCTGGACGTGGTCGGCAAGTTCCTCACCATCGACCCGCTGGCCATCATGCTGCCGCGCAACGACCGAGAACTCCATGCCGTCGTCGACGAACAGATGCGCCAGCTGATCCGCAGCGGCGTGGCGCAACGCCTGTACGAACGCTGGTTCATGCAGCCCATCCCGCCCAGTGGCCGCCGCCTGAACGTGCCGATGAGCTACCTGCTCAAGGACTTCTGGAAGTACCCGACATCCCAGGTGCCGTTCTGACCACTGCGGCGCCTGCCCACGGCCCGGCGCATCGAACCCAGGCATAATCCGGCTCCGGTCCTGACCGTCGCCCCGCCGTAGTTCAATGGATAGAACGAGCGCCTCCTAAGCGCTAGATGTGGGTTCGATTCCCGCCGGGGGGGCCACCCGCTCAGGCAGTGCGCCAGCCCGATGCCGGCCGATCAGCAGTTCGAAGGCGTCCGCGTCCATCGGTCGGCCCAGGTAGTAGCCCTGGGCCTCGTGGCAGTCGTGCTGCCGCAGGAACTCCAGCTGTTCCGGTGTTTCCACCCCTTCCGCCACCAGCGCCACCTGCAGCGTATGCCCCATCGCGATCAGCGCTGCCGCGAGCCGCGTGTCCGCCACCGAGCCGGGCACGGCGCTCAGGAAGGAGCGGTCGATCTTGAACTTGTCGACCGGCAGTTCGCGCAAGTAGGCCAGGCTGGAGTAGCCGATGCCGAAGTCGTCGATCGCGATGCAGATGCCGAGCGCGCGCAGGCGGGCCAGCACGGTGGCCGTCGACAGGGTGTCACGCACGATGGCGCTTTCGGTGATCTCCAGCTCCAGGCGCTGTGGCGCCAGACCGGTCTCGCGCAGCGTGGCCACCACGGTATCGGCCAGATCGGCCGATTCGATCTGGCGCGGCGAGAGGTTCACCGCCACGCGCAGGGCAACACCCGTGCGGTCTTCCCAGCGTCGCAACTGGTTGCAGGCTTCGCGCAGCACCCAGGCGCCGATCGGCACGATCAGGCCGTTGTCCTCGGCCACCGGGATGAACTCGGCCGGCGACACCATTCCCTGGCCCGCGCGGTTCCAGCGCACCAGGGCTTCGGCTCCCACCAGGCGTCCGCTGCTGCATTCGAACTGAGGCTGGTAGACCACCCGCATCTCGTTGCGCGCCAGCGCTTCGTGAAGGTCGTTCTCGAGCGCAAGGCGCTGCGCCGCGTGGCGCGTCATGCTCTCGTTGAACATGCAGTAGGCATTGCGGCCCTGCGCCTTGGCGTGATACATCGCAGCGTCGGCCGCCCGCATCAGCGTGGCCGGGTCGGCGCCACCATCCGGGTAGGTGGCCACGCCGATGCTGGGAGTCACGCGCAGCAGGTGCGGACCGACCTGCATGGGTTCGCCGAGCACGGCGATCATCTTCTGGGCCACGACCTCGCAGTCGTTCAGGTGGGCCACCTTGGGCAGCAGCACCACGAACTCGTCGCCACCCATGCGCGCCACGGTGTCGGACGCCCGCACCGCCGTGTGCAGCCGCTCGGCGACGATCTTCAGGATGGCGTCGCCGACGTGATGGCCGAGCGAATCATTGATGTTCTTGAACCGGTCGAGGTCGATGAACATCAGCGCCAGCGTGTCGGACTCGCGCCGCGCGCGCACCAGTGCGGCACCGAGACGCTCCTGCAGCAGCACCCGGTTGGGCAGATTGGTGAGCGCGTCATGGTGCGCCATGTGGCGGATGTGCTCTTCGGCGCGCTTGCGTTCGGTGACGTCATACGAGATGCCCATGAAGCCGACCGGCTCGCCGGTGTCGCTGACCATCGACGTGCTCACCAGGATCACCGGCACGCGCCGGCCATCCTTGCGCACCAGGGTCCACTCGCGCTCGTCGGGGCGACCCCGGCGCGCACGCGCCAGGAAGACCTCGGCCCCTGGCTCCACCGGCGTGCCCAGCTCGGCGGTGAGCTGGCTGGCGCGCAGTGCCACCTCCTGGCGGTCGTGATAGAGCACCGGGGTGGCCCTGCCGATGAGTTCGTCGGCGCTGTAGCCCAGCAGGATCTCAGCGGCCGGGTTGATCGCCTGGATCACGCCGCGCAGGTCGGTGGCCACGATCGCAAACGGGGCGCTGTCGTAGATGGTGCGCCGCAGGGCATCCGCGCGGCGCAACTGGCGCTGCGATTCCTCGATGGCAAGTTCAGCGGCTCGCCGCTCGCTGATGTCGCGCAGCAGGCCCACGAAGTGCCGTTCACCGTCGAGGTCCACCGCGCTGACGCTGAGTTCGAGCGGAAACAGCCGGCCGTCAGGATGCAGGCCGGTGACCTCGTGCCCGCCGCCTGGCGCAAAAAGCACCGCAGCGGCATCCGGCCCGTCTTCCAGCGGCATCAGCGACGCCATCGCCACACCGGTCAGGCCGTCTTCGGTGCGGCCGAACATGCGCAGCGCCGCCGCGTTCGCGTTCACGATGGTGCCGCGGCTGTCGTAGGTGACGATGCCGTCGGCCGTGCCGTCGATCACGTTGCGCAGGCGCGTCTCGCTCTCGCGGGCTTGGCGGCTCATGCGCTCGGCCAGCTCCGAGGCGCGCGTGTAGCGGTCGGCAAACACACGCAACGCCAGCCACAGCGCCACCGACCCCAGCACGCCCCCCAGCAGCACCAGCAGCGGATACGGCTGTCGGGTGGCGTCGAAGGGCCGGCGCGTCACCGCGATCTCCCACATGCGCCCGCCCACGGCCTTGACGGTCAGCCGCTGGTCATCCGGATCGACCTGCTGCGGTGCCGTGTAGGGGTGCGTCCAGACATCCGTGCCCTCGAACACCAGCAACTCGGGCTCGTGCTGCTCGCCGGACCGGTAGGCCTCGTTGCCGATGTCACGGATGCGCACGCCGTACCGGCTGGCGTCGTGGTCGGCCAGTGCATAGCGAAGCAGGTCGGCCGCGCGCACGACCACACTGACGTGGCCGACGTAGGCCTGGCGGCGCTGTTCGACGGTTTCATACGGCAGCCCATGGGCATACACCGGCGAGCGGATCACCAGGCCCTTGACCGGCGGCGTGCCCTGCACGAGTTGCAGCGGAGGCGACAAGGCCGGGCGTGCCAGGTCGCGCGCCCGCTCCAGCACCCTGCGACGCGCGGGCTCGTGCGCGTGGTCGTGACCGAAGGCGCTTTCGTTGCCTTCCATCGGTTCGTTGAAGATCACGGGCGCGTATTCGTCGCGCTCGCCGGGCGGGTGGATGCGGAACTCGGGGTAACCCTCGGCACGCAGGCTGCGGTCATTGCGCACCGCCGCCTCGAAGGCGTCCCGTTGTGCGCCGGGCACCCGTTGCGAGAACTGCAAGGCCTGCAGTGCGGGGTAACGATCAGGAATGTGCAGCGAGCGGAAGTGCTGGTTGAACTCGACCCGGTCGACGTCGTTGCTGGAATGGAACAGCGCCGACAGGCTGGCGCTCAGGTCGATGTAGCGCTCGAGGTAGTCGGTGATGCGCTGCACACGCGAGACGGTCAGCGCATCGAAGGCGTCATCTTCGGCATCGGTGAGCCCCTGCGCACTGGACTGCCAGCCGTAGACGCTGAGCACGAGCCCCGCCACGAGCACTGCATCCGCCAGCCGACGGTAGAGCGCGCGGCGGCTCGACAGGCCGGGCAGGGTGAACTTCATGGGCACGTGCAACTGGGCGCAACTTGACGCAACGAGACAAACCGCAAGCGCGGGGGACTACTGCGCGATGCTAACTGCTGGCAGGCTGCCGCGCCCGCCTGCCGGCTCCCCCTATTCGGGTGAAAGGCAGGCGCTTTCAGCGTTCCGCAAGCTGGCGATCAACGCGCACCCAGCGGCGCAAAGCCCGAATCCACCGGCCGCTGTCGCTGGGCCTGCACCAGTTCGGCGAACCGCTCGGCAGGCATCGGCCGGCCCAGCAGGTAGCCCTGGGCGATGTCGCAACCGCAGGCACGCAGGAAGTCGAGCTGGTAGGTGGTCTCGACACCTTCGGCCACCGTGGCGACCTTCAGGCTCTGGGCCATGGCAATCAGCGCGCGCACGAGGCGGCCGTCGCTGTGGGCGTCCTGCAGTCTTGCAATGAAGGCGCGATCGATCTTGAGCTTGTCGACCGGCAGCTCCTGCAGGTAGGCCAGGCTCGAGTAACCGATGCCGAAATCGTCGATCGCCACCTGCACGCCCAGCGAGCGCAACCGCTGCAGCACCCGGGTGGCCTGCTGAGTGTCGCGCACGACGGCGCTTTCGGTGATTTCCAGTTCGAGCAGGGCGTCCGGCAGGCCGCTGGCCGACAGGGCCTGCGCCACCTGCTCGACCACGTCGCCCGCCTCCAGTTGGCGCGGCGACAGGTTGACCGCCACATGCAGCGGCCGCTCGCGAGGCTGCTGCCAGCTGCGGGCAACACGGCAGGCTTCGGCAAGCACCCAGTTGCCGATCGGCACGATCAAGCCGGTTTCCTCTGCCAGGGGAATGAACTCGGCCGGCGAAACCGGCCCCTGCCCGCCCCGGTTCCAGCGCACCAGGGCTTCGGCACCGACCAGTCGGCCGGAACTGCAGTCGAACTGGGGCTGGAAATGCACGGCCAGCTCCTGGCGCTCGAGGGCACGGTGCAGGTCCGCCTCGAGGCGCAGGTGTTCAGGCGAGGCCGAGCGCTGGCCGGGGGCATAGCGCCGGAACGTGTTTCGCCCGGCATCCTTGGCCTGGTACATCGCGCTGTCGGCATGGCGCATCAGCCCCGCGGAGTCGGCGCCGCTGTCGGGGTAGGTGCTCACACCGATGCTGGCCGTCACCCGCAGTTCGTGCGGGCCGATCAGGACCGGCGGCGTCATGATCTGCAGGATCTTGCGCGCCACCGGCTCGCAGTCGGCCGGCGAGCTGATGCGGGTGAGCAGCACGACAAACTCGTCACCGCCCATGCGGGCCACCGTGTCGGTGGCCCGGACCGCCTGCCGCAGCCGGCGCGCCACTTCGCACAGCACCTGGTCGCCCACATGGTGGCCGAGCGAGTCGTTGATGTTCTTGAAACGGTCGAGGTCGATGAACAGCAGTGCCAGCGGGACATCGTCGCGCCGGGCGCGCTCCAGCGCAGCGGCCAGCCGTTCTTCAAGCAGCACGCGGTTGGGCAGGCCGGTGAGCGCGTCATGGTGCGCCATGTGGCGGATGTGCTCCTCGATGCGCCGGCGTTCGCTGATGTCGCGCAGGATGCCGACGAACTGGCGCTCGCCGTCCAGCCACATCTCGCTGAAGGCGACGTCGATCGGAAAGCCGATGCCATGCCGGCGCCCTGTGGTCTCGCGCGGAGCCGCCGCCTGCGGCTCGGCCCGCTCGCCCGCGGCCCGGTCGTTCGGCGCAAGCGACTGCAGCGCCGCCTCGGCGCCGTCGATGAACTCGCCGACCGGCCGCCCGATGAAGTTGTCGGCTGGCAGATCGAACATCCGCAGCGCAGCCGCGTTGGCCGTCTGGATGCGGCCGGCATCGTCGATGGTGACGATGCCGTCCACCGTGCTGTCGATCACCGAGCGCAACCGGTATGCGTACTCGCGCGCTTCGCGCCCCAGGCGCCGCGCGATCTGGATGGCGCGGTGATAGCGCCCCGCAAAGCTGTACAGCGCCGCGAAACTTGCCAGCGTGGCGATCAGCCCGCCGACAAGCACCGACATCGGATAGCGCTGGGCATGGAAGTCCACCGGATCGCGCGCCACCTGGACCGTCCACAGGCGCCCGGCCAGGGCCAGTGCATGCTCGCGCAGATCATCGTTGGCGTAGGCAAACGCTTCGCTGCCCGAGCGGCTGTCGTAGAGCACCCGTGTGGCCGCGGCAGCTTCGCCGGGCAGGTACTCGCTGGGCCCGATGTCCTGGATGCGCACACGGTAGCCGCTCAGGTCGGCCGGCAGCACCTCCTGCATGACCTGGACGGCCCGGAAGACCCCCGAGACCTGGCCCACATGCGCCTGCCGGCGCTGCTCGACATTGGTCAGCGCGGCGCCCGTGCGATAGACCGGCAGCCGCACGACCACCCCGGTGGCCCCCTGCAGCAGCTGCACCGGTGGCGACGAGATCGGCAGCCCGGCGTCACGTGAGCGCTCGACAGCGCCCAGGTGGTCAAGCATCGTCAGCGTGTCCAGCCCCATCGCCACTTCATTGCCGGCCAGCGGTTCGCAGTAGCTGACGGCCATGTAGGTGGGGCGGCGGCCAGGGGGATGGATCTGGAAGTCGGGGTACCCCGCATCGCGCAGGCTGCGATCGCCCCGGACCTCGGCCTCGAAGGCATCGCGCTGGCCATCGGGCAGCAGCACCGAATACTGCACGCTGAGGACACCGACGTAGCGCGCATGCACACGCATGGCGGCGAAATGATCATGGAACTCCCGGCGGGTGACGGACTCCCGGCGGTGGAACAGGCTCTGGAAGCTGGTGAGCAGGTCGATGTAGCGGCCGAAGCGCTCGTCGACCAGCACCGCCGTGCGCACTCCCAGCTCGTCGAGCCGCGCATCGGAGTCTTCCCTCAGCTGCTCGGCCGCCTGGTGCCAGGCCCACAGCGACAGCAGCACGCCCGCCAGCAACACCAGCCAGGCCAGGGCCTGGTAGATGTTCCTCCTGCGAGGCAGATGTTCGGCAGTCGCTTGCATGCAGTCCTTCCAGTGGCGCACCATGGCACGCCAGCGCCCGCCCGGGCGCTTCTTCGTTATCGGACGACACGCGCAGAAGTTGAGCGCGGGCGGTTCAGCGCCGCCGCACCGCCCGCGACAGCATCACCACCGGCACCAGGCCGACCAGCACGATGGCCAGCGACGGCAGCGCCGCCTCGCCCAGGCGCTCGTCCTTGGCCAGCTGGTAGGCCACGACCGCCAGCGTGTCGCTGTTGAACGGGCGCAGCACGTAGGTGGCCGGCAGCTCCTTCATCACGTCGACGAACACCAGCAGGGCCGACGCCAGCACCGAGTTGCGCAGCAGCGGCAGGTGGACCTGCGCCAGCAGCCGCTGACGCGAGCTGCCGAGCATGCGGGCCGACTCGTCCAGCGACCCCGGAATGCGCGCATAGCCGGCCTCGACCGACTGCAGCGCCACCGAGGAAAACCGCACCAGGTAGGCATACAGCAGGCCGAACAGCGTGCCGGTCACCAGGGCCGTGGCCTGGGACTGGGGCCAGGTGGCCTGGATCCATCCGGCCGGCAGCAGGATGCCCACGGCGATCACCGCCCCCGGCACGGCGTAGCCGAGCGACACCACCCGGGCCGCGAACTTCAGGCCCGGGCGAGGCTTGAGCCGCAGCGCAAAGGCCAGCACCAGGGCCACAGCCGCGGCCAGCAGCGCGGCCAGGCCGGCCAGCTTGAAGCTTGTCCAGCTCCACTGGCCGAACCGCGCCCAGGGAATGCCGAGTTCGGCATGGCGGGCCTCGACCCACAGCAGGTGCAGCAGCACGGCCACCGGCAACACGAACCCCAGCAGCACCGGCACGCCACAGACCAGCCAGGCCCAGACCACCCGCCGGCCCCGCAGTTCGATCGGGCGCGCCTCGGCACTGGCCGAGTGGCCGGAGCGCGCGCTGGCAAAACGCATGCGGTGCTGGGCCCGTCGCTCCACCCACAGCAGCCCCGCCACGACCAGCAGCAGCAGCGTGGCCAGCTGAGCGGCGGCCACCCGGTCGTCCATCGACAGCCAGGCCTTGTAGATGCCGGTGGTGAAGGTGTTGAGGCCGAAATACGAACCCACGCCGTAGTCGGCCAGGGTTTCCATCAGCGCCAGCGCCACCCCCGCGGCCAGCGCCGGCCGCGCCAGCGGCAGCGCCACGGTGCGCACCCGCCGTCCCAGCCCGGCCCCGAGCAGCCGGGCGGCCTCCATCAGCTGCACGCCCCGCTCGCCCAGCGCGGTACGGGTCAGCAGGTACACATACGGGTACAGGCAGAAAATGAACATCAGCACCGCGCCCCACAGGCTGCGCACATCGGGGATGACGGCGCCCTGCGCACCGGTCAGGGCACGCCACGTGCTCTGGAACGGCCCGCTGAACTGCAGGAAATCGGTGTAGGCGTACGCCATCACGTAGGCCGGCATCGCCAGGGGCAGCAGCAGCGCCCACTCGAACATGCGCCGCCCGGGAAAGTCGAACAGCGTGACGGCCGCCGCCGTGCCGCCACCGACCACCGTGACGCCCACGGCCACGAGCGCCGACAGCAGCAGCGAGCTGCCAGCGTAGCCGGGCAGCACGGTGTCCCATTGATGGGCCAGCACGTCCAGGCTGCCGGCATCGAGCGTGGCCCAGGAACCGAGCACCCCCAGCACCGGCAGGGCGAGCAACAGGGTCAGCAAGGTGAGCAGGCGCATGAACGGCAGGCCGGGGCAGACGGATCCAGTCGCGTGCAGCAACCGGCCGCCCACGCCGCTGTCAGGTGACAAGTGACAAGTGACAGGGCCTGACGCCGGTCAAGACTGAATGCGAAACGCAATCATTTGTTCTCTTGACCGATATCATAGGGCTTTGCCCGAACTCCACGCTGAGCCAGCTCAAATACCGGCTTGGCCGACCGCTCTGCCGACCCGCCATGTTCCTGACGATCGATCACGCCACCATCCGCTACCCCGGCGCCCGCTCACCCGAGCCCGCCGTCGATGCGGTGACGCTGGCACTCGGTCAGGGTCAGATCGGTGCGCTGATCGGCCCGTCGGGCTGCGGCAAGACCTCGATCCTGCGGGCCATTGCGGGGCTGGAGCGCCTGGCGGGCGGGCGCATCGCGATCCGCGGCGAAGCGCTCAGCAGCGCCCTGCCCGGCAGCACGGTGCACCTGCCGCCGGAGTGCCGGCAGATCGGCATGGTCTTCCAGGACTACGCACTGTTTCCGCACCTGAGCGTGGGCGCCAACGTGGCCTTCGGCATCCAGCACCTGCCGCGGGCCGAGCGCGCCCGGCGGGTGGCCGACATGCTGGAGCTGGTAGGCCTGGGGCCGGTGGCCGAGCAGTTCCCGCACCAGCTCTCCGGCGGCCAGCAGCAACGTATCGCACTGGCCCGGGCCCTGGCCCCACAGCCGCGGCTGCTGCTGCTGGACGAACCCTTCTCGAACCTGGACGTCGATCTGCGCGAGCGCCTGGCCCAGGAGGTGCGCACCATCCTGAAGCAGGCCTCGACCACCGCCTTGCTGGTCACGCACGACCAGATGGAGGCCTTTGCCGTGGCCGACCTCATCGGCGTGATGAACCGTGGCGCGCTCGAGCAGTGGGACGACGCCTACCATCTGTACCACCGCCCCGCGACGCGGTTCGTGGCCGACTTCATCGGTCACGGCGTGTTCACGCCGGCCTGCATCGTCGACACCGCCGGCACGCCGGTGGTGCGCACGCCGCTGGGCGACCTGATCGACGTCGAGGAATGCCCACTGCCCGGCGCCTACCCGGACGGCCTGTGCGACGTCCTGCTGCGGGCGGACGACATCATCCACGATGACAACAGCCCGGTGAAGGCTCGCATCGAGCGCAAGGCTTTCCGGGGTTCCGAGTTCCTGTACACCCTGCGGCTGGCCAGTGGCGAGCAGGTGCTGGCCCATGTGCCGTCGCACCATGACCATGCGGTGGGCGACTGGATCGGGATCCGCCCTGAAGTCGACCACGTCGTGACATTTCCACGCGAAGCCGCCTGAAACGGCCGTTTGGGGCAAGAACTGGGTGCAACTTTCGGGGCAATTGCCGACTCGAAGCCGAAGTCGCAGGCCTATACTGAGGCCCATTCCAGATAGTTGCGGTGTTCCGCCGGAAAGGATAGTGCGCGCCATGGGTGCCAAATTGAAAGTTGCTGGCTGGATCACGCTCGGAGCGGTCGCGGGCGCCCTGACCACCATGCAATTGCAGGCGACCGCCCGCAACAACCTGTCTCCGCTGCCACTGGAAGAACTCCAGCAGCTGGCGCAGGTGTTCGGCATGGTGAAGTCCGACTACGTCGAGCCGGTCGACGAGAAGAAGCTGATCACCGACGCCATCGGCGGCATGGTGGCCGGCCTCGACCCGCATTCGCAATACTTCGACCGCAAGACCTTCAAGGAATTCCGCGAGGGCACGACCGGGCGCTTTGTCGGGGTCGGCATCGAGATCGGCATGGAAGACGGCTTGGTCAAGGTAGTCTCGCCGATCGAAGGTTCTCCGGCCTTCCGCGCCGGGCTCAAGAGCGGCGACCTCATCACCCGCATCGACGACACCGCCGTGAAGGGGCTGACGATCGATCAGGCCGTCAAGCGCATGCGCGGCGAGCCCAACACCAAGGTGCTGCTGACGATCTTCCGCAAGAGCGAAAGCCGCACCTTCCCGGTGTCGATCACGCGCGAGGAAATCCGCGTCCAGAGCGTGCGCTCCAAGATCGTCGAGCCCGGCTATGCCTGGCTGCGCGTGAGCCAGTTCCAGGACCGCACCATCGAGGACTTCGCCCGCAAGCTCGAAGAACTCTACAAGCAGGACCCGAACCTCAAGGGCATCGTGCTCGACCTGCGCAATGACCCGGGCGGCCTGCTCGAAGGCGCGGTGGCCGTGTCGGCGGCGTTCCTGCCCAAGGGTGCCATCGTCGTCACGACCAACGGCCAGATCGCCGAGTCCAAGGCCACCTTCCGGGCCGCGCCCGAAGATTACGTGCGCCGCGGTGGCGGCGACCCGCTGCGGCGGTTGCCCGAGGCCGTGAAGAACGTGCCGCTGGTGGTGCTGGTCAACGAGGGTTCGGCGTCAGCCAGCGAAATCGTGGCCGGCGCGCTGCAGGACCACAAGCGCGCGATCATCATGGGCTCGCAGACCTTCGGCAAGGGTTCGGTGCAGACCGTGCGTCAGCTCACTGCTGACACGGCGCTCAAGCTCACGACGGCGCGTTACTTCACCCCGGCAGGTCGTTCGATCCAGGCCAAGGGCATCGTGCCCGACGTGATGATCGACGAAACCGCCGAAGGCAACCTCTACAGTGCCCTGCGCACCCGCGAGGCCGACCTGGAAAAGCACCTGCAGAGCGGCCAGGGCAAGGAAGAGAAAGACCCCGCCCGTGACAAGGCACGCGACGAAGCCATCAAGCGTCTCGAAGAAGAGGCGGCCAAGCAGGCCAAGGCTCCGCCCAAGCCCCTGCCTGAGTTCGGCAGCACCGAGGACTTCCAGCTTCAGCAGGCGCTGAACCGCCTGAAGGGCAAGCCGGTGCTCGTCTCGAAGACCCTCACCGAGCGCAAGCCCGACGAGGCCAAGAGCAACTGACGCAGCTGTCAGCCTGCGCCAGGCGGGCCGCCAGCGGCCCGGTACGCCCCCTCACAGGCCCGCCTCCCGGTGGGCCTGGTCGTTTTTGCGCAGCAGACCGCACGCCAAGGCGGGCAAGACCTTCAGTGGGGAATCGGGCTATCCTGCGCCCATGAACGACGACCAACTGCTTCGCTATAGCCGTCACATCCTGCTCGATGAACTGGGCGTGGAAGGTCAGCAGCGCATCCTCGACGGGCATGTCCTGGTCGTCGGCGCGGGCGGCCTGGGCTCGCCGGTCGGGTTGTATCTGGGCACGGCGGGCGTCGGTCAGATCACGATCGTCGATCACGACGAGGTGGATCTCACCAACCTGCAGCGCCAGATCATCCACGACATGAGTCGCATCGGCCAGCCCAAGGCGCGCTCTGCGGCAGCCAGCATTGCCGCGATCAACCCGGGCGTGACCGTGCACGCGCGGATGGAACGCGCCGACGACACGGCGCTGGCCGATCTGGTCGCCTGTGCGGACGTGGTGGTGGACTGCACCGACAACTTCAGCACCCGGCATGCCATCAACCGCGCCTGCGTGGCCCATCGGCGGCCGCTGGTGTCGGGTGCCGCGATCCGTTTCGACGGTCAGGTCAGCGTGTATGACCCGCGCGATGCGGCATCGCCCTGCTATGCCTGCCTGTTCCCGCCGGACCAGCAGTTCGACGAGGTACGTTGCGCAACGATGGGCGTGTTCGCACCGCTGGTGGGCATCATCGGTGCCGTGCAGGCTGCCGAGACGCTCAAGCTGCTGGGGGGCGTGGGCCGCTCGCTGGCCGGGCGGCTGCAGATGCTGGACGCACGCTCGATGGAGTGGACCGAAATTCGCCTCCAGCGACACCCGGCCTGCCCGGTCTGCGGACCGGCCGGGTGACGGCGGTGCCACACCGCCCCGGGGGTCAGTCGGCCTTGATGTTGGCCGCCTGGATCACCTTGGCCCAGCGCGCGATCTCCTCGGTCAGGAAAGGCGCGAACTTGTCGGGGCCGCGGGCATCGACCCGGAAACCCTGGGTACGCGCACGCTCTTCCAGCTCCGGCGTGCCCATGATGCGCACCACCTCGGCGCCGAGCTTCTGCACGACGGCGTCCGGCGTGGCTGCCGGCATCATGATGGCCGTCCAGTTCTCGACCTGCAGCTGAGGCAGCCCGGCCTCGGCCGTGGTGGGCACGTCGGGCACCAGCGGATGCCGCTGCGTGCTGGCCAGCGCGAGCGCGCGCAGCTTGCCCGACTTCACATGGGCCACCGACTCCGGAAAGTTCGAGAACACCACGTCGAGCTGCCCGCCGATCAGGTCGGTCATCGACGGCGCCCCGCCCTTGTACGGCACGTGCTGCACGCTGGTCTTGTTGATGTCGTTGAACAGCTCCAGCGTCAGGTGAGGCGGCGTGCCATTGCCTGACGAACCGCCGTTCAGCGCACGGGACTTCGCGGCCGCCACCAGGTCCTTCAGGTCCTTGATCGGACTGGCCGCCGGCACGACGATCAGCATCGGCGAGCCAGCCAGCAGCGCCACTGGACGCAGGTCGCGCGTGAAGTTGTAGGGTGCCTTCGGGAACAGCGTCACGTTGGCGGCATGGGTCAGCGTGATGGCCAGCATGGTGCCGCCGTCACCGGCCGCTTTGGCAGCATCGGCCGCGCCGATCTGCCCCCCGCCGCCAGCCTTGTTGTCGACCACCACGTTGACCTTCCAGCGCTCGCCCAGTTGCTGTGCCACCAGGCGGGCCATCACGTCGGTCAGACCGCCCGGCGGAAACGGCACCACGTAGCGGATGGTCTGACCGGGCGTGGGGTAGTCGGCCTGAGCCCACGCCCACCCCGGCAGGGCCGCACCCGCCACTCCTGCCATCGCCCCCAGCACTTGCCTTCGATCCATTCCTGTCTCCTTGGTTGGGGCAGGCGCACGGTGGCCCATGCAGGCCGGGGCCGCAAGCGCAAGCTCATGCGCCTGCCATCTGTTGTTGGCGCTTGCGACCGACTCGAACCGGGACGTTGTGCGGCGATCAGCTCCCCGTCATGCCGGGGCTGGCCACTGGGCCAGCAGCGCATCGCTGATCTCCAGGCCCTGAGCCTGGGCCTTCTCAAGCAGCTGCTCGCGGCGCGCGCCCGGCAGCCTCACGCCGTCGTCGGACAGCATCTCGGCCACCAGCACCTCGACCCGGTCGAAGTACGACTGGCTGCCCGCCAGCGCGCCCGGGTCGATCACGATGAAGGCCTGGCCGATCCGCGGCCGATTGCCCTCGTCGACAAAAAAGCTCGACGCCTCGTAGCCGAACTGCGCGCCGATCAGGGCCGTGACCAGCAGTTCGACCATCAGGGCCAGCATCGCGCCCTTCGGGCTGCCGTTGCCCGCCCCCGTGCCGAAGGGCAGCATCGAGCCCTCCATGCCGGCCTTGGGATCCGTGGTGGGTTCACCCTGAGCATCCAGGGCCCAGCCCAGCGGGATGCTGCGCCCCTCCTTGGCCGCCACCATCAGCTTGCCCCGCGCCACCTCCGACAGCGACAGGTCGATCATCAGCGGGGTTTTCGCCTGCGCCCCGGCACGGCGTGCAAACACCGCGGCCACCGGATTGGTGCCGAAGATGGGGTGGCGGCCGCCCGCGGCCGGCATCGCGGCCGGCGAGTTGGCAAAGCCCAGGCCCACCATGCCGGCGTCGGCCACCGCACGCAGATGGTCGACGACCACACCGCAGTGGTGGCTGTTGGCCACACCGACAAAACTCACGCCGAAATCGCGGGCCCGGCGGATCGCCTCGGCCACCGCCAGGTCGCAGGCGGGAAAGGCCAGGCCCTCGCGTGCATCGACCAGGGCCGCACCGCCCTTGCCGCGCAGCACCTTGGGCTGGGCCGCACCGTTGACGCGCCCGTTGCGCAGGTGCGTGGCGTATTGGGCAACCCGGCTCAGGCCATGGGAGGCCAGGCCCTGGGCCTCGGCCAGCACCAGCGCCCGCGCGGTGGATCGCGCCATGGCCGGGTTGGCACCGGCGGCCTGCAAGGCCGCATCCACACGCGCCTCCAGGTCCTGCATCGTCAGCGTGGCCATCAGTCGAGTGCCTCCAGCACCTTGTCGGCGATCAGAAAGGACACCCGCTCGTTCGACTCGGACGACACGCCGGCGATGTGCGGCGTGAGCACGAGGTTCGGGCAGTCCTGGAAATGCGGTGAAGCGGCCATCGGCTCGACCTCGAAGACGTCGAGCGCCGCACCACCCAGGTGGCCGCTCCTGAGGGCCTGCGCCACGGCAGGCTCATCGACGACCCCCCCGCGGGCCGTGTTGACCAGCACCGCGCCGCGCTTCATCGTGGCGATGCGCGCGGCGTCGATCAGGCCGCGTGTGGAGTCCACCAGTGGTACGTGCAGGCTCAGCACGTCGGCTGTCTTGATGGTTTCGTCCAGGCCGGCACAGCGCACACGCGCCTGGGCAAACACAGGGTGATCGGCATCGAGCATGGCATCAAAGGCGATGACCTCCATGCCCAGCCCCTGGGCGAGCCTGGCGGTGAGCTGGCCGATGGAGCCGAAACCGACCAGCCCCAGCGTCTTGCCGGCGATCTCACGCCCGTTGGACAACGCCGTGCGCGGCCACTTGCCCGAGGCCACGTCCGGTGTGGACAGGTAAGCACCGCGCAGCAGCAGCATGGCCGTGGCGATCACATACTCGGCCACCGACAGCGCATTCGCCCCGGTGGCCGGAATGACGCGCATGCCGCGGGCCTCGCAGCCGGGCACGTCGATGTTGTCCAGCCCCACGCCCAGGCGTCCGACCACTCGGCAGCGGCCCAGTTGCGCCAGCAGCTCGCCGCGCACCTGGGTACGGTTGCGCACGATCAGGGCATCCGCCTGCGCAGCCTCCTGGTGCAGGCGGGTCGGGTCGTCGACCAGCCTGGGGTCGTAGTGCACATCGTGGCGTGCGCTGAGCTGCGCCACGGCGCGCTCGTCCATGAATTCGGTGATGACGATTCTCATGCGAGGAATCCTGACGGGAGATGAACCGCTGCCGCCGCTCCCCTGCCCTCGCCCCGAGCGCGGGAGCGACTGGGCCGGGGTGCCAGGGAGCCGGCGGGCAGCGCCAGCGCGGGAATCAGGCGCTTTCGAACAGGCGCGTGAGCACGAACTCGCGGTGGCCCAGGGCCTCGGCCGCGGTGAGGCGCCCGTTGGCCGTGCGCAGCATGCATTCGAGCAGCTTGTCACCGGCCTGGTCGAGCGTGATCTCGCGCTGCAGCAGGCCCGAGGTGTCGACGTCGATGTGCTCGCTCATCAGGCGCACCGTGCGCGGGTTGGCGCAGATCTTGATGACCGGAACGATCGGATTGCCGATCACGTTGCCCTGGCCGGTCGGGAAGAAGTGCACCGCATAACCCGATGCCGCGCACAGGGTCACCATCTCGGCCGCGGCGCTGGAGGAATCCATGAACCACAGGCCCGGATGGGTGGGCATCTCGGCCTTGTCGATCACACCGTCGACCGTGCACTTCTTGCCGATCTTCTGGATGTTGCCCAGCGCCTTTTCCTCGATCGTGGTGAGGCCGCCGGCGATGTTGCCCTTGGTGGGCTGGCTTTCGGAGAGGTCGGTCGTCTTGTGACGGTTGATCATGTCCTGGTAGCGGTTGAACATGAACATGAACTTCTCGCGCACCGCATCGTTGGCGCAGCGGGCCGCGACGATGTGTTCGCCGCCGGTGATCTCGGACGTCTCGCCGAAGCACAGGTAGTTGCCCAGCGGATGCAGCTTGTCGAAGGCATTGCCCACCGTGGGGTTGGCGCCGCAGCCGGAGGTGGTGTCGGACTCGCCGCACTTCGTGGACACCCACAGCTCGCTGATCGCGCAGGCCTCGCGCTGCTTCTCGCTGGCCCACTGCACGAACTCGCGTGCGGCCTTGCTGGCCTTCATGATGGTCTCATGATCGCCGTGGCCCTCGATGCCGAAGCCGACCACCGGCTTGCCGGTGGAGGCGATGCCGTCGACGACCTTCTTGGTCCAGCCGTCCTCGATGCCGATGACCACCACGGCGGCCACGTTCGGATTGCAGCCCGCGCCGATCAGCGTGCGGAAATGCAGGTCGAGGTCGGCGCCGAACTGCAGGCGGCCGTAGGGGTGGGGGATCGCCATCGTCCCCTTGATGTTGTGGGCCACGGCCTCGGCTGCGGCGTTGGACAGGTCGTCCAGCGGCAGGATGATCACGTGGTTGCGCACGCCCACGCGGCCGTTCTCGCGGCGGTAGCCCAGGAAGGTGGTGTTCTTGTCGATGACTGCCATGTCGTGTACTCCTCGGCTTACCAGCGCTTGGTCTTGATGTTCTGCACGTGGGCGTGTTCGCCCGCCTTGATGGGCGCCACGACCTTGCCCATGTCGATGCCGTACTTCCAGACGGTATCGCCGACGTTCATGTCCTTGAGGGCCACCTTGTGGCCGATGGGAATGTCCTGGCGTGCCACGACATTCATCATCTTGTCCTCGTCCATGATCCAGCCGTTCAGCTCCATGCCGGCCTTCACGCCTTCAACCACGACCACGGCGACGGTGTCGCGCGTGTCATGCAAAACAAAGTGAATCATCGCCTTGAGTCCTCGCTCGGTGGTTCGGGATGGGCTGACTCTAGGACAGCAAAAATCGAGCGTCAAACAGGTCATATGGATGACTTGCATGAATGCGGGTCACGGTCCCTACAATGGCGTCCATGATGAACACGGCCTCACATCCGGCGCACACGCGGCGCGGCAGTTTCCAGACCATTGCGCCCGATGCCGCGGGCATGCCGCTGTACCGGCTGGTCAAGCGTTCCTTGTTGCAGGCCATCGAGTCGGGGCATTGCCGCCCGGGCGAGGCCCTGGCCAGCGAGACCGAACTGGCGCAATCGTTCGGCGTATCCATCGGCACGGTGCGCCGCGCGGTGGACGACCTGGTGGCCGAGCACATCCTCGTGCGGCGCCAGGGGCGCGGCACGTTTGTCGCCACGCACACGCAGGACCGCTTCCTGTTCCAGTTCTTCCACATCGAACGCTGCGATGGCCGCAAGGAGGCCCCCAGCGTGGACCTCGTTTCCTTCTCGCGCGACCGCGCCGACGAGGAAGCTGCGCAGGCGCTGGCCATCCGGGTGGGGGACCCGGTCATCGTGATCGAAAACCGGCTCTCCCTGCAGGGTCGTCCGGTGGTCTATGACCACCTCACGCTGCCGGCGGTGCTGTTCAAGGGCCTGAGCGAAAAACGCTTCACCGAACGTCCGAGCACGATCTATCACCTCTACCAGTCGGAATACGGCATCACGGTCGTGCGCGCACTCGAACGGCTGCGCGCCGCCAGCGCCGATCGCAGCGCCGCGCGCATCCTGGGGGTGGCGCCCGGCGTCCCGGTGCTGCAGGTGCGTCGTACGGCACTCACCTTCGGCGACAAGCCGGTCGAGTACCGCATCTCCACGGTCAACACGGCCCAGCACGACTACGTCAGCCTGCTGTCCCGCCCGGCATGAGCACGGCGCCCGGCATCGATCCCGTTCGTGCGCTGCAGTTCGCCGAACACACTGCGCGCGAGGCCGCAGCATTCATCCAGGCGGCGCGCGGGCGCATCGCCCAGGCGCAGCTCACGCACAAGCAGCCCGGCGACGTGGCCAGCACCATCGACCGCGAGGCCGAGGCACTGATCCGCAGCCGCCTGCTGTCGGCCTGGCCGGACGCCGGTTTCATGGGCGAGGAATCCTCGCCCGAGGTGTCGGCCGGCGACGGACTGTGCTGGGTGGTCGACCCGATCGACGGCACGGCCAACTACCTGCGCGGCTACCCGCAGTACGCCGTGTCGATCGCGCTGCTGGCGGGCCGTGAGCCGGTGGCCGGTGTGGTGCTCGATCCGAACCGCGATGAGCTGTTCAGCGCGGCACGGGGCCAGGGCGCCTGGCTCGGCAGCACGAGGCTGCACTGCGCGGCCGCGCGGCCGGCCCTCGACGCGCTCGCGGCCACGGTTTTCCCCAAGCCGGGCTCGCCGCGCTGGCCGAGCTACCTGGGCGAGTTTGCCCGTGTGGCACAGGCCTTCGGCGGCCTGCGCCGCAGCGGCGCGATGACGCTGGAGCTGGCCTGCCTGGCCGCCGGGCGCATCGACGCCTTCTGGGCGCACGACATGGGCGCCTGGGATGCCGCAGCCGCCGTGCTGCTGCTGCGCGAGGCCGGCGCCTGCCTGGATGCGCTGGACGACCGCCACTGGACTGAAAGCCGCAGCCTCATGGCCAGCACACCGGCGCTGCGCGAGCCCTTCAGGACAGTGCTTCAGCCCGGAGCCGCAGCATGAGCGGCCAGGTGCTCACCCAGACCATCACCCAGGCCATCACCGAGGGTGCAACCCAGGTGAAGCGCTGGTCCGCCGGCTCAGCGCTGAGCGCCGTGGTGGCGCTGGCCGCAACCTTCGTCTCGACCCTGCACGGCGGGCCGCAGCTGCTGTATGCGCTGTTTTTCGGCGTGGCCTTTCACTACCTCAGCCATGAGCCGCAGACCAAACCGGGCATCGAGTTCTGCTCGCGCACCGTGCTGCGGCTTGGCGTGGGTCTGCTGGGCGCGCGCATCACCGCGGAACAGATCATCGGCCTGGGCTGGACGACCGCCCTCATCGTGATTGCGGCGGTCGTCACGACCCTCTATTGCGGGTTGTTCCTGGCACGCCGCCTGGGCATGAGCACCGCGCAGGGGGTGCTGGCCGGCGGGTCGGTCGCCATCTGTGGCGCATCGGCCGCACTGGCGATCTCGGCCGTCCTGCCCAAGGAAAAGGACGGCGAACGCTTCACCTTGCTGGTGGTGGTCACCGTCACGGCGCTGTCCACGCTGGCCATGGTCATCTACCCGCTGATTGCACGCGCGCTCGACCTGCCGCCCGAGCTGGCCGGGCTGTTCCTCGGCGGCACGATCCATGACGTGGCCCAGGTGGTGGGGGCCGGCTACACGCTCGGCACCGAGGCGGGCGACTTTGCCACCATCGTGAAGCTCTTCCGAGTGGCCATGCTGGCCGTGGTGGTGGTCGTGGTGTCGGCCAGCTTCCGCCGCGCCCGCGAGGCCTCGCACGACGAGGTGCATGCGGCCCGCCAGCCCCTGGTGCCGTGGTTCCTGCTGATGTTCGTCGGCATGGTGGTCATCAACTCCATGGGCTGGCTCAGCACCGGGGTGCAAGGCGCGCTGGGCCAGGTCTCGCGCGGCTGCCTGGTGGTGGCGATCGCCGCGCTCGGCATGAAGACCTCGTTCATGCAGCTGGCGCGCGCGGGGTGGCGGCCCTTCATGCTGATCCTGGTCGAAACCGTGTGGATGGCCGGCCTGGTGCTGGTGGCAATCCTGTTTCTGCGTTGAGGAAACGGCGCAGCCCGGTGAGCTTCCGCTAAGCTGGCGCACTGCAACATGCCTTGCGAGTGCGCACCATGGAAGACAAACGCCAAGAACTGACAGCCCGCAATTTCCCCTCGGCCCAGGAAGACGCCGCCGCGGCCGCCTCGCTGCCGCGCTACGGCGGGCCCGAAAGCGCCTACCGGCTCGCCTTTGCCGACGACGAATTCCTGCTGCGCGAAGACCTGCGCCCGGTGCGCATGCAGCTCGAACTGCTCAAGCCCGAGCTGGTCCAGCAGCAGCACGGCATCGAATCGACCATCGTGATCTTCGGCAGCGCGCGCATCCCGCCGCGTGACGTGGCCGAACGCAGCCTCGAGGCGGCGCAGTCCAGCGGTGACGCCCTGGCCCTGCGTCGCGCCACCCACCAGCTGGCGATGTCGCACTACTACGAGGAGGCGCGCCGTTTTGCCGCCCTGGTGACACGCGCCTCGCATCGCCTGGACCCACCGATCTACGTGGTCACCGGCGGCGGGCCCGGCATCATGGAGGCCGGCAACCGCGGCGCCTTCGAAGCCGAGGGCAAGAGCATCGGCCTGAACATCGTGCTGCCGCACGAGCAGGAGCCCAACCCTTACATCACGCCGGAGCTGTGTTTCCTGTTCCACTACTTCGGCCTGCGCAAGATGCACTTCCTGATGCGCTCGATCGCACTGGTGTGCTTTCCCGGGGGCTTCGGCACGATGGACGAGCTGTTCGAGGTCATGACGCTGGTGCAGACCGGCAAATGCCGCCGGCGCCCCATCCTGCTGTTCGGCCGCGATTTCTGGTCGAAGCTGATCAACTTCGACGTGCTGGTCGACACCGGCATGATCTCGCCCGAAGACGTCGAGCTGTTCCAGTATGTCGAGACGGCCGAAGAGGCCTGGCAGGTGATCTGCGAGACCTACGCGCTCGACGCACCCAACACCTCCACCGGCGCCTTCGCCGACGACATCTGACCTGCCGCGCAAGGAGCCTGACCATGTCCGCCACTGCCCACCCCGTCGTGACCCTGATCGGCGCCCCCACCGACATCGGTGCCGGCGCACGCGGCGCTTCCATGGGGCCCGAAGCGCTGCGCGTGGCCGGCCTGCAGGCCACGCTCGAGGGCCTGGGCTGCACCGTCAGCGACCAGGGCAACCTCATGGGGCCGCACAACCCCTGGCTGCCCCCGGTCGACGGCTACCGGCACCTGCATGAAGTGGCCGAATGGAACCGTGCCGTGCACGAGGCCGTGTACGACGTGCTCGAGTCCGGGCAGTTCCCGATGCTGCTGGGCGGCGACCACTGCCTGGGCATCGGCTCGATCAGTGCAGTGGCCCGCCACTGCCGTGAGCGCGGCAAGAAGCTGCGGGTGCTGTGGCTCGACGCCCATGCCGACTTCAACACCAACTCGCTCACGCCCAGCGGCAATGTGCACGGCATGCCGGTGGCCGTGCTGTGCGGCCACGGGCCGGCGGAGCTGACCGAGATCGGTGGTCACCGCCCGGCCATCTCGCCGCAGGTGGTGCGCCAGATCGGCATCCGCAGCGTCGACGCCGGCGAAAAGCGCTTCGTGCACGAGCAGAACCTCGAAGTGTTCGACATGCGCTACATCGACGAGATGGGCATGCGCCACACGATGGAACTGGCCCTGGCCATGCTCGACAGCAACACCCACCTGCATGTGAGCTTCGACGTGGACTTCCTCGACCCCGACGTGGCCCCGGGCGTGGGCACCACGGTGCGCGGCGGCCCGAGCTACCGCGAGGCGCAGTTGTGCATGGAGATGATCGCCGACACCGGCCGGCTCGCCTCGCTCGATGTGGTCGAACTCAACCCGGCGCTGGACGTGCGCAACCAGACGGCCGAGGTGGCCGTCGACCTGATCGGCAGCCTGTTCGGCAAGTCGACGCTGATGCGGCGGTGAGTGCGCGCCGGCGGCCCGGCGGGCCGGTCAGCCGGCGTGCGACGCCTTCCACTCGACGACTTCGAGCTGCACCGTCTCCTGCTCGTGGCCGAGCCAGATCTGGCCGTCCTGGATCGTGCACTGCAGCCTGAGCGTGCGCTCGACCAGCGCGGCCAGGGCCTGGCTCATGTCGGCATTCAGGTGCAGCACGCGCAGGTTGCGCAGCTTCTCCAGCGCACTGCGGTTCTGCGACCACCACACCTCGGCCACCCGGCCGAAGGTCAGCAGCACGACCTGCTCCGAGCGGTGGCTGGCCTTGCGCAGCAGCTTTTCGTCGGGCTGGCCGACGTCGATCCACAGCTCGATCGCGCCGGTCAGGTCGCGCCGCCACAGGTCGGGCTCGTCATTGGTGCTCAGACCGTTGCCGAAGGCGAGCGATTCGTCGGCATGCAGCGCAAAGGCCAGCACGCGGGCCATCATGCGTTCGTCGTTTTCCGAGGGATGGCGGGCAATGGTCAGCGCATGGCTGCCGTAGTAGCCGCGGTCCATGTCGGCGATTTGGAGTTCGATCTTGAATATCGTGGATTTCAGGGCCATAGCCATGAAGTCTGGCACATCCGCACACCAGGGCCCCGGGTCGCGGGTACGATGGGGACCGTAACAACCCCGTTCGCCCGTTGTGGGCGAGACTGAGAGGACACCCTTGGCCACACCGAACTATTCCTATGAAAAACGCCAGCGAGAGCTGGCCAAGAAGCGCAAGAAGGAAGAAAAGCTCAAGCGCAAGTCGGAGCACAAGTCCGACGGCGGCAGCGGCAACGAGGCAGGCGACGCGCCTGCCGATGACACCGGCGGCCAACCCGACCGCCCGGCCGACCCGGCCAGCTGACCCCCGCGCCACCGCGCGGGGGCGCTCAGGTGTCCTGGCCGCTTTGCTGCAGGGCCCACATCTGGGCATACCGCCCGGACTGCGCCATCAGTTGCGAGTGTGTCCCCCGTTCGATGATGCGCCCCTGCTCGAGCACCAGGATCTCGTGCGCATCGACCACCGTCGACAGCCGGTGTGCGATCACCAGGGCCGTCTTGTTGCGTGCGGCCGACGCCAGTTCAGCCTGGATGGCACGTTCATTGGCAGAGTCAAGCGCCGACGTGGCCTCGTCGAAGATCAGGATCGGCGGATTCTTCAGCAGCGTGCGCGCGATCGCCACCCGTTGCTTTTCCCCGCCTGACAACTTGAGCCCCCGTTCGCCGACCACCGTGTCGTAGCCCAGCGGCGTGGAACGGATGAAATTGTGAATGTGCGCTGCCTGCGCGGCCGCCACCACATCGTCGTGACTGGCCCCGGGGCGGCCATAGGCGATGTTGTATTCGACCGTGTCATTGAACAGCACGGTGTCTTGCGGCACGATGCCGATGGCCCGCCGCAGGCTGGACTGCGTCACCTGGCGGATGTCCTGGCCATCGATCAGGATGCGCCCCCCCTCCTGCGGGTTGCTGACGTCGTAGAAGCGGAACAGCAGTCGCGCCAGCGTGGACTTGCCCGCACCCGACGGCCCGACCACCGCCACCTTGCGGCCGGCCGGAATGGTGAAGTCCAGGTGGTGCAGGATCGGGCGGTTGGTGTCATAGCCGAAGCTCACGTTCTCGAACCGCACCTCCCCGTGCGTGACCTGCAGGTCGAGCGCACCCGGCACGTCATCGACTTCGCGCTCACGCTCCAGCAGGTTGAACATCTTGTCCAGGTCGGTCAGCGCCTGCTTGATCTCGCGGTAGACCACGCCCAGGAAGTTCAGCGGGATGTAGAGCTGGATCATGAAGGCGTTGATCATCACCAGATCGCCCAGCGTCATCGTGCCGGCCACCACCCCTTCGGTCGCACGCCACAGCATGGCCACCAGGGCGGTGGCGATGATGACCTGCTGCCCGGTGTTGAGCAGCGACAGCGTGGACTGCGACTTCAGCGTGGCCCGTCGCAGGCGCTCCAGGCTCTCGTCGTAGCGCTGCGATTCATAGGCCTCGTTGTTGAAGTACTTGACGGTCTCGTAGTTCAGCAGGGAGTCGATCGCCCGGGTGTGGGCCTTGGAGTCGAGCTCGTTCATGACCTTGCGGAACTGCGTTCGCCATTCGGTCACGAGCACGGTGAAGGTGATGTACAGCACCAGCGCGGCCACCGTGATCCACGCGAACCACACATCGAACTTGACGGCCAGCAGCGTCAGCACCATCGCCACCTCGATCAGCGTGGGGAAGATGCTGTAGAGCGAGTACGAGATCAGCGAATGCACGCCGCGCGTGCCGCGCTCGATGTCGCGCGTCATCCCGCCGGTCTGGCGCTCGAGGTGGAAGCGCAGGCTCAGCGCATGCAGGTGGCGGAACACCTGCAGCGAAATGCTGCGCGAGGCCCCCTCGGTGGCCTTGGCAAAGATCAGTTCACGCAGTTCGGTGAACAGCGAGGTGC
>CAMLSD010000040.1 GCA_946482595.1 uncultured Comamonadaceae bacterium
GCCACACCACCGGGATCATGTAGGCAATGATCAGGATGATGTACTGCGCCACCTGGGTCCAGGTCACGGCACGCATGCCGCCCAGGAACGAGCACACCAGGATGCCGCCCAGACCCACGAAGATCCCGATCTCGAACGCCAGGCCCGACAGGCGCGAGGTGATCAGACCCACACCGTAGATCTGTGCCACCACATACGTGAACGAGCACAGGATGGCGGCGAGGATGCCGATGAACCGCGCCAGGTTGCCGCCGTAGCGTGCCCCCAGGAAGTCGGGAATCGTGAACTGCCCGAACTTGCGCAGGTATGGTGCCAGGAACAGCGCCACCAGGCAGTAGCCGCCAGTCCAGCCCATGATGAACGCCAGGCCGCCATAACCGGTGAGGTAGAGCGTACCGGCCATGCCGATGAACGAGGCCGCCGACATCCAGTCAGCGCCGGTGGCCATGCCGTTGTAGATGGCAGGCACCCGACGACCGGCCACGTAGTACTCGGCCGCGTCGGTCGTGCGGCTCATGATGCCGATGCCGGCATACAGGGCCACGGTGGCGATCAGGAAGATGAAACCGATCCAGTTGCGAGGCAGGCCCGCCTGCTCCAGGATGGCCAGCACGATGATGAAGGCGAGGAAGCCGCCGGTGTACCAGCCGTACACCTTGTTGAGCTGCTTCTTGAACGCCGAATTGGCAGCGGCGCCCGAGCCGCCTGTGGAGGGTGTCAGTCCAGCCATGTCATTCCTCCTCGGCAACGCCGTGTTCCTGGTCGAGGCGGTTCATGTACCGGGCATAGAACCCGATGATGACCACGTACACCACCAGTGCTCCCTGGGCTCCCACCCAGAAACTGAATGGCCAACCGAAGAAGTTGAAGTTCAGGTCGCGGGCGAAATACCCGACGACGAAGGTCACGAAGAACCAGATGGCCAGCAAGATGCTGGTGATCCTGAGGTTCTTCCGCCAGTACTCCTCATGCTTTTGTGTCAGCTGCATGACATGGGTCTCCTCTGATGAAGGACGGCCGCGCGTGCGTGGCCGCCACGTATGAACAACCCCCCGCGTGTCTCCTTCGCGGGCTGCAACCGGGTCGTCGCCTGTCGTCACCCGGCCAGGCCGGTCTCGCGTTCCAGTTGGGCAGCGATCTTCGGCTCGAAGCCTTTGAGGTGGCGAATGATCTTCGCCGCCTCGTCAGGCTCGTGACGATCGACATGAACCCGGGCCAGCTGATACCAGCCGTAAGGGCTCATGGGTTGCAGTTCGGTGTTGCGCTTCAGGGCCGCGATGGCCTCGTCGAAGCGGTGTGCGCGGATGAGGACCAGACCCAGCCCATACCATGCGCGATCCATCTTGGGATTGACTTCGACCGCCTTGCGGAACGCAGCTTCGGCTTCGTCGAAGCGGCCCGTCTGCTCAAGCAGGAAGCCCAGGTTGAACCAGGCGGCAGCGGACTCGCCCGGGTGGTGTTCGACCAGTTCGCGGTAGTCGCTGATGGCCAGCTCGACCTGCCCGCTCTGGGCACTCAGATGGGCACGGCTGGCCAGCGCATACGCGTCGTGCGGATAGCGACTGAGCATGTCGGCGAAGTGGTCCATGGCCGCCGCCGTGCGCCCCAGAGCCAGCAGCGCCATGGCCCGCCACTTGGCAAGGCGGTAGCCCCAGGTCTTCTGGTGTGGAACGCTCGCCTGCACCGTCGAGGTGGGGTTCACAGACATGCCTGCACTCCGATCTGTACGCAGATGCTGATGCGCGCCACGGTGGCGATGACCCAGGTCATCGCCAGCAGCAAGAAGGTGACCAGCGGCACGTGGGTGTCCACCACGATCCGGGGGGTGATCAGGCGCGTGCCCCGGACGAACGGGCGCGTCATGATGGAAAGCAGCTGGTAGAAGAAGTTGGTGTCGCGCCGGGCCCCGGCCAGCAGTCCGAGGATCCACTGGCCGATCAGCGCCATCAGGGCAATCTCGGCGACCAGCTTCACTGCGCTCACGAGCAACAACATTGCAGTCTCCACCCCTTGGTATGGAGCCCATTCTTGGCTGCTGCCTTACGCATGTCTGACAGATCCCCCTGCCCCCATGGCATGCCCGATCAGGAATTACCCTCGGATCGGGCTCTAGGGCGTCCCCCCAACGAAAACGGCTCCGGAAGGAGCCGCCTGGGGATGGCCCGACATGTCGCCGGGCCGTGTTCATCGCGCGAATGTCAGCGTTTGGCCAGCCGCTGCCAGGTCTCCACGACGGTGTCAGGATTCAGCGAGATCGACACGATCCCTTCCTGTGCAAGCCAGTCGGCGAAGTCCGGGTGATCGCTGGGCCCCTGCCCGCAGATGCCGACGTACTTGCCATGCGCCCGGCATGCGGCAATCGCACGGGAGATCATCGCCTTGACGGCCGGGTCACGCTCATCGAAGTCGCGCGCCAGCAGTTCGAGCCCGGAATCGCGATCCAGGCCCAGCGTGAGCTGGGTCAGGTCGTTCGAGCCGATCGACATGCCGTCGAAGTGCTCGAGGAACTGCTCGGCCAGGATTGCATTGCTGGGCACTTCGCACATCATGATCACGCGCAGGCCGTTCTGACCACGACGCAGGCCGTGTTCGGCCAGCATCTCGTTGACCCGCTCGGCCTGACCAAGCGTGCGAACGAAGGGCACCATGATCTCGACGTTGTCCAGGCCCATGTCGTTGCGCACGCGCTTGAGCGCCTCACACTCCATCGCAAAGGCCTCGCCGAAGGCTTCGCTGACATAGCGCGATGCACCGCGGAAGCCGAGCATCGGATTTTCTTCTTCGGGCTCGTAGCGGGAGCCGCCGATCAGTTTGCGGTACTCGTTCGACTTGAAGTCGGACAGCCGCACGATGACCGGCTTGGGCCAGAACGCTGCAGCGATCGTGGCCACGCCCTCGGTGAGCTTGTCGACGTAGAAGGCCCGCGGCGAGGCATGCCCGCGCGCCACCGACTCGACCGCCTTTTTCAGATCGGCGTCGACGTTGGGGTAGTCGAGGATCGCCTTCGGATGCACACCGATGTTGTTGTTGATGATGAACTCGAGACGCGCCAGGCCCACCCCCGCGTTGGGCATCTGGGCGAAGTCGAAAGCGAGCTGTGGATTGCCCACGTTCATCATGATCTTCACCGGCGAGTACGGCATTTCGCCGCGCTGCACCTCGGTGACCTCGGTCTCGAGCAGGCCGTCGTAGATGTAGCCGGTGTCACCCTCGGAGCAGGCCACGGTCACGAGCGCGCCGTCCTTCAGCACCTCGGTGGCGTCGCCGCAGCCCACCACGGCCGGAATGCCGAGCTCACGGGCGATGATGGCCGCATGGCAGGTCCGCCCGCCGCGGTTGGTCACGATCGCGCTGGCGCGCTTCATCACCGGCTCCCAGTTGGGGTCGGTCATGTCGGTGACGAGCACGTCGCCGGGCTGCACGGCGTCCATCTCGGAGATGTTGTGCACCAGACGCACCGGGCCGGTCCCGATCTTCTGGCCGATCGCCCGGCCTTCGGCCAGCACCGTGCCCTGCCCCTTGAGCTTGTAGCGCTGCTCGGCCTTGCCTTCGGCCTGGCTCTTCACCGTCTCGGGGCGCGCCTGCAGGATGTAGATGTGGCCGTCACCACCGTCCTTGCCCCACTCGATGTCCATCGGACGACCGTAGTGCTCCTCGATGATCAGCGCATAGCGTGCCAGCTCGATCACGTCGGTGTCGCTCAGCGAGTAGCGGTTGCGCAGTTCGGGGGCGGTGTCGACGGTGCGCACCAGCTTGCCGCTGGCCTTCTTTTCTTCAGGGCTGGCGAACTCCATCTTGATCAGCTTGGAGCCCAGGCTGCGACGGATCACGGCCTGCTTGCCATTGCGCAGCGCCGGCTTGTGGACGTAGAACTCGTCCGGGTTCACGGCGCCCTGCACCACCGTCTCGCCCAGGCCGTAGCTGGAGGTGATGAACACCACGTCCTTGAAGCCCGATTCGGTGTCGATGGTGAACATCACACCGGCTGCACCCAGGTCGGAGCGCACCATGCGCTGCACACCGGCCGACAGGGCGACGTCGGCGTGCGCGAAACCTTTGTGCACGCGGTAGCTGATGGCGCGGTCGTTGTAGAGGGAGGCGAAGACCTCCTTCATCTTGTGCAGGACCTCGTCGATGCCGACGACGTTCAGGAAGGTTTCCTGCTGGCCGGCGAACGAGGCGTCGGGCAGGTCTTCGGCAGTGGCCGACGAGCGCACGGCAAACGACGCGCCCGGGTTGCCCTGGGTCAGCCGCTCGAATTCGGCACGAATGGCCGCCTCCAGCGCCGGCGGGAAGGGGGTGTCCTCGATCCACTGGCGAATCTGCGCGCCGGCCTCGGCAAGCGCCCGGACGTCGTCGGTGTTCAGGCTTGCCAGGCGGTCGCTGATGCGCCCCGCCAGCCCGTTGTGCTGCAGGAATTCGCGGAATGCGTGGGCCGTGGTGGCGAAGCCGCCGGGCACACGCACGCCGGAGGCTGCCAACTGGCTGATCATCTCGCCGAGGGAGGCGTTCTTGCCGCCGACCGACTCGACGTCGGTCATCCTCAGGTTTTCAAACGGTACGACCAGGGCGGTCGCCAGGCTGGTTGATGACATGGGATAGCTCCGTGATGTTGAAAAACCGGTGCTCCCGAGCCTGCATCCAGCGCGGAACGAAACGCGCGCCCAGCCGCCCACTTTGTGGATTCTGGTTGGTGTGGTGCGGCACGCATGGGTGGGATGGTGGCGAGAGGTATTCCCACGATTTTACGAGGCTTTTGCCGGCCAGGGGTGCCGTATGGCAGAACAATGACACATGCCCAACCGAACTGTCTTTTTCATCTCCGACGGCACCGGCATCACCGCCGAGACCTTCGGGAACTCCATCCTCAAGCAGTTCGCGCTGCAACCGCGCCATGTGCGACGGCCCTTCATCGACTCCGAAGACAAGGCGCACCAGGTGGTGCGAGAGATCAACCACACCGCTGAAATCGAGGGCAAACGCCCCATTGTCTTCACCACCCTCGTGAACGAGGAGGTGCTGGCCGTGGTCAAGGGCGGCAGCAAGGGCCTGGTGCTCGACATGTTCACGACCTTCGTCGAACCGCTCGAGGCCGAATTCGGCATGAAGTCGAACCATCGGGTCGGACGCTTCTCGGACATCGCCGCCAGCCAGCAGTACCACGACCGCATCGAGGCCATCAACTTCTCGCTGGCCCATGACGACGGCCAGTCGGCCCGCAACCTGGCCGAGGCCGATGTGATCCTGGTGGGTGTGAGCCGCAGCGGCAAGACGCCCACGTCGCTGTACCTGGCGATGCAGCACGGCATCAAGGCGGCGAACTACCCGCTCATCCCGGAAGACTTCGAGCGCAACGTGCTGCCCGGCAGCCTGGCGCCCCACCGCAACAAGTGTTTCGGCCTGACCATCGCCCCGGACCGGCTGAGCGAGATCCGCTTCGAGCGGCGCCCGAACAGCAAGTACGCCAGCCTCGAGAACTGCCGCTACGAAGTGGCGGCCGCCGAGAGCATGATGCGCCGCGAGGGCATTGCCTGGCTATCGTCGACACACAAGTCAATCGAGGAAATCGCCACGACAATCCTGCGCGACATCCGCCCGGACCGGCTCATCTATTGAGCGGTGCGCCCCCGGGCCGCTGCCTGGCGGGCTGATTCATACAGGCACACCGCCGCAGCACTGGCCACGTTGAGCGACTCCTCGCCGCCGGGCTGCGGTATGCGCACCTTCAGCTGGCAGCGCGCCATCACCGCTTCGCCCACCCCCTGCCCTTCGTGGCCGAACACCCAGGCCAGGGGGTGCGGCAATTCGAGGCGGTCGATGGACAGTTCGGTGTGGGAACTGGTGGCCACCAGCGGCACCGTCAGGGCCTGCAGGTCGTCGGGCACCAGCCCCTCGACCAGGTGAAGGCCGAAGTGCGCTCCCATGGCCGAGCGCAGCACCTTGGGCGACCACAGCGCGGCCGTTCCCTTCAGCGCCAGCACCTGGCGAACACCAAACGCCGCCGCCGAACGCAGGATGGTGCCCACGTTGCCGGCGTCCTGCAGTCGGTCGAGCACCACGGCAGAAGCGTCAGGCACGAGCGCCGGCTGAGGTGGCAGCTCCAGCAGATAGCCCACCCCGGCCGGGCTTTCAAGACCGCTGAGCAGCGGCCACAGCGCATCGTCGACCACCACCACACTGGCCGCCTGATGCACGAGGCGCTGCCAGTCGGGTTCGAGGTAGCGTGACGCACTGATCCACCCTTGCCCGGGGCGGCCTCCCCGTTCGATGTAGGCGCGGCACAGGTGGTCGCCCTCGAGCCAGATTCGCCCGAGCTTGCGGTATGCGACGGGATCCTGGGCCAGCCTGCGCACCTGCTGCAGCAGCGGGTTGCTGCGCGAGCTCAGGTGGCGAACCCCGGGCTGAGCGGCCGTCATGCGCCCTGCCCGGAAAGGCTGACCCCACTGTCGGCACCTGCCAGCGCGGCGCGCACGGGCGCGAATGAGCGACGGTGGGCGACACAGGCGCCATGCTCGCGCAGCGCCTGCAGATGCACCGGGGTCGGGTAGCCTTTGTGCACCGCGAACCCGTATTGCGGATGCTGCTCGTGCAGCGTCAGGCAAAGCCGGTCGCGATGGACCTTGGCAAGAATGGACGCTGCCGAGATCGCCTTGACCTTGGCATCCCCTTTGACGATGGCCTCGGCCGGCACCTTGAGCACCGGCAGGCGATTGCCGTCGACCAGCACCTTGGCGGGCCGCAGCCGCAGGCCGTCGACTGCACGCCGCATGGCCAGCATCGTGGCCTGCAGGATGTTCAGCCGATCGATCTCGTCCACCGTCGCCTCGGCAATGCAGCAGCACAAGGCCTTCGCGCGGATCTCGTCGAACAGCTGCTCGCGCCGCGTCGCGCTCAGGGCCTTGGAATCGGCAAGGCCCTTCACCGGGTTCTCGTCGTCCAGGATCACGGCCGCGGCGACCACCGGCCCGGCCAGCGGGCCGCGCCCGGCCTCGTCCACACCGGCCAGCAGGCCCGGCACGTCCCAGCTCAACGCCAGTTGGTCTTTACCCTTCAATGACTTTCTGGATGGCATCGGTGGCAGCCTGCGCCGTGTTGCGACGCAGGCGATGGTGCAGTTCGGTGAAGCGCGCCTGGAGGGCCTGACAACGCTGCGGGTCGCTCAGCCATCCTGACGCCGCCTCGGCCAGTGCGTCGGGTGTGGCCGCCTCCTGGATGAGCTCGGGCACGACGAAGTCTTCGCTGAGGATGTTGGGCAGGCCGACCCAGGGCAGGTAGTTGCGCCCCTTCATCTTGCGCCAGGACAGCCAGTGCATGCTGTAGGTGATGACCATCGGGCGCTTGAACAATGCGGCCTCGAGCGTGGCAGTACCGCTGGCGACGATGGCCACGTCGCAGGCAGCCAGCACCTCGTGCGACCGGCCATCGACCACCGTCAGCGGCAGATCGGCCGGCTGCCGGGCCAGCATCGGGGCCAGCAGCGCACGCAGGCCTGGCACGACGGGCATCACGAAACGAGCGGCCGGATGCAGGCGACGCAGGCGCTCGGCTGCCGCCAGCAACCCGGGAGCGATGTGCATGAGTTCCTGCTTGCGACTGCCCGGCAACAGCGCGACCACTGGGGCGCGCCCAGTGAGCCCCAGGGCCTGGCGCGCTGCTTCGTGCGGCACTTCGAGCGGGATGGCATCGGCCAGCGGGTGCCCGACGTAGCTTGCCGCAACGCCGTGTTTTTCATACAGCGCAGGCTCGAATGGAAACAGGCACAACACATGGTCGACCGCCCGCGCAATGCGGTGCACACGCTCGCCCCGCCAGGCCCAGATCGAGGGGCTGACGAAATGAATGGTCCTGACACCCTGGCGCTTGAGCCGCTCTTCGAGCCCGAAGTTGAAGTCGGGCGCATCGACGCCGATGAAGGCGTCCGGGCGATCGGCCAGCAGCCGGTTGCCCAGTTCACGACGGATGCGCAGCAGCTCCCACAGTCGGGGCAGCACGTCGGCATAGCCCATCACCGCCAGCCGGTCGTGGGGCCACCAGGCCTCGAAGCCCTGGGCCTGCATGCGAGGGCCGCCGATGCCATGCGCGCTCATCGTCGGCCAGCGCGCGCGCATGCCGCCCAGCAGCAGGCCGGCCAGCAGGTCGCCAGAGGCTTCACCTGCCACCATCGCAAAGCGTGGCGAGCGGTTTGCGACGTCCACGTCGCTCAGCGGGCAATGCCGCGGGTGGATTGCGACAGGAAGGCCGACATCAGTTCGATCTCGGCCGCCGCCTCGGGATGGTCGGCCGGCATCGCCTGGATGACGGCACGAGCGTCGTCGAAAGTGCGCCCCTGCCGGTACAGGCAGCGGTGCATCTGCTTGACGGCCTGGATGCGCTCGGGTGAGAAACCGCGGCGCCGCAGCCCTTCGGCATTGATGCCGCGCACGGCCAGCGGATTGCCGTCGACCATCAGGAAGGGCGGGACGTCCTGCGTCACGGCACTGGCAAAACCGGCCATCGCATGCGCACCGATCTTGACGAACTGATGCACCCCGGTGAGCCCACCGATGATGACCCAGTCGCCCACATGCACATGCCCCGCCAGCGTGGCGTTGTTGGCCATGATGGTGTGGCTGCCGACCTGACAGTCATGGGCGATGTGGACGTAGGCCATGATCCAGTTGTCGTCGCCCACCCGCGTGATGCCGCCGTCCTGGACGGTGCCCAGATTGAAGGTGCAGAACTCGCGGATCGTGTTGCCGTCACCGATGACCAGTTCGGTCGGTTCGCCGGCGTACTTCTTGTCCTGAGGTGCGGCACCCAGCGAACAGAACTGCCAGACGCGGTTGTTCCTGCCAAGGGTGGTATGCCCCTCGATCACACAGTGGGCGCCGATGCTGGAGCCGGCACCGATCTTCACGTTCGGGCCGATGATGGCGTACGGCCCGATCGACACGTCGTCGGCCAGCTCGGCCTGCACATCGACGATGGCGGTGGGATGAATGTTCGCCATGGGACGATTCTCAGGGCTCCACGGCGCGCATGGTGCACATCAGCTCGGCCTCCACGGCCAGCTCTTCGCCAACCAGCGCCTGCGCCTTGAACTTGTAGATGCCCGCACGCGAGCGCTCCAGGGTGACGTCCAGGAACAACTGGTCGCCGGGCTCGACCGGGCGCTTGAACCGCGCACCGTCGATGCCGACGAAGTAGTACACCGAGTTGTCGTCGATCTCGGTGCCGCTGGCATCGAAGGACAGCAGTGCCGCAGCCTGCGCCAGCGCTTCGAGCATCAGCACGCCGGGCATCACCGGTCGCTTGGGGAAATGCCCGGTGAAGAACGGTTCGTTGATCGTCACGTTCTTGAGGGCACGGATACGTTTGCCCTTTTCGATTTCCAGCACCCGGTCCACCAGGAGGATGGGGTAACGGTGCGGGAGCTTCTTCAGGATCTGGTGGATGTCCATCATGTCGGTTCTTGCGGCTGTTGCAGCGTCTTCTCGAGCGCCCTCACCCGCTCTCGGAGCGTGTGGAGCTGACGCACGGTGGCTGCGTTCTTTTCCCAGGCAGCATTGTCGTCGAACGGGAACAGGCCGCTGTACTGGCCCGGCTTGTGGATCGAGCGGGTGATCACGGTGGCCGCCGTCACGTGCACATGGTCAACGAGGCTCAGGTGACCCAGCACGATCGCGCCGCCGCCGATCGTGCAATGCGCGCCGATGCGCGCGCTGCCGGCCACGCCGACACAACCGGCCATGGCCGTGTGGGCGCCCACATGGACGTTGTGCCCGATCTGGACCAGGTTATCGAGCTTCACGCCGTTCTCGAGGACGGTGTCATCGAGCGCGCCGCGGTCGATGCAGGTGTTGGCCCCGATCTCGACGTCGTCGCCGATCCGCACCCCACCCAGCTGCTCGATCTTGACCCACTCGCCCGCGTGAGGCGCAAAGCCGAAGCCGTCGGCGCCGATCACCGCACCGGGGTGCACGATGCAGCGCTCCCCCAGGGAGCACCCTGCCATCACGCTCACCTGCGCGCTCAGTCGTGTGTCCGCACCGATGTTTGCGCCCGTCCCCACCACGCAGTGCGGGCCGATCCAGGCACGGTCACCGATGCGCGCGCCGTCCTCGATCACCGCCAGCGCGTCGACGCGCACCCCCTCCCCCAGCACGGCGTGCGGCGACACCACCGCGGAAGGATGAACACCTGCGGGCCGCGGCGGGCGGGTACGTGCCGCCCACCACTGGGTCAGCCGGGCGAAATAGAGGTAGGGATCCGTGGTGACGATGAGCGCCGGCAGCGCTGCAGCCGCCTCCCGCATCGCGGGCGAGACGATCACACACGCGGCCTGGGTGCTGGCCAGCTGGGACTGATAGCGCGGGTTGGACAGGAAGCTGAGGGTGTCGGGCCCGGCGCTTTCGAGCGGGCCGATGCGCGCTACGACCAGCTCAGGCGAACCCACCAGTTCGCCGCCCAGCTGCGCGGCGATCTCGCCCAGCTGGAAGGCGTTCACTTGCCGCCGTTGGCGTTGAGCGCCTTGATGACCTTTTCGGTGATGTCGACCTTCGGGCCGGCAAACACGGCCTCTTGCAGGATCAGGTCATACTTTTCCTGTTCGAAGATCTGCTTGATCACGCGATTGGCCCGTTCCACCACGGCAGCAAGTTCTTCGTTCTTGCGCTGGTTGAGGTCTTCCTGGAACTCACGCCGGCGGCGCTGGAAGTCGCGGTCCTGTTCGACCAGTTCGCGCTGACGCCGCGTGCGGTCAGCCTCGGCCAAGGTCGGGCCATCCTTTTCGAGCTTGTCCGAGGCGGCCTTGAGCCGGGCCGCCTGATCGGCCAGTTCCTTCTCGCGCTTGGAGAACTCCTGCTCGAGCCGGGTCTGAGCAGCCTTGGCCGGCGCTGCGTCACGCAGCACACGATCGCTGTTGACGTAGCCGATCTTCAGTTCCTGGGCGTGCGCTCCCTGGAGGGCCAGCGCAAGCAGGCCTGCCGAGAACATGGAAAGCACATGGATCTTCTTCATTAGAACGCAGTCCCGATCTGAAATTGCAGACGTTCGATTTTATCCCCTGGCTGCTTGCGCACCGGCAAGCCATAGGCCAGCTTGAGGGGACCCACCGGCGAAATCCAGCTCAAGCCCAGGCCGACCGATGCACGCAGGTCGCCGAAGTTGAGTTTCTGAGATTCGCCGAACACATTCCCCATGTCGAGGTAGGTGAAAAGCCGCAGCGTGCGGTCGTTGCCCGAACCTGGGAACGGAATGTAAAGCTCGGTATTCAGGTTGACCCGCTTGGGGCCGCCGGTATACGCCCCGGTGAGGTCGATCGGGCCGAGCGACCCCTGCTCGAAACCCCGCACCGTGCCCAGACCGCCGCTGTAGAAGTTCTTGAATACCGGGAAGGGGCGCCCCGAGAGCCCCTTGCCCCAGCCGAATTCAGCATTGAAGGCCAGGGTGAAGGCGCGGCTGAGCGGCACGTACTGCTGAAACTGGTAGTTCGCGCGAATGTAGCGTGAATCCCCCGCCATGCTGACCTCGGCATTCACACGCTGGTAGCGCCCCTTGGTGGGCACCAGTGCGCTGTCGCGGTCGTCGCGGCTCCAGCCGAGCGTCAGCGGAATGGCCACGCTGGCCGCACCGAAGTCCCGACGATAGCGACGGTAGTCCTCGGGCAACGAGCCCTCGTTGCCGCGGATCTCGGTCCGCTCGACGCCCAGACCGAAAAACACCGTGTCGTATTCGCTGAACGGCACACCGAAGCGGATCGACGCCCCCGGCGTCACCAGCTTGTAGTCGCTGCCCTGACTCGACAGTGGCTGATTCGTCCGATAGAAGACGTCAATCGAACGCGAAACGCCATCGATCGTGAAGTACGGGTCCACCGTGCTGATCAGGACCGTGCGGTTGTATCGACTGGTGTTGAACTCCACACCCAGGTAGTTGCCCGAGCCGAAGATGTTCTCCTGCTTGATGGACGCGGTGAGGCTGAGCTTTTCGGCGCTGGAGAAACCGGCACCCAGCAGCAGATTGCCCGTGGGCTTCTCGACCAGATTCAGCGTGAGGTCCACCTGGTCGTTGGTGCCGGGCACCTCGGTGGTCTCGACACTCACCTCACTGAAGTAGCCGAGGCGGTCGACCCGGTCGCGCGACAGGCGGATGCGCTCGCCGTCATACCAGGACGACTCGAACTGCCGGAACTCACGGCGCACCACTTCGTCGCGCGTGCGGCTGTTGCCCGACACATTGATGCGGCGCACATACACACGGCGCTGCGGGTTGGCCACCAGCACCACGTTCACGCGACCATTGGTGCGGTCGATGTCGGTACGCGGTTCGACACGGGCGAACGCGTAGCCAAAGGCGCCGAAGCGCTCAGAGAATGCCCGCACCGTCTCGGCGACGTCTTCGGCGCGGTAGGGCTGCCCGGGTACGATGGTCACCAGTGACTTGAAGTCCTCGTCGCGCCCCAGGTACTCGCCCTCGAGCTTGACGCCGGTGACCGTGTAGCGCTGGCCTTCCTTGATGTTGACCGTGATCGTGATGTCCTGCTTGTCGGGCGAGATCGCGACCTGCGTGGACTCGATGTTGAACTCGAGATAGCCCCGATTCAGGTAATGCGAGCGCAGGGTTTCAAGGTCGGCATTGAGTTTGGTGCGCGAGTAGCGGTCGGACTTGGTGTACCAGGTCAGCCAGCCTCCGGTGCTCAGATCGAAGAGGCCCTTGAGCTCGCTCTCGGAGAAAGCCTCGTTGCCCACGATGCGGATATCGCGGATCTTGGCCACGCCCCCCTCGGTCACGGTGAAGGTGACGTTCACGCGGTTGCGTTCGAGTGGCGTGATCGTGGTGATGACCTCGGCACCGTAGAGGCTCTTGGCCAGGTACTGGCGCTTCAGTTCCTGCTCGGCGCGGTCCACCAGCGCACGGTCGAACGGGCGCCCTTCGGCGATGCCGACATCGCGCAGTGCCTTGGTCAGGGCGTCCTTTTCGAACTCTTTCGTGCCGACGAAATCGACACTGGCCACGACGGGGCGCTCTTCGACCACCACGACCACAACGTCGCCATCGATCTCGATGCGCACGTCCTTGAACAGGCCGGTGCCGAACAGTGCGCGCAGTGCAGCAGCGCCCTTCTCATCGTTGTAGGTGTCGCCGATACGGAAGGGCAGCGAGCCGAACACCGTACCGGCTTCGGTGCGCTGCAGGCCTTCGACACGGATGTCGCGCAGCACAAAGGGCTCTGCCGCCCAGGCCAGGCCGCACTGCAGGGCCGCCAGCGCAGCGGCTGCGAGCACCGAAGGTTTGACGGACAGGAAACGTAGCGGTGAACGCAGTCGGGAGGAGATCAGCATGCGTGGTCAGAGCAGACCCAGGAGGCGGGCTATGTCGTTGTAGAGGGCGAGTGACATCATCATGAGCATGATGGCCACGCCTCCACGCTGCAGCCGATCCAGCCACGCGTCAGAGATCGGCCGCCCTGTCACTCCTTCGAAAAGATAATACATCAGGTGCCCCCCATCGAGGACGGGCAGCGGGAGCAGGTTCAGCACCCCCAGACTGACGCTCACCAGCGCCAGAAAGCCGAGGTAGTAGGCCACCCCGAGCTGCACCGACTGGCCGGCGTAGTCGGCAATCGTCAAGGGACCGCTCAGGTTCTTGAGCGAGGCCTCACCGATCAGCATCTTGCCGAGCATCTTCAGGCTCAGCACGGACACCTCCCAGGTACGGCTCAGGCCGTAGCCCAGGCCGTCGATCAGCCCGTAGGTGACGCGCACCATCTCGACCGGCTTGCCGACATACGCCTCGATCCGGCCGAAGCGCCTGCCCTGGTCTTCCCGAACCGACGGCACGACGGTGATCTCCAGCCGCTGGCCGCCGCGCTCGATCAGCCAGAGCATCGGTGCAGGCTGGTCGTCGCGCACCGCCGCACGGATCCATTCGCGCAGGCGGGCGGCATCGTCCACGGCGCGACCATCGACGCTGAGGACCCGATCGCCCTCGCGCAAGCCGGCCCGCGCTGCGGGCCCATCGGCCATGATCTGACCCAGGACCGCCTCGCTGTAAGGCGCAGCCAGACCGACACGCTGCATCAGCTGGGCGTCGACGGCCTGCGTGCCGAGCGAGGCCAGCGGCAGCGTCAGCTGGCGCTCATGCAGGCCCTGCGCATCACTGACCTGCAGGCGCAGGTCCTGGTTGTGCACCGTCGCGTCGGTGATCAGCCAGCGCAGGTCGCTGAACGAGCGCACTGCGGTCGGCTCGCCATCTTCGGTCACGACGGCCTGCACCCAGTCACCCGCGCGCAGGCCGGCTTTTTCGGCCAGGCTGCCGGTCACAGGCGCCCCCAGCACGGCCTTGGGTTCGTCAGTGCCGACCCAGCCTGCCACCGCGTACAAGGCGACGGCCAGGATCAGGTTGGCCAGGGGGCCGGCCGCCACGATGGCGGCGCGCGATCGCAACGGCTGCCGGTTGAATGCCTGATGCAGTTGCGATGGCGGTACCGGGCCCTCGCGCTCATCGAGCATCTTCACATAGCCCCCCAGGGGCAGCAGCGACAGCGCGAATTCGGTGGAGTCTGGTGTGCGCTGGTGGCGCCAGATGACGCGCCCGAACCCGACTGAAAAGCGCAGCACCTTCACGCCACAGGCCACCGCCACGCGGTAGTGCCCCCATTCGTGCACGACGATGAGCACGCCCAGGGTGAACAGGAAGGCGAGGACGGTGGTGATCATGGTTGGAGCCCCTTCACGATCCGCGACGCAGCGTGTCGGGCCGCCTGATCCAGCTCGAGCAGCCCTTCCAGGGAGTCGGTCGACGCCGCATCGAGCAGCGCCGTGTCCAGCGTGCGCGCATTCACCGTGTGAATCTGGTCGAATCGAATGGTTCCGGCCAGGAAGGCCTCCACCGCGACCTCGTTGGCAGCGTTGAGCACCGCGGTGGCCCCCACCGGGCCTTCGAGGGTGTCCCAGGCCAGTTGCAGGCCGGGGAAACGCCTGCCATCGAGCGGCTCGAAGCTCAGGCTGGCCAGACGCGTGAAATCGAGCGTCTGGGCTCCGGAGTCGATCCGCTCGGGGAAGCCCAGGCCATAGGCAATCGGCACCCGCATGTCGGGCGTGCCCAGTTGGGCCAGCACCGACGTGTCACGACAGACAACCATTGAGTGGATGATGCTCTGCGGATGGATCACGACCTCGATCTGGCGCGGCGTGAGGCCAAACAGCCAGCGCGCCTCGATGACTTCCAGGGCCTTGTTCATCATCGTGGCCGAGTCGACAGAAATCTTGCGGCCCATCACCCAGTTCGGATGTGCGCAGGCCTGCTGCGGCGTCACGTCGCGCAGCGTGGCCGGATCACGGTCCCTGAAGGGTCCACCCGAGGCCGTGAGCACGATGCGGTCGATACGCTGCCCCCAGGTGGACGGGTCCTCCGGCAGGCACTGGAAGATGGCCGAGTGTTCGCTGTCGATCGGCAGCAGCACGCCACCGCCGTCGCGCACGGCTTGCATGAACAGCGCGCCGCCAACCACCAGCGCCTCCTTGTTGGCCAGCAGCAGGCGCTTGCCGTGGCGTGCGGCTGCCAGCGAGGAGGCCAGGCCGGCTGCGCCCACGATGGCTGCCATGACCGTGTCCACGTCAGGATGGCCGGCAACGTCAAGCAGCGCCTGCGGGCCGGACAGCACCTCGGTGGCCAGGCCGGCCTGCACCACGCGCTGGCGCAGTTCGCTGGCCGCTTCGGGGTCGGTCATCACGGCAAAACGCGGCTGCCAGCGCAGGCACTGGGCCAGCAGGACGTCAACCTTGCGGTGCGCCGTCAAAGCAAATGCGGCAAAACGCTCGGGATGTCGCGACATGACATCCAGCGTGTTGGCACCGACCGACCCGGTCGAACCCAGCACGCAGACCTGTTCTTTGGATCCCGCCTGGAAGGCCTCGCGCGAGGCAGAGGGACGCATACTCGTCATGGCATTGTCATTCCTACAGACTGCTCAGGCTCAAGGCCAGGGGAATGACCGGCAGCAGGGCGTCGACGCGATCCAGCACACCCCCGTGACCGGGCAGCAACTGGCTGCTGTCCTTCGCACCGACACTGCGCTTGATCAGCGACTCGAAAAGGTCACCGACGACACTCATGGCACACAGGAACAGGCAGACCACGACCAAGCCGATCCAGCCGAACTGGGCCTGCAGGCGCGAATACAGGCTCGCGGAGTCGCCGTGGCCCTGACGATCGACGGCGATCCAGGCGATGGCCAGCACCAGCACGGCCACCATGCCGCTCCAGACGCCTTCCCAGCTCTTGCCCGGACTGATCGCCGGCGCCAGCTTGCGACGCCCCAGGCTGCGCCCACCAAAGTAGGCCGCCACATCTGCGACCCATACCAGGCAGAACACCGACAGCAGATAGTTCAGGCCGATCTGACGGGATTCCGTCATGGCCAGCCAGGTCAGCCAGAGCAGCAGGACCCCGAGGCCGCACCGCAGGGCCACCGGCAGACGGCTCCAGCCGGCCATGCCGTGGCGCAGCACCCAGGCACTGCCCAGCACCCAGGCCGGCAGCACCGCCCACCACAGCCAGCGCGGTGCGCTGACGGCCTCGGGCGCCAGCGCCCAGGTCAGGCCGCAGGCCAAGGTCACGGCCGCGCCGAGCGCCCAGGCGGCCATGCCTTTCACGCCGTTGAGCCGTGCCCACTCCCAAGCCGCAGCGGCCACCGCAATCAGCATCAGCAATGCAAAGGGCCAGCGTGACGCGGACAGCATCGCCGGCAGCAGCACGGCCAGCAGAACGATGGCCGTGATGACCCGTTGCCCGAGCATGCTCAGGCCTCGACCGGCGCGAGACGCCTGGGTGCCGACTTCACCGCACCGAAGCGCCGGTCACGGCTGGCATAGGCTTCGAGGGCTTCGTCCAGCTCGCGTGGGCCAAAGTCAGGCCACAGGCAATCAGTGAAGTAGAACTCGGAATACGCCGCCTGCCAGAGCAGAAAGTTGCTGATACGCACCTCGCCGCCCGTGCGGATGAACAGGTCAGGATCAGGTGCATGGCTCAGGGCGAGAAACCGCCCCAGGCTGTCTTCGTTCAGGTCTTCGGGCGCCATGCCGGCCGCCATGGCCTGCCGGCACGCCTGGACCAGATCCCAGCGCCCGCCATAATTGAAGGCAACCGACAGCGTGATGCGCGTGTTGTGACGGGTGGCGGACTCGGCCTGGTCCCAGGCGGCGCGCACACGGTCGGACACCGCCGAACGGTCGCCGATGATACGGATGCACACGCCCTCCTGGGCGAGTGTCGTGAGGTACTTCGACACGGCCACCAGGGCCAGCCCCATCAGGCCGGACACCTCTTCGGCGGGGCGCTTCCAGTTTTCGGACGAAAACGCGAAGACCGTGAGGTAGCGGATGTTGCGGTCGGCGCAGGCACGTACGGTTCGCACCAGGGCATCGACACCGTACTTGTGCCCGAAAAACCGGGGCATGAAGCGCCGGCTGGCCCAGCGGCCGTTGCCATCCATCACGATGGCAACGTGGCGAGGGGGTCCGTCGCTGCGAACCTCTGCGGAGGCGGTCATGGGCTCGGGCAGCTGCAAGCGCCTGGCCTCAGACGGCCATGATCTCGGCTTCCTTGCCGGCAATCAGCTTGTCGATCTCGGCAATCGTGCGATCGGTGAGCTTCTGCACCTCGTCCTGACTGCGGCGCTCGTCGTCTTCGGTGATGGTCTTGTCCTTGAGCATGCGCTTGGCCTGCTCGTTGGCATCGCGGCGCAGATTGCGCACTGCCACCTTGGCGTCTTCGCCAGCGTGGCGCACGACCTTGGTCAGCTCCTTGCGGCGCTCTTCAGTCAGCGGCGGCATCGGCACGCGGATCAGATCACCCTGCGACGACGGGTTCAGCCCGAGGTCCGACTCGCGGATGGCCTTCTCGATCTTCGCGCCCATGCCCTTTTCCCAGGGCTGCACGCTGATGGTGCGGGCATCGAGCAAGGACACATTGGCCACCTGGCTGATCGGGACCATGGAGCCGTAGTAGTCGACGTGCACCTGATCGAGCAGGCCCGGGTGGGCCCGTCCGGTGCGGATCTTGGTCAGCTCATGCTTGAACGCCTCGACCGACTTCTGCATCTTCTGCTCGGCGTTCTTCTTGATGTCGGCAATGCTCATGAGTTCGTACTCCTCAGACGTGGACCAGTGTGCCCTCATCCTCACCGGCGACCACCCGTTTCAGGGCTCCCGGCTTGAAGATGCTGAACACCTTGATCGGCAGTTTCTGGTCGCGGCACAGTGCAAATGCCGTGGCATCCAGCACCTGCAGGTTCTTCACGATGGCTTCGTCGAACGTGATGTTGGCGTAGCGCGTGGCGGATGGGTCCTTCTTGGGGTCGGCGGTGTACACCCCATCGACCTTGGTGGCCTTGAGCATGATCTGCGCGCCCATTTCGGCGCCGCGCAGCGCGGCTGCAGTGTCCGTCGTGAAGAACGGGTTGCCCGTACCGGCGGCAAAGATGACGACCTTGCCTTCCTCGAGATACTGCAGCGCCTTCGGGCGCACATAGGGCTCGACGACCTGCTCGATGCCGATCGCGGACATCACCCGGGCGGTCATGCCCTCCTGGCGCATGGTGTCCGCCAGGGCCAGCGCGTTCATCACGGTGGCCAGCATGCCCATGTAGTCGGCGGTGGCACGATCCATGCCGACCGAGCCGCCCGCCACGCCGCGGAAGATGTTGCCACCGCCGATGACCACGGCCACTTCGCAGCCGAGCGCCGTCACTTCCTGGATCTCGCGCACCATGCGAACGATCGTCGCACGGTTGATGCCGTACGCATCGTCACCCATGAGGGCTTCGCCCGACAGTTTGAGCAGGATGCGCTTGTAGGCCGGCATTCAGGATCCTCCAGTGTGGCGGGGCGTGTTCGGTTGCGAAGTGTAGGGGATGGCAGCAGGCAGCTTACTGGCCCTTGGCGGCGGCCACCTGGGCGGCCACTTCGGCAGCGAAGTCGTCCTGCTTCTTCTCGATGCCTTCACCCACGACGTACAGCGTGAAGCCGGCGACGGTGGTGTTGGCAGCCTTGAGCATCTGTTCGACGGTCTGCTTGTCGTTCTTCACGAAGGCCTGGTTGAACAGGGACACTTCCTTCAGGTACTTCTGCACGCCACCTTCGATGCGCTTGGCAACGATCTCGGCCGACTGGGCCGGCTTGCCGGCCGCTTCGGCGGCCTTGCGGTCCTCCTCGGCCTTGGCCGCCGCGACCGAACGCTCCTTCTCGATCAGCTCGGCGGGCACGTCGGCGCTGGTCAGCGCCACCGGCTTCATGGCCGCCACGTGCATGGCCACGTCCTTGGCCGCGACGTCGTCGCCGGTGAACTCGACGACCACACCGATCCGGGTGCCGTGCAGGTAGTTCGCCAGCTTGTTCGTGCCAGCGAAGTGGCGGAAACGACGGATGGCCATGTTCTCGCCGATCTTGCCGATCAGACCCTTGCGCACGTCTTCGACGGTCGGACCGAAGTCGCCCTGGGTCAGGGGCAGCGCGCCCAGCGCTTCCAGGTCAGCCGGATTGTGCTTGGCGACCAGTTCGGCCACCGACTTGCCGAACAGCAGGAAGTCGTCATTCTTGGAGACGAAGTCGGTCTCGCAGTTGATTTCGACCAGCGAGCCCGTGGTGCCCTCGATGCACGAGGCGATGATGCCCTCGGCAGTCACGCGGGAGGCAGCCTTGCTGGCCTTGTTGCCCAGCTTGACGCGCAGGATCTCTTCAGCCTTGCCCATGTCGCCGTCGGCCTCGGTCAGGGCTTTCTTGCACTCCATCATGGGTGCGTCGGTCTTGGCACGCAGTTCAGCGACCATGCTTGCGGTAATGGCGGGCATTTCTTTCTCCAGCTTCGGTTGCGACGTCAGCGCTCAGCCTGTGCGACGTCAATGCAGATTCGGTATGCAGCGTGTTGCCGCGTGCGCGTGAGACTCGCTTGTGCGGCTCGCTTGTGAAAAAGGGGGCTGAATCAGCCCCCTCCTTGCAAGCCTGCGAGGGCCTCAGGCGGCTTCGTTGACTTCCACGAACTCGTCTTCACCACCGGCGGTGGCAGCAGCCTGGACGACTTCGTTCACGGCGTTGGCCTTGCCTTCGAGCACGGCGTCAGCGACGGCGCGGGCATACAGCGCCACGGCCTTGGAAGAGTCGTCGTTGCCGGGGATGACGTAGTCGATGCCCACGGGCGAGTGGTTGGAGTCCACCACGGCGATCACCGGGATGCCGAGCTTCTTGGCTTCGGCGACGGCGATCTTGTGGTAACCGACGTCGATCACGAACAGGGCGTCAGGCAGCGCGTTCATGTCCTGGATGCCGCCGATGTCCTTTTCGAGCTTGGCCAGCTCGCGTTGGAACAGCAGGCCTTCCTTCTTGTTCAGCTGTTCCAGGCCAGCCTCGACCTGAGCCTGCATGTCCTTCAGCTTCTTCAGCGAGGTCTTGACCGTCTTGAAGTTGGTCAGCATGCCGCCGAGCCAGCGCTGGTCGACATAAGGCATGCCGGCACGCTGGGCTTCCATGGCCACGGTCTCGCGGGCCTGGCGCTTGGTGCCGACCATCAGGATCGTGCCGCGGCGGGCGGCCAGCTGGCGGATGAACTTGGTCGCCTCTTCGAAGAGCGGGAGCGTCTTCTCGAGGTTGATGATGTGGATCTTGTTGCGATGGCCGAAGATATAGGGGGCCATCTTGGGGTTCCAGAAGCGGGTCTGGTGTCCGAAATGGACACCGGCTTCCAGCATTTCGCGCATGGTCACGGGCATGAGGTGCTCCAAAGGTTGGGTCTAGAATCCGTTGCAATCACTGACACCCTGGGCCGGACTGGCCGCCCCGATGCCGCGACACCTTCTGGTACCAACGGATTCGCGATTTGCCTATCCGGGGGATGTCCTTGATGCACGACAACACACAACATCAGGCTGTGCATCGGTCGTCCTTGGTCAACATCACCTGCGGGGCAAGCGGTTTCACCCCAGGACGAAGCCCACGATGCCCACAAGCCCGCTACGGGCTCCCAGATAAACCCAAAGAGTATAACACGCACCTCATGCTTCCTGACCTGACCGCCGCCCGCAACGCCCTGCTGGCTGGCGAACACCGCGCCACCGACCTGCTCGCCCAGGCCCGCAGCCGGACCACCGAGTACACCTACATCCGCAGCTTTGGCGACGAGGCCGAGCGTGTGGCCCGACATGTCGACGCCTTGCTGGAGGCGCGCATGCCAGTGCCGGCGCTCGCCGGGCTGGCGGTGAGCATCAAGGATCTGTTCGACGTCGCCGGGCATCCCACCACCGCAGGCTCCGTGGTGCTGGCGTCGGCGGCCCCGGCCCGGCAGGACGCGCCGGCGGTGGCGCGCCTGCGCGCTGCGGGTGCAGCCCTGACCGGCCACACCAACATGACCGAATTCGCATTCTCGGGAGTGGGCTGGAACCCGCATCACGGCACGCCTGCCAACGCCGGGACACTGACGGTGGATCCCGCCACGCGACGCATTCCCGGTGGGTCGTCCTCGGGTGCGGCCGTGTCGGTGGCCAGTGGCGCTGCCTGGGCGGCCCTGGGATCGGACACTGGCGGATCGATCCGCATCCCCGCAGCACTGCAGGGCCTTGTGGGCTTCAAGAACACGGCGCGCCTGACCCCGACCGACGGCGCCGTCCCGCTGTCGACCACGCTGGACACGATCTGTGCCATCACCCGCAGCGTGCGCGACGCGATCGTGCTGCATGAGGTGCTCGCCGCCCGTGTCGTGAAGCTCAGCGCGCGCCCGCTCGCCGCCTGGCGTCTGGCGGTGGTGCGCAACACCCTCACCGAAGGGCTCGACACTGCAGTGTCCAGCGCCTTTCAGGGCGCACTCGCACAGCTGCGTCGCGATGGCGCTCACATCGAGGAGATCGACCTGCCCGAGCTGGACGAGCTCAGCCGGATCCAGGCCACAGGCGGCTTTTCCGCCGCCGAGGCCTGGGCATGGCACCGCCACCTGCTGGCCACGGACGAGGCGCGCTACGACCCACGTGTGGCCCAGCGCATCCGTCGCGGTGAATCGATGAGCGCAGCCGACTACATCGACCTGCTGCACGCGCGCCGCGACTGGATCGAGCGCGTCGAGACCACGCTGCGAGCTTTCGATGCCATCCTGTCGCCGACGGTGCCGCTGGTGGCACCCGCCATCGACAGCATCGCCACCGACGACGCGGAGTTCTTCCGCGTCAACGGGCTGATGCTGCGCAACACGTCGGTCGTGAACATGCTGGATGGTTGTGCCCTGTCGCTGCCCTGCCAGGCACCCGGCCAGCTTCCGGTGGGACTGATGGTGTGGTCGGGCGCCCTGCACGACGACACCGTGCTCGACGTTTCGCTGGACATCGAAGACAGCCTCTCGCGCCAGGAGCAGTAAGTCATGCGTGTGGCCGTGATCGGCGCCGGCATTGCCGGCGTCTCGACTGCGCTCGAGCTTGCCTCGCGTGGTCATGCCGTGGCCGTGCTTGAACGCAGCGGCAGCGTGGCTGCCCAGGCAAGCTTTGCCCCGGCGGGCCTGCTGGGCCCGCTGCTGCCCGGCTCGATGTTCGACCCGTTGCTCGGCATGGCGGCCAACGGGCTGCTGCCGCTGGCCCGGCAGCTTCGCCCAGGCTGGTCGCCCGTTGCCTGGCGGTGGCTGCGTGCCGTCTGCGCGCGCGTCGAAGGCGGTGAAGGCGAGCGCGATCGCCTGGCCCTTCGGGCGCTGGCCGACCTGTCCCAGTCCTGTCGCGACCACCTCGGCAACCTGCTTGATGCGGGTGTCGAGCTCAACCAGGGCCACCTGCTGGTGTGGTCCTCGGCGCAAGGCGTCGTCAGTGCGGACGACCCCTCAGCGGTGTCGGGCTGGCCGCAGGGTGCAGCCCGCTGGCTGCCTGCCCAGTCCTGCCAGGACGTGGAACCGGAGCTGCGCTGGCAGGCCATGCATCAAGCGGGCCTGCATCTGCCCCAGGAAGGTTCGAGCAATTGCCGGCAGGTGGCCCAGCGGCTGCGCGAACGCGCCGAGGCCCTGGGGGCGGAGTTCCGGTTCGGGGCCGAGGTGACCGGCATCGCGCCAGGGCGCATGCCCGAGGTGAGCTGGCGCACCCTGCCCGGCTCCACGCTGGGCGCAGCGACGCGCTCGCCGCAGAGCAGTCGCCTGCCAGGCGAACTGCTCCAGGAGTCGTTCGACGCGGTCATCCTGTGCATCGGCGCCGCAGGTGCGCCACCCGGAATCGTGTTGCCCACGGCACTTGCCACGCTGCATGGATGCACGCTGACGACACCGATGCGTGATGCCGGCGCGGGACCGCGCGGGGCGGTCACCGACGTCTCCACCGGCATCACGATCACCCGCACCGGCATTCGCGTGCGTGTCAGCGGAGCGTGGCGCCTCGGCCCGGCCGCACCATCGTCTCCAGCTGCGCTGGCGGCCGCAGCCGCGCCGCTGTATCGCAGCCTGGAGCACTGGTTCGCCGGCACCATCCAGCGTGCCCAGGCCCAGGTCTGGCTCGCCGACGTCTCGCGGATGCCGGACGGCCTGCCCCTGATCGGTCCCGGCGGCCAGCCGGGTGTCTGGCTGAACACGGCCCATGGCCTGCACGGCTGGGCGCTCGCCGCGGGCTCCGCACGGCTGCTGAGCGAGCAGATCGACGGCGCCTCGCCCGGCATCGACCCCGCACCCTACCTGCCGCACCGGCACTGACCCGCCCCCGGGCCCGCACGCAGCAGTGCGGGTCGGGTTCGGCATCAGGTATCGTGCTGCCATGAGCAGCGCGGCACCATCTCCATGCCTCCCGGTCCTGCCGGATCGGCCGTCGGACTCGCCCTGGCGGGTACTTGGCGGACACCGGCCGGAGACCGGCAACCTGGTCCTGCACTCGGTACGGGGCACCCGCGAGATCGAATCCGCAGCCCAGGCGCTGCTGCCGCCTCACACGCTGATGCAACGTGCCGGGCTCGCCGTGGCCCGACTGGCCCTGGCCATCGCCCCGCATGCGCGGCGAATCTGGCTCCTGGCCGGCCCCGGGAACAATGGCGGGGATGCGCTCGAAGCCGCGCTGCACCTGCATCGGGCCGGCCGATCGCTGCAGGTCAGCCTGCTCGGCGATCCTGCCCGCCTGCCCGACGACGCACGCGCCTCGCTGGCCACACTCACCGCCGCAGGCGTGCGCGTCGATGCGGGCGGGCCCTGCACGCCGCCCGCCCAGGTCGACCTGGCCGTTGACGGGCTTCTGGGCATCGGCAGCCACCGCGCGCCCGAAGGCCGGCTTGCAGAGGCCGTCCAGGCGCTCAACGCCCTGAGCTGCCCCGTGCTGGCGATCGATCTGCCAACGGGCCTGAATGCCGACACCGGCGCGGCCAGTGCGCCGATGCTGTGCGTGCGTGCCACCTGCACGCTGTCCCTGCTGACCCTCAAGCCGGGCCTCTTCACCGCCCTGGGCCGGGACCATGCCGGCGAGATCTGGCTGGATGATCTGGGTGTGTCCGGGACCGACACCACGCCACCCGCCCGTGCCTGCCTCTCATTCGGTGGCAGTCGGCCCGCGCGCCCTACACGCCGGCATGCCCAGCACAAGGGCAGTTTCGGCGACGTGCTGGTGCTGGCAGGGGCGCCCGGCATGACCGGTGCTGGGGTGCTCTGTGCGCGCGCGGCTTTGGCCAGTGGCGCCGGCCGCGTCTACCTGAGCCTGCTCGACCCCGCCGGCGGCGCCCACCATGACCCTCTGATGCCCGAGCTGATGTGCCGCGAGCTGCAGGCCGCGTTGTCGCTGGACTGGTCGCGCATGACGCTGGCCTGCGGGTGTGGCGGTGGCGCCGAGATCCGGCACAGCCTGCCGCGCGCACTGCACGATGCGGCGCGGCTGGTGCTGGATGCCGACGCGCTCAATGCGCTGGCTGAAGACACCGGCCTGCAGATCGCGCTGCGCGCCCGCGCCGGGCGAGGACTGCCATCGGTGATCACGCCCCATCCGCTGGAAGCGGCGCGGCTGCTGGGTCGCAGCACCAGCGACGTCCAGAACGATCGCCTGGACGCGGCCGAAACGCTGTGCACGCGGCTGGATTGCACCGTGGTGCTCAAGGGCTCCGGCAGCGTCATCGCAAGTCCTGGTGCGTGCACGGCGATCAACGCCAGCGGCAATGCCGCACTGGCCACCGCGGGCACGGGCGACGTGCTGGCCGGCTGGCTGGCCGGGCTGTGGGCCCAGGGGCTGGGTCCACACGACGCGGCCCTGGCGGCCGTGGCGGCCCATGGCCGGGCCGCCGATCGCTGGTGCCGCGAGCATGCCAACGCCCCGCTGACGGCCAGCCGCCTGATCGACGCCCTGTGCGAGGGCTCGGGCGACTGACCGGGACGCCAGGCAGCCCGCCCCGCCCGCCAGGGCGTTTCGGGCCGCTCAGCTTCGGCGCGAACGCGCCTTCTTTGCCGCGGTCTTCGCGGCCTTGACCGGATGGGCTGCCGCAGGTCGTCGGGCCGCGGCGCTGCCCCCATTGCGTGATGCAGACCGGCCGCTGCGTGTTGCCCTGAGTTCGGCCTTGACCTCGCGATCGGCCTCCTGCAACGCCTTGAGCTCGACTGCCTTGCCCGTCGGCCGCTCGCGCGCCGTCCGGCTGGCCGCGCGCTCCTCCGCGCCTTCACGCACCATGCGAAAGTCGATCTTGCGTCCGTCGAGGTCCACGCGGCTCACCTGCACCCGCACACGCGCACCGACAACGTAGCGCACACCGGTCCGCTCGCCGCGCAGTTCCTGGCGAACCTCGTCGAACTTGTAGTACTCACCACCCAGCTCGGTGATGTGCACCAACCCTTCGACGTAGAGCGCGTCGAGCTGAACGAACAGGCCGAAACTCGTCACCGCACTGACGGTGCCGCTGAACTCCTCACCCAGGTGCTCGCGCATGAAGCGGCACTTGAGCCAGGCCTCCACGTCACGCGAAGCCTCGTCGGCACGACGCTCGCAGGTGCTGCAATGCAGGCCCGCGGCCTCCCACTGGGCCATCTCGCTGGGCGGGATCTTGCGGCCGGCACGCCGCACCGGGGCATCTTCGAGCACACCGCTCAAGTGGTAGCGCTTGCCCACCAGCAGGGCCTTGATCACACGGTGCACGAGCAGGTCGGGGTAACGGCGGATCGGGCTGGTGAAGTGGGTGTAGGCCTCGTAGGCCAGTCCGAAGTGCCCACTGTTCACCGGTGTGTAGATCGCCTGCTGCATCGAGCGCAGCAGCATCGAGTGGATCTGCGCCGCATCGGGGCGGTCCTTGGTGTTCTGAGCGATCGCCTGGTACTCGCCCGGCTTGGGGTCATCGCTGATCGACAGCCCCAGGCCCAGGGCCTTGAGGTAGTTCTGCAGGATCGACTTCTTCTCGGGCGTGGGACCTTCGTGTACGCGATACAGCGACGCGTGGCTGGCGCGCGAGATGAAATCGGCCGAGCACACGTTGGCTGCGAGCATCGCCTCCTCGATCAGACGGTGGGCCTCGGTGCGCGTGCGCGGCACGATCTTCTCGATGCGACCGTTGTCGTCGCAGATGATCTGGGTCTCGGTCGTCTCGAAATCGACCGCGCCTCGGTGGCCTCGCTCACGCAGCAGGGCGCGGTAGACCTCGTGCAGGTTCAGCAGGTGCGGCACCAGGTCCTTGCGGCGGGTGGCCTCCGGGCCACGGGTGTTGCCCAGGATCGCGGCCACCTCGGTGTAGGTCAGCCGCGCATGTGAGCAGATCACTGCCGGAAAGAACTGGTAGGCGTGCACATCCCCCTTGGCGGTGATGAGCATGTCGCACACCATGGCCAGACGGTCTTCGTTCGGATTGAGTGAACACAGCCCGTTCGAGAGCTTCTCGGGCAGCATCGGGATCACACGACGTGGGAAGTAGACCGAGGTCGCACGCTCGTAGGCGTCGCGGTCCAGCGGCTCGCCCGGCTTGACGTAGTGGCTGACGTCGGCAATTGCGACGATCAGGCGCCAACCCTTGCTTCTCCCCACCTTGGCGGGCTCACAGTAGACCGCATCATCAAAATCGCGCGCGTCCTCGCCGTCGATCGTGACCAACGCAACATCGGTCAGGTCGATGCGATGGCGACGGTCCACGGGGCGGATCTTGTCGGGCAGGCTCGCAGCCTCGGCCACGGCCTCTGGCGAGAACTGGTGCGGCACTTCGTACTTGCGCACCGCGATTTCGATTTCCATGCCCGGGTCGTCGATCTCGCCGAGCACCTCGGTCACGCGGCCCACCGGCTGCGAGTACAACGAGGGCGGTTCGGTCAGCTCGACCGCCACGACCTGCCCTGCCTGGGCCTTTGCGGTGGCGTTCTTGGGAATCAGGATGTCCTGCCCGTAGCGCTTGTCCTCCGGTGCCACGATCCACACGCCGCTTTCGTGCAGGAGGCGACCGATGATCGGGGACTTGCGGCGATCCAGGATCTCCAGCACCCGCCCTTCCGGGCGGCCGCGCCGGTCGTAACGGATGATGCGCGCCCGGATGCGATCACGGTGCAGAACCGCGCGCATTTCCTGCGGGGACAGGTAGATGTCGGCCTCGCCGTCATCGCGCTGCACGAACCCGTGCCCGTCACGATGCCCCAGTACCACCCCCTCGATTTCGCTCATCAGCGACGCGCCAAACGAAGTGCTTGCAATGTTGGAATTTTTGATGATAGAATCTCTTTCTGTTCTGACGTTGATCTTCAAACGGTTTCGATCAGTTGATTATCAACCAAGTTCAAGGCCCAGGTGGCGGAATTGGTAGACGCACTAGTTTCAGGTACTAGCGGGTAACTCCGTGGAGGTTCGAGTCCTCTCCTGGGCACCAGACATGATGAAAGCCTCGCATCGAAAGATGCGAGGCTTTTTCATTTGTCGCAACGCTTTCGCCGCGCAACGCTTTCGCCATGTCGATGCGTGGTCGGTGCTGACACGCCGTAACGGTTCGGGCCTGCTGGCCCGTTTCCTCGTCCACGCCCCACCGGCAAGAACCTCCGGCGAAAAAAATGGCGGTCGCTGCCATGCAGTCACCGCCTTCGTTGCGCCCTGTGTCACCCGACGGTCTTGCGTCTGTGGTGCCGCACTCCAGTGGATGCAACGGCGTTCGCCAAGACCTCACGCGGCGTGCCCCCCAGTTGCACCCGCCTGACGCCACGCTCCCCTGCACTGCCGCGGCAAGCCCGGCCAATGCAGCGTGAGGTGGCCTGCCGATGTCACACCTGGAACTTGCGCGCCAGCCCTTCGGGTCGCAGGTTGTCGTATTCCTCGAAAGGCTGATGGATCCACGGGCTGGTCGGCAGGGTCTCGACGAAATAGTCCGGTGTGTAGCTCGACACCCCCTTCACCCAGATCACCGACGAACGCAACTCGCTGATCGCAGGCATGCCGCGCAGGCGCTCGACCACCGCTCTGAGCGTGACGCCCGAGTCGGCCAGGTCATCGACCAGCAGCACCCGGCCCGCCAGTTCGCCCTTGGGCATGGTGATGTACTTGGCCATGTCCAGGCGCCCCTGGATCGTCCCGGCCTCGGCCCGGTACGAGCTGGTCGACATGATCGCCAGCGGCTTGTCGAACACACGTGACAGCACATCGCCCGGGCGCATCCCGCCGCGCGCCAGGCAGAGGATCTGGTCGAACTGCCACCCGGAGTTGTGGACCTTCAGTGCCAGACGCTCGATCAGCATGTGGTACTCGTCCCAGGATACGTACAGGTGTTTGCCGTCATCGGTCAGCATGCGGGGCTCCTCGTGCAGTCTTTCATCGACGCCCTCGTGGGGCGGGTTTGGGCAAGCGGCAGGCTCAGGCCTTGTAGGGGTGGCGCAACAGGATCGTGTGCTCACGATCGGGGCCGGTCGACACCATGTCGATCGGTGCACCGATATGGGCCTGCACCGCCTCGAGGTAGCGGCGCGCATTGAGCGGCAGCTGGTCCCACTGCGTGTGCCCGGCCGTCGTTTCGGTCCAACCCGGAAAGGATTCGTAGATCGGCTGGCAATCGACGATCTCGTCCGCGTCCAGCGGCAGGATGTCGATCCGCTGACCGTGCAGCTCGTAGCCGACGCAGACCTTGATCTCTTCCAGGCCGTCGAGCACGTCGAGCTTGGTGATGCACAGACCCGAGATGCCGTTGATGAGCATCGAGCGCTTGAGCGCCGCGGCGTCGAGCCAGCCACAGCGACGGGCGCGGCCAGTGACGGTGCCGCGCTCCTGGCCCACCGTCGACAGGTGATAGCCCACGGTACCCGCCTCGTCGATCGGCAGCTCGGTCGGGAACGGGCCTCCGCCCACGCGCGTGGTGTAGGCCTTGGTGATCCCCAGGATGTAGTGCAGCTTGTCCGGCCCCACGCCAGAGCCGGCCGCCGCATTCCCCGCCACGCAGTTGCTCGATGTGACGTAAGGATAGGTCCCGTGGTCGATGTCGAGCAGGGTGCCCTGCGCCCCCTCGAACAGCACATGCCCGCCGGCCGCGTTGGTCTGGGCGATGCGCACCCCGACATCGGCCATCATGGGCTTGAGCTGCTCAGCCACCTTCATGGCGTGGTCGAAGATCGGCTGGAACTCGAGGGCCGGCGCCTTCAGGAATCCAGCAAGCACGAAGTTGTGCAGCTCCAGCAGTTCACGCAGCTTGCGGGCGAAACGGTCGGGGTGCTTGAGGTCCTGCACACGCAGTGCGCGGCGCGCGACCTTGTCTTCGTAGGCCGGCCCGATGCCCTTGCCGGTCGTCCCGATCTTGCCGGCACCCGACGATTCGCGAAGGGCTTCGCGTGCACGATCCACTTCGACGTGGAAAGGCAGGATCAGCGGGCAGGACTCGCTGATGAACAGGCGTGAGCGCACGTCCAGTCCGGCGGCTTCGAGCCGCTCGATCTCGGACAGCAGGTGCGTCGGATCGACGACCACGCCGTTGCCGATGAAACACTGCACCTCGTCGCGCATGATGCCCGAGGGGATCAGCTGCAGCGCCGTCTTCTTGCCCTTGATCACCAGCGTGTGTCCGGCGTTGTGTCCACCCTGGAAACGAACCACGGCCTGGGCGTGGTCGGTCAGCCAGTCCACCACCTTGCCCTTGCCTTCGTCGCCCCACTGGGTACCGACCACAACGACGTTGTGCCCACGGTTTTGCTGCGTCATGGAAAACTCTTCCTGCAAATCTGTCAAACAAGGGGTAGGACGGCCGCGGCGGCCGTCACAGGGCCTTCACGACCCACTGGCCTGCGACGCAGGCCAGCTCACGGTCGCACTCGAACTCCTGGACTTCATGCTCGTGCCCGGGCAGGACACAGACCACGGTCTCGCCCTGCTCGCGCAGGCGGCGAATCGCGGCGCGCAGTTGCGCGTCTTCGCTCCAGGGGGCGCAAATGGCAGCGCGCCGGCCTTCCAGGCGCGCCAGCGCGGCCAGTTCCTTCAGGTCGGTGCTGAAGCCCACCGCGGGCCGGTTGCGGCCGAAAACGGCCCCGACTTCGTCGTAGCGTCCACCGCGCACCAACGAGTCAGCGCAGCCGCCGGCATAAATGGCAAACCGTGCACCGCTGTAATAGGCGTAGCCGCTGAGGTCAGCCAGATCGAAGCCGACGCGCGAGCGCGGGTGTGCACGAGCCAGATGTTCGGCCAGCCAGCCCAGGTCGCGCAGGGCATCCCGGATGGCAGGCAGGTCAGGCAGTTGGGTCGCAGCCGCCTGCAGCACGTCGGCCCCCCCATACAGGCGGGTCAGGGCCAGCAGCCCACGGCGGGCGGTGTCGGGGAAGCCCTGCGTCAGAGCTGACAGGGCCGTGCCGTCCTTGGCGGCCAGTGCAGCGTACACACCGTCGAGCGCATGGGCATCGAGCTCGATCCCGCGGACCAGCGCACGCACGATGCGCGCATCGGCCAGATCGATCATGGGTTGATCCAGGCCCAGCCGGTCCAGGCCGAACAGGGCCAGTTCCTGGATTTCAAGGTCGGCCTCCAGGCCGGCATGGCCATAGATTTCCGCACCGAACTGCAGGGGCTCGCGCGTGGCGTGCAGCCCGGAAGGCACGGTGTGGAGCACCGGCCCGCAGTAGCACAAGCGCGCTACACCAGCGCGGTTGAGCAGGTGAGCGTCGATGCGTGCGACCTGCGGCGTGGCATCGGCGCGCACACCCATGGTTCGCCCGCTGAGCTGGTCGACCAGCTTGAAGGTGCGCAGATCCAGCGCACTGCCGGCACCCGTGAGCAGGGACTCGAGATACTCCAGCAGCGGAGGCATCACGAGTTCGTAGCCATGGCTGCGAGCCACGTCGAGGAACACGCGTCGAAGCTCTTCGATCCGCCTGGCCTCGGAAGGCAAGACATCGGCAATGTGCTCGGGCAGCAGCCAAGCAGACGACATAAAAACCACCAGGGGATTAAAAACGCGATTGTACCGGCCCGGCGGCGGCTCGGGCCGAGCCGCAGCCAGGAGCCGTCAAGGTCCGGTCGCGGCGGTGACCGTCCCGCTCAGCCGGTCAGCGTCCACCACAACGCGAGTCCGCACAGCAGGCTCACCAGCCCGATGAAGCGGATCTGCCCGTCGTTGAGTCTCAGGGCCTGCTCGAACACCCGTCGCCAGGTGCGCGGGCTCAGAAAAGGCAGCAGGCCCTCGAGCACCATCACCAGCGCAAGGGCCAGCCACCAGGCGTCGGACACGTGCGGCCCGATCAGCGGCGCGGGGTGGTCGATCCGCTGCCGCGCAGCGCCCTGAAGAACTCCGACTCGGAGTCGATCACCATCACGTCAGACCTCGAGCGGAAGCTCTGGCGGTAGGCCTCGAGGCTGCGATAGAACTGGGCGAACTGGGGGTCACGACCAAACGCGGCCGCATACAGCGCCGACGCCTTGGCATCGCCCTCACCCTTGACCTTCTGGGCGTCGCGGTAGGCCTCGGCGACGATCACGTCACGCTGCTTGTCGGCGTCGGCACGGATGGTCTCGCCTTCAGCGGCACCGGTCGAGCGGCGCTCATTGGCCACGCGGCGACGCTCGGACTCCATGCGCCGGTACACCGCATCAGTGATGCTCGCGGAGAAGTCCACGCGCTTGATCCGCACGTCGACCACGTCGATGCCGAAGCTCTTGGCGTCGTCCGCCAGGCGTTTCTGCACCGCCAGCATCACACCTTCGCGGTCGGTGGCCAGCACGGCCCGCACGGTGCGCTTGGTCACTTCCTCGTTGAAGGCCGCCTGCACGATCGGGGCGAGGCGCAGCTCGGCATTGCGCACGTCGACACCGTTGTTGTTGCGGATGAACTGGCGCGGGTCGGTGATGCGCCACTTGACCAGCCAGTCGATGACCAGGCTCTGCTTTTCAGCGGTGAAGATCGGGCGGGTTTCGAGGCTGTCGAGCGACTGGGTGCGCTTGTCGAGGTAGACCACGTTCTGCAGCGGCGGCGGCAACTTGAACTTCAACCCCGGCTCGGTGACAACCTCGCGGATTTCACCCAGCGCGTAGACGACGGCGAACTGCCGCTGATCGACGACAAACAGTGTCGACCCGGCGATGACAACCACCAGCAGCAGCGACGAAATGATCAGACCGATGCGATTCATGAGTGCTTCTTCCTGTTCTTCTGACCGTGGGCTCAGCGGCTCTCGCGCTCTCGGCTGCGCTGGCCATCACGCGAACGCGTGTCGTTGGTCATCGGAGCGGTGCCCGCCGGTTCGCTCGGGACGGGGTTGCCGGCCGGGGCATTCGAGTAGGTCGTGGCCCCGGAGCCCTGCAGCAGCTTTTCGAGCGGCAGGTACAGCAGGTTGCTGTTGTTGCGGGTGTCGATCATGACCTTGCTCACGTTCGAGTACACCTGCTGCATCGCCTCCAGGTACAGGCGGTCGCGGGTGACAGCCGGCGCCTTCTCGTACTCGGCCAGCACGCTGCGGAAGCGGTCGGCATCACCTTCGGCCTGCGCGATCACGCGGGCGCGATAGCCTTCAGCCTCCTCTCGCAGGCGCGAGGCGGTACCCTGGGCCTTCGGGATCACGTCGTTGGCATAGGCCTGGCCTTCATTCTTGAGGCGCTCCCGGTCGGCATTGGCCTTCAGCGCATCGTCGAAGGCGGCCTGCACCTGCTCGGGTGCCTGCACGCTCTGCAGGTTGACGTTGGAGATGAGGATGCCCGCCTTGAGCCGGTCGAGCTGGGTCTGGATGGACTTGACGAGGTCGGCGGCCACGGCGTCGCGCTGCTCGTACAGCACAGCGTCCATGTTGCTGCGCCCGACGATCTCGCGCACGGCCGACTCGGCGGCCTGGATCACGGCGTCGTCCGGACGGCGGTTCTCGAACAGATAGTCCTTCACGTCCTTGAGGCGGTACTGCACCGTGAAGCGGATGTCGACGATGTTCTCGTCCTGCGTGAGCATCGACGAATCGCGCAGACCGGTGGCCTGGACCACCGACATGCTGCCGACGTCGACCGAACGCAATTGGGTGACCGACACGACCTCATGCGACTGGAACGGATATGGCATGCGCCACTTGAAGCCGGCATCGGTCGTGTGGCTGAACTTGCCGAACGACATCACGACGGCCTGCTGGCCTTCCTGGACGATGAAAAAGCCGCTGCCCAGCCAGATCAGCGCCACAACACCGACGATCAGGCCGGCGCCGATGCCGGCACCTTTCATGTCGGGCTGGAACGAGCCCCCCCCGTCACCGCCATTGCCCGAACCGTTGCGCTGCGGGCCACCCTGGCGGCCGCCGAACAGACCGCTGAGCTTGCGGTTGAAGTCACGCCACAGTTCATCCAGGTCGGGCGGGCCGTCATTGCGGCCGCCGCCGCCAGAACCCTGGTTACGGGTCGGTTCGTTCGGTTGCTGGTCGAGCTGGCGGCCCCAGCGCGGGTCGTTGAGGTTGAACAAGCCGCGCAGGCGCTGCGTCGCCGACGCCTTCAATGCCTTGGCCAGGGCCATCGCCACAGCCGAGAGCCGCCCCGGAAATCCGGTGCCGGTCGTGGAGCTCAGGCCATGAGAATTGGTCGTATTCATGCTTGGGCGGTAATTGCGAAGGAGGTCGGTTCGTTGGGCACGGCCGCCGAAGGCAGTGCCGCGGTGTCGAGGGGTGCGGCGCCGGCTGCCGTCGCCGGCTCGTTCGGGCTGGCCGCCTGGGCAATGGCTTGGCGAAGGTCGTCCAGGCCTTCACCGCGCATCGCACTGACGTAGATGCGCGGCACGCTGCGCTGCGGCTCCACTTCGAACATGTCGGTGCGAGTGCGCGGGCGTTGATTCGGTTCCAGGCAGTCGATCTTGTTGAACACCACCAGTTGAGGAATGTCGCCGGCGCCGATCTCGTGCAGCACACGCTGCACTTCACTGACCTGCTCCGGCCAGGTCGCGCTGGACGCGTCGACCACATGCAGCAGCAGGTCCGCCTCGGCGGCTTCCTGGAGCGTGGCCTGAAAGGCCTCGACCAGGGTGTGAGGCAGATCGCGGATGAACCCGACGGTGTCGGACAGTGACACCGTCGTGCGCGCCTGCGCCAGGTAGAGCTGCCGGGTGGTGGTATCGAGCGTGGCGAACAACTGGTCGGCGGCGTAGGCGCGTGCCTTGACCAGGGCGTTGAACAGCGTCGACTTTCCCGCGTTGGTGTAACCCACCAGCGACACCCGGAAGGTGCCACTGCGCTCGCGCGACTTGCGCTGCGTGCCGCGCTGCCGCTTGACCTTCTCGAGCTGCTGCTTCAGGGACTTGATGCGCTGGCCGATCATGCGGCGATCGAGTTCGATCTGGGTTTCGCCCGGACCGCCCCGATGCCCCACCCCGCCGCGTTGACGTTCGAGGTGGGTCCAGCGGCGCACGAGCCGGGTCGACAGGTACTGCAGGTGGGCCAGTTCGACCTGGAGCTTGCCCTCGTGGCTCTGGGCGCGCCGGCCGAAGATCTCGAGGATCAGCATGGTGCGGTCGGCCACAGGAACGCCCAGGTGCTGCTCCAGATTGCGCTGTTGTGCGGGAGACAAAGCCTGGTCGAACAATACGCACGCTGCGCCATGCTCAGCCACCAGGGCCTTGATTTCATCGGCCTTGCCTGAACCGACAAAAAAAGCGGCGTCCGGCGCCTTGCGCCGGGCGATCAGACGGGCAACCGGGATGTCTCCGGCCGACTCGGCCAGCAGGGCGAGTTCATCGAGCGTCGGATCGAACGGCGACCCGGGGCCGAGATCGACGCCCACGAGAATGGTGCGCGTGACGGGATCCGCAGCAGGTGAACTCAAAGTGGCGATCGCTTGGGAAATTCATGACCAGAGCCTGTGGTACAGGCCCCGGTGCGGTCAGTTGGAGTCGGTCGACTCGCCGGCGTGGAAGTTCACCGCCCGGCCAGGGACCACCGTGGAGATGGCATGCTTGTAGACCATCTGGGTGACGGTATTGCGCAGCAGCACGACATACTGATCAAAAGACTCAATATGGCCCTGCAACTTGATGCCGTTGACCAGGTAGATGGACACCGGCACGTGCTCTTTGCGCAGCAGGTTCAAGAAGGGATCTTGCAAGAGTTGCCCTTTATTGCTCACGATATTCTCCGTGTTGAGTTTTTTTGGAACCTGCACGTTAACACAGCGCCGATGGGCGTCTGCGGAATAGTCAGGAATCCTTGTCTGAGAAGGGGTTGCGGGACGAGCGCATCTCGACCCGCAGCGGGGTGCCCACCAGCTTGAAATGCGCCCGGAAGCGACCCTCCAGGAAACGCTTGTAGGCGTCGGTGATGTGCTCCAGCGAATTGCCGTGAACCACGATCACCGGTGGGTTCATGCCGCCCTGGTGGGCGTAGCGCGGTTTGGGCCGGAACATGCCGGCCCGCTTGGGCGCCTGGTGTTGCACCGCCTCGAGCAGCAGGCGGGTGAGCACCGGCGTCGGCATCTTCTTGAAGGCCGAGGCGTGTGCGTCTGCGATGGCTTGCCATAGTGGGCCCAGTCCCTGCCGCTTGAGTGCCGATATATGCAAGATCGGGGCAAACTTCAGGAACGCAAGACGCTGCTCGATCGATCTTGCGAGCATTTCGCGCTGGTAGGCGTCGACGGCATCCCACTTGTTGATCGCCAGCACGACCGCACGGCCGCTGTCGAGGATGTAACCTGCGATGTGGGCGTCCTGGTCGCTGACGCCCTGGGTGGCGTCAAGCAGCAGCACGACCACATTGGCCTCGGCGATCGCCTGCAGGGTCTTGACCACCGAGAACTTTTCGATCGCCTCGAACACCCTACCCTTGCGTCGCAGGCCGGCGGTGTCGATCAGCTGGAAGCGCTGGCCGTTGCGCTCGAACGGCACGCTGATCGCATCGCGTGTGGTGCCGGGCATGTCGAAAGCCACCAGGCGCTCTTCGCCCAGCCAGGTGTTGATGAGGGTCGACTTGCCCACATTGGGCCGCCCGGCGACGGCCAGCTTGATGGTGCGAGGGGTGTCCTCGTCGTCTTCGGCGGTGTCTTCGTCGCCGTAGTCGAAGTCTTCGAGCGCCATCTCGATCAGGCTGCGGATGCCCTGACCGTGTGCGGCCGACACCGGGACAGGCTCGCCCATGCCGAGTTCGTAGAACTCGGCCAGTTGCGGCCCCTCCTTCATGCCTTCGGCCTTGTTGGCTGCCAGGATCACCTTCTTGTTGGCCGTGCGCAGGTAGCGGGCAATGTCGTGATCCTGGGCCGACAGTCCGGCGCGCACGTCGACCACAAACACGACGGCGTCGGCCTCGGCCACGGCCTGCCGGGTCTGCTTGGCCATCTCCTGGACGATGCCGGACGAGGAATCGGGCTCGAAGCCCCCGGTGTCGATCACGATGTACTCGCGATCGGCGAGGCGTCCGTCACCGTAGTGGCGATCGCGCGTGAGTCCGGCGAAGTCGGCCACGATGGCATCGCGCGACTTCGTCAGACGGTTGAACAGGGTCGACTTGCCGACGTTGGGTCGGCCGACCAGGGCGATGACGGGTTTCATGCTGAGTGTGCCTCTGTGCCTTTCAAGGCAACCGGAAGGCGTGGACGCCACCGTTGCGAGTCATCACCACCAGCAGGCCGCCGGCCACGACCGGAGGCGCCACCACGGCACTGCCGTCGGTGGCCAGACGGCCGACCGGCTGCCCGGTGTCCCGAGCCAGCAGGTGGACATAGCCCTCGGCATCGCCCGCAGCCATCACGTTGCCCACCACGACGGGTGCGGTCAGGCCTCGAAAACGGAACTGCTCGGCCGTCCAGGCGGCCTCGCCGCTGGCGCGCCGGTAGGCGGTGATGCGGTCGGTGCTGTCCACACCGTAGACACGGGCTGCGTCGATGGCCAGGCCCTGTGCACCGCTGGATGCGCGGGTCCACGCCAGCGCACCGCGTTCGGTATCGACGCAGGCCACCGCCGACTGGAAGGCACGCACACAGACCGTGTCGCCATCGCGCGCGGCCGGTCCGACCAGATCGGCCAGACGCTCGACTTCGTTGGTCCCGCGCGGGGCAGCCACCGGGACTTCCCACCGCACGTTGCCTCGCAGGGGATCCAGGCCGCTGACGCGGGGGCCCTGCCCGACCACCAGCGTATCGCGCACGGCCAGCAGCACGCCAGGCTGCGACAGCGTCAGGGGGTCGCCGGGGCGCTGCACGCTCCACAGCTTGTGGCCGGTCTCGGCGTCATAGGCATGCACCGAACGATCGACGGCAACCACGAACACGCGCTCGCCAGCCACCAGCGGCGGCGTCAGCGTGCGCGCCGGCAAGCGCTGGCGCCAGCGTACCTGCCCGGCCTCGACCACCACCAGATCGCCCGGTCGGGTGACCACAGCGGCCCAGCGTCCGTCGCTGCCGACACCGGCAGCCAGCTCGGCCCCGACCGCAGCGCGCCATAGTTCACGCCCGCTGGATGGGTCCAGCGCGGCGATCGCGCCGTCGCCGGACGCCACGACCAGCGCCTGAGGTGTCACGGCCAGCCGCACTGGCACGGCCACGGCACCCACCCGCTGGTTCCAGACCAGCTCGGCACGCACCGCGGCAGGCGCCGGGTTCACCAGCGGCGTGGGCTTGGGCCGCTCGGCCGTGCCGGAGCACGCCGCCAGCAGGGCCAGCACGCCGGCCGAGGCGACGAGCCTGAGCCGCATCACACCCGGCAGGCGCGGCAGTCCGTTTGCGCGGCCCCTCATTGGCCGGCTCCCGACGCGGCTGCGGCAGCCGGGGCGGTTTCCGGCGCCGGCGCGGCGCCGAGCGCGGTGAGCTTGGCCTCGACGAGCCGGCGGTAATCCAGGCTCGCCGGCATGGCCTTGTAAGCCTTCTGATACTCGGCCAGTGCCGCGTCAGGCTTGCCCTGAGCCTGGTAGATGTCGCCGCGGCGATCGGCGGCCAAGGCCTCGAACTCGGGCGGAATGCCGGAAGCCAGCAGCTTCAGCGCCTCATCGTGCGCCTTCTGCTCCAGCAGCATCGCCGCCAGCCGCAGGCGGGCAATGGCACGGTACTCGTCCTGGGTGCCGCTTTCGCTGACCCAGCTGAGCACGGCACGAGCCTCATCGGTCTTGCCCTTGTCGGCCAGGGTTCGGGCGGCCAGCAGACCGGCCTGGTCGGCAAAGGCCGTGCGGGCGTGCCGTTGCCGCAGGTCGTCGAACGCGCGCTGGACCTGGTCGACGTCGCCAGCCTGCGCCGCCTTGTCGACCTCCTCGAACAGCACCGCCGCCTTGCCGGCCTGGTCACGCTGCCAGTAGCGCCAGCCGTTCCACGCGGCAAACGCGCCAAGCGACAGGATCAGCGTCCAGGTGATCAGGTTGCCGTATTGCTTCCAGAAGTGGCGAAGCTGCTCAAGCTGTTCTTGTTCTTCGAGATCGAGATGGGTGGCCATAGGTCAGATGCTGGAGGGTGGGAGCCGGGGCTCAACCAAAGGCTGGATTATGCGTTGCCGGCCGCAAGGAGCTCGCAAGCCCACGGCGCGACGGTGTCGATCGACCGGTTCACCTGACCTGCGCCGGCATCGCGCAGCGGCTTGACAGCCACCTCGCCCCGAGCCAGTTCATCGGGGCCGAAGATCAGTGCATAGCGTGCGCCGCTGGCGTCCGCCCGCTTGAATTGCGACTTCATGCTGCCCACGCCGTCCTTGCCTGCCGCATGCATCAGCACCGACACGCCCTGCTCTCGCAGCGCTTCCAGCACTGGCATGACACGCGGCAGCGCGGCGGCGTCGGGCACGATGGCGTAGGCATCGGCCGGCGCCGAGGGCGACTGCACGCCCAGTTCCCTGAGCAGTTCGAGCACACGCTCGACGCCCAGGGCCCAGCCCACCGCCGGCGCCGCCTTGCCGCCGATCTGCTCGATCAGGTAGTCGTAGCGACCCCCGCCGCACACCGTGCCCTGGGAGCCCAGCCGGTCGGTGACCCACTCGAACACCGTCAGGTTGTAGTAGTCCATGCCACGCACCAGGCGGGGATTGATGCGGTACTCGATGCCGTTGGACTCCAGCACGGCCCGCACGGCGTCGAAGTGCGCCCGAGACTCGGCGCCGAGGTGGTCCATCAGGCGCGGCGCGCCCTCGACCAGCGCCTGCATGGCCGGGTTCTTGGTGTCCAGGATCCGCAGCGGATTGGTGTGCATGCGACGTTGCGCCTCGGCATCGAGCTGGTCCTTGTGCGCCTCGAGGTAAGCCACCAGTGCCGCACGGTGCGCCCGTCGCTCGTCGGGCTGGCCCAGGCTGTTGAGCTCGAGTCGCACATCGGTGAGCCCGAGGTCACGCCACAGGCTGCGACACATCAGGATCAGTTCGGCATCGACGTCCGGGCCGGCAAACCCCAGGGCTTCGGCACCGATCTGGTGAAACTGCCGATAGCGTCCACGCTGGGGCTTCTCGTGCCGGAACATCGGCCCCATGTAGTAGATGCGCTTGCCGCCGTCATAGAGCATCGAATGCTCGGCCACCGCCCGCACGACACCGGCGGTGTTTTCCGGACGCAGCGTCAGGCGATCGCCGTTCATGCTGTCTTCGAAGGAGTACATCTCCTTCTCGACGATGTCGGTGACTTCACCCAGGCCGCGCACGAAGAGCGCGGTGGGTTCCACGATGGGCGTGCGCAGGTTGGCATAGCCATAGCGGTGCATGAGCCTGCGGACCTTGTCCTCGAGCCATTCCCAGCGCGCCGAATCCGGCGGCAGGATGTCGTTCATGCCTTTGACGGCCTTGAGTTGTTCAGCCATGTGCGGTTGACCTGTTGGGGTTCGATGCGCGGCCGCAGGGAGGGCTGCGGCCCGGGAGTCACTGCGCCGCGCCGTCGCCATGCGGCGACGCGGCTTGAAGGAGCGTCAATGTCGGGCGTCGGCCGTCGACGTGTCAGCGCCTGCCGCCTGGCCGAAACGGCGCTCGACGTAGTCTTCGACGACCCGCTGGAAGTCGCGGGCGATGCCCTCACCGCGCAGGGTCAGGGCCTTGGCACCGTCGATGAAAACGGGCGCGGCAGGCGCCTCGCCGGTGCCGGGCAGGCTGATGCCGATGTCGGCGTGCTTGCTTTCGC
>CAMLSD010000041.1 GCA_946482595.1 uncultured Comamonadaceae bacterium
CCTTGACCCCCTCGGGGGGCGGGCCGGGCGCAGGCCGGCCCTGGGGGCGCTCACAATGTCACCCACCATGGAACTGCAGCCCCTCGCCCACCCTGTCGCACCGCCGCAGGCGGACCACGCGCCCCTGACCGTGCTGCACCTGGACGACCACCTGGTGGCCGTCGACAAGCCGGCCGGCATGATGGTGCACCGCAGCGCGATCGCCGAGCCGCAGGAGCGCTATGTGCTGCAGACCCTGCGCGACCAGCTCGGGCGGCATGTCTACCCGGTGCATCGCCTCGACCGCGGCACCTCGGGTGTGCTCGTGATGGCCCTGGACCGCACCACCGCCCACACCCTGACCGACACCTTCGCCCACCACCGGGTGACCAAGGTCTATCTCGGCTTAACGCGCGGCTGGCCGGCCAGCGAGGGTCAGGTCGACCATGCGCTGAGCCGGATCGACGAAGACCGGCCGCGCACCGACCGCGGCGTGAGCGAGGCCCCCCAGCCCGCCGTGACCGACTGGCAGCGGCTGGCCCGCCTCGAGGTCGCCAGTGAACTCGGGCCCCATCCCACCTCGCGCTATGCGCTGCTGCAGCTCTCGCCGCACACCGGCCGCCAGCACCAGCTGCGGCGCCATCTCAAGCACATCAGCCATCCGCTGATCGGCGACGCCACCTACGGCAAGGGGCCGCACAACCGCTGGTGGGCCGCCCGCCTGGGGCTGGCCCGGCTGTGGCTGCACGCACAATGGCTCGAACTGCCCCACCCGGCCGGCGGTGACACGCTCAGGCTGCAGGCCCGGCCCGGACCGGAGTGGCAGGCCCTGTGCGACTGGCCGGGGTGGCTGTGGGACCACCCCCGGGGTCAGGCCGGCCTCACAGCGTGGAGCCGCCCAGCGCCCGCTCGGCCGGACACAACTCGTCCGTGATGATGGCATCCAGCAGGCGCAACACCTCCTGAGGCGAACGCCCGACGCGGCCGTTGTTGACCGACACATGCTGGATCACATTGTCCGGGTCGACGATGAAGGTGGCCCGCCGGGCGACGCCGCTGACCGGGTCGCGCACACCGAGCTGATCGACCAGGGAGCCGGCCGTGTCGGCAAACGACCAATGGCCGAGCCGATCGAGCGCAGCGGCGTCGCGCCGCCAGGCCAGCTTGCACAGCTCGTTGTCGGTGGAGCCACCGAGCAGCACGGCATCGCGGTCCTCGAACTGCTTGGCCAGGCGGTTGAATTCGACCACCTCGCTGGAGCACACCGAGGTGAAGTCCTTCGGATAGAAGTACAGGACCTTCCACTTGCCGGGGAAGGATGCCTCGGTCAGTGTCTCGAAGGCGGTCTTGCCCGCCTCGTCAGGGTGGTTGAAGCCCGGCTTCACGCCCACCACCCGAAATGCCTCGATCCGGTCACCGACGGTTTTCATTGCACGCTCCTGCCTTGCCATGACATCGACTGTCGGACGGCCCGGGCGGGGCCGCCTTGAGCTTCGTCAAAACCGATCGCGGTCGTGCAGGCAGGGTGGCGCGCCGCCTCAGGGGGTGGCCACGGCGGGCAGGCTGCCCAGGTAGAGGTGCAGGGCCTGCATGTCGACGTCGCTCAGTTCCTTGAGCGAACCGAAGGGCATCACCGGGCTCACGCTGCTGCCATCGGGGCGGCGCCCGGTGCGCATCATCTCGGCAAAGGCCTGGGCCGAGCGGTAGCTGGCCATCGCACCGTCAGGCGTACCCGTCAGGTTGGCGGCAGCCGGCCAGTCCGGCGGGGCGCCCGGAATGCGCCCGCCCGCGAGCGACGCACCATGGCAGCCGATGCACATGTTCGCCACATAGGCGCCATGCTCCAGCGTCACCCCCTCGGGCACCGGCCGGGCCGGCGGCAGGGCATGGTCGATCTTCTCGGCGGCGTCCTTCAGCAGCCCGGCGGCATACGCCGCCTTCACCGGTGAGGGCAGCTCCACCACTGCGGCACCGCCGGCCACTGGCGGCATCTGGCGCAGATAGGCCACCAGCGCCTGCAGGTCGACATCGGTGAAGCGGTTGTAGTCCTCGCTGGGCATGATGAGGGCCGGACGGCCATCCGGCTTGACGCCGTGGCGGATGATGCGCACCCAGTCCACCGGCCGATAGTCCGCCACCACACCCCCCGGGCCGGTGGTGATGTTGGGGCCGGCAACCCGCAGGCCCTTGCCGTCGTTGATGAACTCGCGCCCGGCGCCCGTGGCCCCGTGGCAGTCGGTGCAGCCGCGCGACATGTACAGATACCGCCCGCGCTCCACAGCGGCCACGTCATTGACGTACGGCAAGGGGTCCACGGCAACACGAACCTGACGTTGCGCTTTCTGGTCGCCCACGACACTGCCCAGCGCCAGGGCCGACGCCCCGAGCACTGCCGCGCTGCCGGTGGCCACCACCCCCCACTTGATCCACTGCTTCAGACGGGATGCGCGGCGCGCACCTGCGCCGTCGTCGCCCTGCCTGCCACCGATACTGCTGCTGCCACTCATCGCTCACCCTCGAATCGAACTTTCGACAGGGTGGAATGCTAGAGAGCGGGGGCACTTCAGGCGATCGCCCAAACAAGCGACGACAAGCCGTGCGGCGCGGCCCGGCCATCGCGTGTCCCCCGAAGCAGGGACACGGTATCACGTTCAGGCGCTCAGGCGCTCGGGCGCTGAGGCTCTCAGGCGTTCAGCGCAGGTCCTGGGCGAGCGCGTCGCGCGTCTCCGGCGCGATGGTCTGCTCCGCCGTGTAGTGGGGATGATCCACGCCGATGCGCACGCTGGCTCCCTGCAGGATCGCCGTGCGCATGGCCGGCGTGAACTCGAAACGCACGAAATGCACCGACGAGGTCTTGTCGGCCCGCTCGCGGTCCAGGTCTTCATCGGCGATCGCATAGACACGGGCATGGTCGCTGACCTGCACATAGACCCGGTCTTCCACGCCGATCAGCCGGCCCAGGGCCAGCCGGCGCTGGTCCACATCGGGGTATTCGAGCAGCATCGTGGCCTTCCAGTTGCTGCCGTCCGGCACCAGCGGCAGGTACGCGTCCAGCTCGCCCTGGATGCCCTCTTCCTCGAAGATCTTCTCCACCCGCAGCATTTCCTGGATCTGGTAGCGGATGGTGGTTTCGTCCTCGAACTGCAAGGTCATGTGATCACCCAGCGCCACCGACCGCAGCCGTCGGTGGGCGATCACCCGGGGTTTCATCTCCTTGCGCGCGCGGGCATAGGCCTCCAGCGTCAGCAGGCTGTCGCGCGTGATCTTGGCGGTGGCGGTCATGAGGGGCTCCTGCGTCATCGGGGGGATGGGGAAGGGTCATTCGAGTCCGTAGGCACGCCGCACGAGGCTCAGCGGGTGCGACAGCTCGGGCACCGGCAACTGGTTGTTGGCCATGCCCTGGGCGATGTGGTGACCGGCCAGCGCGCAGTCGGAGCTGATCACGTCGGGGCCCTGGCCCTGCTCGTCGGTCTTGCCCATCGCCTTGAAGACCGGCTTGCCGATCTTCATCGCAATCTCGTGGTAGGGCTTCTTCACACCATAGGTGCCGGCGTGGCCGGAGCAGCGCTCCACCGTGTTGAGCTTCACCGTCACCTGCGTGCCGATCAGCTTGAACATCTCTTCGGTCTTGCGGCCGATGTTCTGCACCCGGCCGTGACAGGGGATGTGATAGCTGACGCGGCCGAGGTCACGTTTGAAGTCTGTCTTGAGCAGGCCGTCCTTGTGGCGGGCCACGAGGTACTCGAACGGGTCCCACATGGCATCCTGCACGAGCTTGACGTCAGGCTCGTCCGGGAACATCAGCGGAAGCTCCTGCTTGAACATCAGCGTGCACGACGGCACCGCGCTCAGGATGGCAAAACCGTCCTTGGCATACCGCGCCAGCACCGGGATGTTGGCGTTCTTGCTCTTCTCGACCGAGGCCAGGTCGCCCAGCTCGAAGCGGGGCATGCCGCAGCACTTCTCCTTCTCGACCAGCACGTAGGGAATGTCGTTGTGCGCCAGCACCTTGAGCAGGTCGTGCCCGATGCCAGGTTCGTTGTAGTTCACATAGCAGGTCGAGAAGATCGCGACCTTGCCGGGCGTGCGCTGGCCGTCACGCGGGGCGGAATCAGGCCCCGGCTTGGCACTCCAGCGGAAGCGCCGGGTGGCCAGCGACGGCATCCAGGCCTGCTTGTGCACGCCCAGGGTGGATTCCATCATCGAGCGGGCCGGTGCGGTGCGGTTGATCGCGTTCACCGCCTGCACCACGATCGGAATGCCGGCGAACTGCCCGTGTACGTCGGTGGACGCCAGGAACCGGTCGCCGGCCCCCACCTCACCCTTCTTGAACTTGATCGCCTTGGCCCGCAGCATGGTGTGCGGAAAGTCCAGGTTCCACTCGTGCGGCGGCACGTAGGGGCATTTGGTCATGTAGCACAGGTCGCACAGGTAGCACTGGTCGATCACCTTCCAGTAGTCCTTGCGATCCACGCCGTCCAGCTCACCCGTCGGGCCCTCGTCGATCAGGTCGAACAGGGTCGGGAACGAATGGCACAGGCTGACGCAGCGCCGGCAGCCGTGACAGATGTCGAAGATGCGCTCCACCTCCTTGAGGCAGGCTTCCTCGTTGTAGAACTCGGGATTCTTCCAGTCCACCGCATGCCGGGTGGGGGCCTCCAGATTGCCTTCCCTGGGTCCGCTCATGGTGCTCGTCTCCTGTGGCTGCGGCCCTCACGGAGGCCGATTCTTGGCTGGCAGGATGAAACAAGACAGCAGGGCGAGCCACGTCCACGCAACTCGCCCCGCATGGGCCGCGAGGCCCACGGTACGACACTTCTTGCGGCGTCGGCTCAGTCGACCAGTTGGTCCAGCGCCTTCTGGTAGCGGTTGGCATGCGAGCGCTCGGCCTTGGCCAGGGTCTCGAACCAGTCCGCCACTTCGTCGAACCCCTCGTCGCGTGCCGTCTTGGCCATGCCGGGGTACATGTCGGTGTACTCGTGGGTCTCGCCGGCCACAGCGGCCTTGAGGTTGTCGCGCGTGGCCCCGATCGGCAGGCCGGTGGCCGGATCGCCCACCGCCTCCAGGAACTCCAGGTGCCCGTGGGCATGGCCGGTCTCGCCCTCGGCCGTCGAGCGGAACAAGGCGGCGACGTCGTTCTGGCCTTCCACGTCCGCCTTGTTCGCGAAATACAGATAGCGGCGATTGGCCTGAGACTCGCCAGCGAACGCATCCTTCAGGTTCTGCTCTGTCTTCGAGCCTTTCAGTTGCATGTTCATCTCCTGTCGTGGGTCATGGGTGGCGCGCCGCGTCGAGACGGCGCAGGCCTACGCTAAACCTGTGACTGCGGCTTGTCCAATAGCCGAGCGCTATGCGGCGCATAGCACGGGCAATCCCTGATCAGGCGGCGCGCAGCAGGCCCAGGGCCAGCTCATGCAGGCGCCCGTCGGGCTGCGCCAGCGAATCGACCACATTGAGGTGGTGCGTGCCTTCGATGGCCTCGCACACCGGCACCGCCCGCTCGCCCCAGACCTGGCGCAACAGCGCGTTCTGCCGCAGGAACTCTTCGCTTTCCTGGGCGCCCACCGTGGCCAGCACCGGCACGTCCGGCGCCGGAAAGTACGCCGGGCTGAGCTTGCGCACCGCCGCCGGCGTCAGGCGCAGGTCGTCTTTCAGAAAGGGCGTGCGGCTCACCGGCGCCAGGTCGAACAGGCCCGAGATCGACAGCGCCGCCTTCACCACATGCGCGGGCAGGTCGGCCCCGACGACGGGCCAGTGGCAGCAGGCCAGCATCGCCGCGAGGTGGCCACCGGCCGAGTGCCCCGCCACCACGATGCGCGACGGGTCGCCGCCGTGCTCGGCAATGTGTCGCGCGACCCAGGCCACCGCACGGACCATCTGCATCGTGATCTGCTCGATCGTGACGCTGGGGCACAGCGCATAGTTCGGCACCACCACCGTCACGCCCTCGTCGACAAAAGCCGGCGCCACGAAGGAATGGTCGGCCTTGTCGAGCGCGCGCCACCAGCCGCCGTGGATGAACACCAGCACCGGCGCGTTGTGCTGCGGCGCAGCAAAGATGTCGAGCGTCTCGTTCGGGCCGTCGCCATAGGGCACGTCGAGCTGGCAGGCGCGCTGCGTGCGTGCGGCCACCGACGCGGCGGCCCAGCGCTCGAAGATTTGCGGATGCTCGGGAATGCGGGCGCGGTTGTTGTATTGACTGTCCAGCCAGGCCGGATCGGGAAGGCGTGCCATGCACATGCTCCAGGAAGGGGTTGAGGGCCCCGGCAGTTGCCGCACCGGGCCAGTCGTGTTTCTATACTGCCTCGCCGGTTCTTGCACGGCGCCTGAATCCGGCGAACACAGGAGCACCACCACCATGCACATCACCCTGCTCGGCATCGGCCTGATGGGCCTGCCCATGGGCCAGCGCCTGCGCGAGGCCGGCTTTGCCGTCACCGCCTGGAACCGCACCCAGGAAAAGGCCCTGCGCCTGGCCGCCCACGGCGCCCGCGTGGCCCACACCGCTGCCCAGGCGGTGCGCGAGGCCGACGTGGTCATCACCATGCTCGAGAACGGCGACATCGTCGACAGCGTGCTGTTCGGCCAGGGGGTGGCCCAGGTACTGCGCCCCGGCACCCTGGTGATCGACATGAGCTCGATCAAGCCGGCCCAGGCCCGCGACCACGCCCGCCGGCTGGCCGAGCACGGCGCGCGCCACCTCGACGCCCCGGTCTCGGGCGGCACCGTCGGCGCCGAGGCCGGCACCCTGGCCATCATGGCCGGCGGCGACGCGGCCGACTTCGAACAGGCCCGCCCGATCTTCGCCGCACTGGGCCGCGCCACCCACGTGGGCCCGCACGGCGCCGGGCAGCTCGCCAAGCTGGCCAACCAGATGATCGTGGGCATCACCATCGGCGCCGTCAGCGAAGCCCTGCTGCTGGCCGCCCGGGGCGGCGCCGACATGACCCAGGTGCGCGAGGCCATCCGCGGCGGCTTTGCCGAAAGCCGCGTGCTCGAAGTGCACGGCCAGCGCATGGTCGAGCGCGACTTCGCCAAACGCGCCGCCATGAGCGTGCAGCTCAAGGACCTGCGCAACGCGCTCGAAACCGCCGAGTCGCTCGACTTCCAGGCCCCCATCACCCGCCTGTTCGCCGGCCTGTACGCCGATGCCGTCGAACACGGCATCGCCGAGTACGACCATTCCGCCCTGTTCGTCGAACTTGCGCGCCGTAACGGCATGAAGTGACCAACCGGCCCTGATTCGGCTACACTTTTTGCTGTTCGTGGGGACGTAGCTCAGCTGGGAGAGCGTCGCGTTCGCAATGCGAAGGTCGGGAGTTCGATCCTCCTCGTCTCCACCACCATTCAACGCCCAACTTCTATCGGTTGGGCGTTTTCATTTCGTGTTTCCGCGACACCACGTGGGGTGAGGCACCGCCGCTCGGAACACTCACATCCTGCATGCGCCAGTTCGCGGTCAACGCCGGTCCCGCAGACAGAATCGCACCGCCGTCGGGCGCGTGCCACCGGGTTTGCCTGGCGACGGGGTACCGGATCGGGGCCGAGGCCGCACCGTGTGAAACATTGCCTTGATGCTGGCGCCACAAATCAAGGAATTCTTCAATCTAGGCCCAAACATCAAGGCACGCTTTCAATGCCCGGGGCCACCGGCACCCACACCACCACGACCACGCTGGGCCAGTCGGTCCGCGCGTTCCGCTGCGCCCAGGGGCAGTTGCGCGGCCCGCAGGGGTTGCCGATCAGCGTTCGCCTGTTGTGCGAGGCGCGCCGGCCGCCTGCTGATCGCCGCGCTGATGGCGCATTGGGGGCTGCAGGCTGAGCGGCGGATGTCTCTGAGCGGCTATCTCAAGCAGCACCAGGGCGAGCACGACCGGCGCTTGTCGGCCAGCTGCGATGACGGCGACTGGGAAGCCTGGGTCGCCCTCTTTCTGGAAGGTGCGGCTGTGACGTCTGCGGGTACCGAGCGCAGCATCATCGACCGGGCGGCGCAGGCCGCAGTTCAGTACGATCACCCCATCACCGCCCCACCCCACCACCCCCATGCGCATCCTGCTCGCCGAAGACGAAACCGAACTGGGCACCTGGCTGGTCAAGGCGCTCGGGCAGAACGACTTCCAGGTCGACTGGGTGAACGACGGCCGGCTGGTGCGGCGCAGCCTGAAGGCGACGAAGTACGACGCGCTGATCCTCGACCTGGGGTTGCCGGGGCTGGGCGGGCATGACGTGCTGTCGGACCTGCGCGAGGCCGACGAGCGCTTGCCGGTGCTGATCCTCACGGCACGCGACTCGCTGATGGAGCGGGTGAACTGCCTGCACGGCGGGGCGGACGACTTTCTGGCCAAGCCGTTCGACGTGGCCGAACTGGAGGCTCGCCTGATCGCGCTGATCCGCCGCTCGCGTGGGCAGGATCACCCGCGGTTCGCCTGCGGCCCGTTGAGCTATGACAGCGCCGCCCGGCAGTTCCGGCTGCAGCACGAGGTGCTGACCCTGACGCCGCGCGAGCATGCGGTGCTGCGCGCGCTGATCCAGCACCCGGGCGAGCCCTTGTCCAAGCGTGAGCTGCTGGAGCGGGTGTTTTCCGACGAGCAGGACGTCAACCCGGAGGCTATCGAGGTGCTGATCCACCGGCTGCGCAAGCGGCTGGAGGCCTCGCCGGTGCGCATTGCCACGCTGCGCGGCCTGGGCTACCAGCTGGAATGCGCGCCGTGACCTCGCTGGCCTGGCCGCGGGCGAGCATCCGCCGCTTCCTGCTGGTGCTGTTGCTGCCCGGGCTGGGCGCGGTGTTTGCCGGCGAGCTGTGGCTGGCCTGGCGCACGGCCAGCGAGGCGGCCGACGCGGCCTATGACCGCTCACTGCTCGGTGCGGTCAAGTCGATCGACTCCAGCATCTCCACGGCCAGCGGTGGCCTGGGTGTGGAGCTGCCCTACCGCATGCTGGAGTTCTTCGAGCTGACGGCGCAGGGCCAGGTGTTCTACCGTGTGGCCACCGAAGACGGCCTGGTCGAGATCGGCAGCGCAGACCTGCCCGCACCACCGCTGCTGCTGGCGACCGGGCAGCCGCAGTTCCACGAGGGCGAATACGTGGGCCATGCGGTGCGTGTGGGCAGCTATGCACGCGAGCTGAACCCACCGCTGGCCGGCCAGAGCGGCCCGCAGCGCGTGGTGATCCAGGTGGCCGAAACCCTGGAGGCACGCAACGAGCTGCGGCGCACGCTGGTGCTGCAGTCGCTGGCGCGCGACGTGGTGCTGATGGTGGCCGCCACCGGGCTGCTGGCCCTGGCGATTGCCTGGGCCATGCGGCCGCTGGACCGGCTGCGCCAGGAGGTCGATGCCCGCGACCCGCAGGACATGACGCCGATGGACGCCACCGGGGTGCCGGCCGAGGTGCTGCCGCTGGTGCAGGCGATCAACCACCACATCGACCGCAACCGGGAGCAGACCGAGGCGCGGCGCCGCTTCATCGACGACGCCTCGCATCAGCTGCGCACGCCGCTGACCACGCTGGCCACGCAGGTGGCCTTTGCGCAGCGCGAGGCTGACCCGGCCAGCCAGCGCCAGGTGCTCGCCGACATCCGCCACCAGCTCGACGAGACCATCCGCCAGACCAACCAGATGCTGTCGCTGGCCCGGGCTGACAGCGCGCCGCCACAGCCGCGGACGTTCGACGTGGTGGCGCTGGCCGAAGACCAGGTGCGCCAGTGGTGGGCTCCCGCCCGCGACCAGGGCGTGGACCTGGGCCTGGACGCGCCCGAGCAGGCGCTGCCGATGACGGGCGAGCCGGACCTGCTGCGTGAGGCGCTGTCCAACCTCGTGCACAACGCGATCCGGCATGCCGGCGCGGGCAGCCACGTCACGCTGGAAGTGCGTGGCGAGCCGGGCGGCACGGTCCACGTCGCCGTGGTTGACGACGGCCCGGGGCTGCCGCCGGACGAACTCGCACATGCCGGCGAACGCTTCTTTCGCGGGCGCGGCAGCACGGTGCCGGGCTCGGGCCTGGGCCTGGCCATCGTGCGCACGGTGGCCCTGCGCCATGGCGGGCAGATGACCGTGGGCCTCGGCCCGCTAGGTCGGGGCCTGGCCGTCACGCTGACCCTGCCGGCGGGGGATCCTCCGGGTTAACCCGCATTTTTTGGGCTGCGGGATGAAAGCGCTCTGAAAGTGCCGCCTTTCTACAGTCGGTCGTGTTGCACCTCAGGGTGCACACCTTCCACCCATCAAGAGGAGACACCCACCATGAAGCTGCCCGCCCGTCTTGCCGCCCTGGCCGTATCCGCGCTGGTGTTCAGCGCCGGCGCCAATCCGCTGGACAAGACCGAATGCATTGCGCCCGCCAAACCTGGCGGCGGGTTCGACCTGACCTGCAAGCTGGTGCAAAGCGCGCTGCTGGACGGCAAGTTCATCGCCGACCCGATGCGGGTGACCTACATGCCTGGTGGCATCGGTGCGGTGGCCTACAACACCGTCGTGGCCCAGCGGCCTGACGCCGCCGGCAGCATCGTGGCCTTCTCGGGCGGCTCGCTGCTCAACCTCGCGCAGGGCAAGTTCGGCCGCTACACCGAAAACGACGTGCGCTGGCTCGCTGCCATCGGCACCGACTACGGCGCCGTGGTCGTGGCCGACAGCTCGCCCTACAAGACCCTCAAGGACGTGATGGCCGCCATCAAGGCCGACCCGACCAAGGTCGTGCTGGGCGCCGGCGGCACCGTGGGCAGCCAGGACTGGATGAAGGCCGCACTCACCGCCCGTGCGGGTGGTGTCAACCCCAAGACGATGCGCTACGTGGCCTTCGAGGGCGGCGGCGAGGCGCTGACCGCACTGCAGGGCGGCCACATCCATGTGTTCACCGGCGACGCCGCCGAAGCGCTGCAGCAGCAGAAGGCCGGCGCGAAGATCCGCATCCTGGCCGTGATGAACGACAAGCGCCTGAGCGGCGAGATGGCGAACATCCCGACCGCCGCCGAACAGGGCTATGACGTCGAATGGCCGATCGTGCGCGGCTTCTACGTGGGCCCCAAGGTCAGCGACGCCGACTACAAGGTGTGGGTCGACACCTTCAACAAGCTGCTGGCCACCCCGGCCTACGACAAGCTGCGCAATGAGCGGGGCCTGTTCCCGATGGCCCTGACCGGCGCCCCGCTGGACGCCTATGTCAAGAAGCAGGTCGCAGGCTACCGCAAGCTGGCTGAAGAGTTCGGCCTGAACGTCGTGCCTGCGAAGTGACCCAACGGGGCCGCTGCGGCCCCGTCTGCCCCACTGGAGAACCCCATGAGTGACCGCGTCCTCGGCGCGGTGTGTGTTGCTGCGTCCGCCGCCATGGCGTGGGCCGCGCAGGACTACGCCGCCGCCATCTCGTATGAACCCGTCGGCCCGCGCGCCTTCCCGTTGCTGCTGTCGGCGGGCCTGGGCCTGTCGGGCCTGTGGCTGGTGCTGCGGCCCACGGCCGGTACCGAGGCCCTGCGCGAGGTGCCCTGGCGTGCCACCGCCCTGTGTGGCGCGGCCGTGCTGGCCTATGCGCTGCTGTTCCAGTGGCTGGGCTTCACGCTGGCCACCACGCTGATGGCGGTGCCGGTGGGGCGGGCCTTCGGCGGCTCGTGGCGGGGTTCGCTGGCCGGCGGCGCCGGCCTGGGCGTGGTGCTGTACCTGCTGTTCGACAAGCTGCTCGACGTGGTGCTGCCGGCCGGTGTGCTGGCGCCGTTGCTGTGAGGTCACTGACATGGACACCTTGACCCATCTGATCCAGGGCTTTGGCGTCGCGCTGAGCCCGATGAACCTGGCCATCGCTGCGGCGGGGGCCTTCATCGGGACCATCGTCGGGCTGCTGCCCGGCCTGGGGCCGATCAACGGCGTGGCCATCCTGATGCCGCTGGCGTTTGCGATGAAGCTGCCACCCGAGACCTCGCTGATCCTGCTGGCGGCCGTCTACATCGGCTGCGAATACGGCGGGCGCATCTCGTCCATCCTGCTCAACGTGCCCGGCGACGCGGGCGCCATCATGACCGCGCTGGACGGCTATCCGATGGCACGCCAGGGCCTGGGCGGCGTGGCCTTGTCGATCTCGGCCTGGAGCTCGTTCGTGGGCTCGCTCGTGGCCACAGTGGGCATCGTGATGTTCGCGCCGCTGCTGGCGAGCTGGGCCTTGTCGTTCGGGCCGGCCGAGTACTTTGCGCTGATGTGTTTTGCCTTTGCCTGCATCGCCGGGTTGATGGGCGACGCACCGGTCAAGGCGGGGCTGGCCGCGCTGATCGGCCTGTCGATGTCGTGCGTGGGGCTGGACTCCAACTCGGGCGTCTATCGCTTCACCGGGGGTGACATCCACCTGTCCGACGGCATCCAGTTTGTCGTGGTGGTGATCGGCGTGTTCTCGATCAGCGAGCTGCTGCTGATGCTGCAGGCCCACCACGGCCAGACCGGCCTGGTGACACAGACCGGCCGCATGCTGTTCAGCTTCAAGGAGATGACCTACACCGCCTGGGGCACGCTGCGCTCCAGCGTGGTGGGCTTTGTCGTGGGGGTGCTGCCGGGTGCCGGCGCCACGATCGCGAGTGCCATGACCTACACGATGGAAAAGCGCCTCACCGACACCGAAGGCACCTTCGGCAAGGGCGACATCCGCGGTGTGGCGGCCCCCGAGGCGGCCAACAACTCGGCCGCGACCGGCTCCTTCGTGCCGATGCTCACGCTGGGCGTGCCCGGCTCGGGCACGACGGCGGTGATGGTCGGCGCGCTGGCGCTCTACAACATCACGCCCGGCCCGGCGCTGTTCAGCCAGCAGCCGGCGCTTGTGTGGGGGCTGATCGCCTCGCTGTTCCTGGCCAACGTGATCCTGCTGGTGCTGAACATCCCGCTGGTGGGTGTGTTCACCAAGGTGCTGAACGTGCCGAACTGGCTGCTGGTGCCGGGCATCGTCGCGGTGAGCAGCGTGGGGGTCTATGCGGTGCACGCCACCACCTTCGACCTCGTGCTGATGACGGCCCTGGGCTTTGCCGCCTTCCTGCTGCGCAAGCAGGGTGTGCCGATGGCGCCGCTGATCCTGGGTTTTGTGCTGGGCGACATGATGGAGCAGAACCTGCGGCGTGCGCTGTCGATCAGCAACGGCGACGTGGGCATCCTGGTGGCCAGCCCCATCGCCATCGGCCTGTGGGTGGCCGCGTTGCTGATGCTGGTGGTGCCGGTGGCGCTGCGCCTGTGGGCAGGACGCACGCCAACGGCGGGCACCCCGGCGGACGCTGTCGGGCGCTGATCGGGCGCTGATCGGGCCCCGATCGAGCGCGAGTCAGACGCGGAATGCCCCGCTGCTCAGCGGATGCCCGCGCGCATGAAGCTCTGCACGAACTGCCGCTGGAAGATCAGGAAGGCCACCAGCAGCGGTGCGCTGGACAGCAGGGTTGCGGCATTGATCACGCCCCAGTCGATGCCCTGATCGGTGCCGGCAAACACCGACAGCCCGACGGTGAGCGGACGCGTCTCGACCGAGTTGGACATCACCAGCGGCCACAGGAAGTTGTTCCAGTGGTGGCTCACCGACACCAGGGCGTAGGCCAGGTACACCGGCCGTGCCAACGGCACATGCACACGCCACAGCACACCCAGGTGCCCGCAGCCTTCCAGGCGGGCGGCCTCTTCCAGTTCACGCGGCACAGTCTTGAAGGTCTGGCGCAGCAGGAAGATGCCGAACGCCGACGCCATGTACGGCAAGGCCATCGCCGCCACCGTGTCGACAAGGCCGAGCTGGTGCATCGTGCGGTAGTTCTCGACGATCACCACGTCGGGCATCACCATCAGCTGCACCAGCACCAACGCAAAGGCCAGGTCGCGGCCGGGAAAGCTCAGCCGGGCAAAGGCATAGGCCGCCAGCGTGCACAACACGAACTGGCCGGCCAGCACCAGGCTGACCAGCACGAAGGTGTTCACGAAGTACCGCGGGAAAGGCGCCGCCGCCCAGGCCGCGCGAAAGTTGTCGGTTGTCAACGGCGCCAGCAACTCGAAGCGCGCCGCGTACTCGGCCGGATGCACCGCCGACCACACCGCATACAGCAGGGGCAGCAGCCACAGCAGCGCCAGCAGCCAGGCGCCGAGCGTGTTGAGCCAGGTGTCGAATCGATGGGCAGTGAACATGGCCGGACCTTGCAACAAGGCTCACTGATAGTGCGTTCGCCGGCCCAGCAGGCCGAACTGCACCAGCGCCAGCACTGCCAGGATGAGCAGCAGCACGGCCGTCATGGCCGCGGCATAGGCGCTGTCCCAATAGCGAAAACCGGTCTCGTAGATGTGAAACAGCAGCAGCGAGCTGGCGTTGTCCGGGCCGCCGCGGGTCATCACGACGATGTGGTCGACCAGGCGAAAGGCATTGATCACTGCATTGACCAGCACGAACAGTGTGGTGGGCATCAACAGCGGAAAGCTCACCCGCCAGAAGAACTGCATCCGGCTGCAGCCTTCGAGTGCTGCGGCCTCGCGCAGCTCGGGTGACTGCTGCTGCAATGCCGCCAGGTAGAAGATCATGAAAAAGCCGGCCTCCTTCCACACCGCCACCGCCATCACGGCCCACAGCGCCGTCTCGCGTGAGCCGAGCCAGTTGTGGGCACCGCCGCCGAACCAGGCGCGCACCTGATCGAGCAGGCCGTAGTCGGGGGTGTAGAAGAACAGCCAGATGTTGGCCACCGCAATCATCGGCAGCACGGTGGGCGTGAAGTAGGCCAGGCGCAACGCAGCGCGCCCGGCCAGGCGCTGGTTCACCCACAGCGCCATCACCATGGCCAGCACGATCGAGGGCACGATGGTGCCCAGTGCATACCAGGCGTTGTTGACCAGCGACGTCCAGAACACCGGGTCGTCTGCCAGCGCGCGGTAGTGATCCAGCCCGACCCAGCGGGTGGGTCGGCTGGCGCGCGGTGTACTGTGCAGGCTGTGCCACAACGTGGCCACCGCCGGATAGTGGGTGAACGCCACCATCAGCGCGGCCGCGGGCAGCAGCAGCAACCAGGCCGTGACGGTGTCCGGACGACGCATCATGCGCATGCGAGCGGCTGGCGCCTCAGCGATACGGCCGCAGGATGCGCTCGGCCTCGCGTTGCGCATCCTTCATGGCCTGCTCGGGCGTCTTGGCGCCGGTCAGCGCGGCCTGCAGGCCGTCGTTGAGCGCCTTGGTCACCCGCTGGTTCTCGTGGGTGGACAGCTCGGCCACGCTGTGCTTCATCTGGTCACGCGCCACCATCGGCGCAGCAAAGCCGGCCACGTACTGCTTCATCTCGGGCGTCTCCCAGGCCGCCGGCGTGACGGCGACGTAGCCGGTGGCGATGGCCCACTCGGCGGCACGGCGCGGTGTGGTCATCCAGCGAACGAACTTGAATGCCGCCTCGCGCTGGGCGGGCGTGGCCTGCTTGAACACATAGAAGTTGCCGCCACCGGTGGGGCTGCCCGGCTGTTTGCCGGCAGGCAGCATGGCCACGCCAAAGTCGAACTTCGCGTTGTTGCGGATGTTGGTCAGGTTGCCGGTGGTCGTCCAGATGATGGCCGCCTTGCGCTCGAAGAAGTCCTTGGGCGTCGTGCCCCACTCCACCACACCGGGCGGATGCACCTTGTGCTTGCGCGACAGGTCGACCCAGTACTGCAGCGCCTGGATCACGGCGGGCCGGTCGAAGTAGGTCTCGGTGCCGGCGGCGTTCATCAGCTCGACGCCGTTCTGGGTGGTGAAGGCCTGGAAAAGCCAGTACGGGAACCCTGACGAGGGCACCTGCACACCCCAGGTCGTGACGTTGCCGGCGGCGTCGCGCCGGGTGAGCTTGCCGGCGTGGTCCACCAGTTCGGCCCAGGTGGCGGGCGCACGCTCAGGGTCGAGGCCGGCCTCCTTGAACAGTGCCTTGTTCCAGTACATGACGATGGTCGAGCGCTGGAACGGAATGCCCCAGGTCTTGCCGCCGGTCTGGCTGTTTTTCATGAAACCCGGGTAGAAGCCGCCCAGCCAGCTGCGGTCTTCGGGGGTGCGGGCCAGTTCGTCAAACGGAACGATCAGACCCTCGTCGATGAGCGTGTACATGTCGGTCGACAGCATCACCGCCAGTTGTGGCGCATCGCCTCCCTTGGCCGCGGTGATGGCCTTGGTGATGGTGTCCTGGTAGCTGCCCGAGTAGATCGGACGGACCTTGATGCCGGGGTGTTCTTTCTCGAAGTCGGCGGCCAGGCCGTCGATGATCTTCGTGACCGGGCCGCCGACGGCCACCGGATAGTAGAAGCTGATGTCCTGGGCCAGGGCGGGCAGGCTGCAGGCCAGGGTGGCCGCAACGGCGCCCAGGGCGCGGCGCAACATGACACTCGGTGATTTCATCGCAAAGACTCCTGTGCAACGGGTTCGGGGACGGTGGGGGACGGAAGGCGCAGGCCGCTGTGGCGGTCGAACCGATGGAGCGCACCGTCGGGCCAGGTGAGACCCACGGTGTCACCGCGGCGCGGTGCGACGTGTGCGGGCAGGCGCAGCACGATGCGGCCGGCGAATTCGAACGGCGAGCCGGCACCGCTGGCGGCCGTGCCGGGCGCGGGCACGGGTGCGCGCGCGCACAGCTCGAGCTGCGCGATCAGCAGGCACTCGGCACCGAGGTATTCGACCGCCACGATCGTGGCGTTCAGCCCGTCGCCCGGGGGGCACAGATGCACCTGCTCGGGCCGCAGCCCGACCAGGACGTCGGCACCGGTCGGCAGTCCGGCGGCACGCGCAGCAAGGGCGCGCGGATCGATCAGGTTCATGGCGGGTGCGCCCATGAAGCTGGCCACGAAAACGCTGGCAGGTCGCTCGTACAGGTCCTGGGGTGTGCCCTGCTGTTCGATGCGACCGTCGCGCATCAGCACGACGCGATCGGCCATCGTCAGGGCCTCGGTCTGGTCATGCGTGACGTAGAGCATGGTCATGCCCAGGCGCTGCTGCAGCTCGCGGATCTCGCTGCGCATCTGCTGCCTGAGCTGGGCATCGAGGTTGGAAAGGGGCTCGTCCATCAGGCACACACGCGCCTGCGCGACGATGGCACGACCCAGGGCCACACGCTGGCGCTGCCCGCCCGAGAGCTGCGCCGGTTTGCGCCGAAGCAAGGGCTGCAGCCCCAGCAGTTCGGCGGCACGCTCCAGCCGGCGCTGGCGCTCGCGGGGGTCGACCCGCCTGACCGTCAATCCGAAAACGATGTTCTCGGCCACCGTGAGGTGCGGAAACAGCGCGTAGTTCTGGAACACCATCGCCACGCCGCGCTCGGCGGGTGCGGTGTGCGTGACGTCACGCCCGTCGATCTCGATGCGCCCGGCATCCGGCGTGTCCAGGGCAGCCACCAGCCGCAGCGTGGTGCTCTTGCCGCAACCCGAGGGCCCGAGCAGCGCGACGAACTCGCCGGCCTGGGCGGACAGGTCGATGCCCTGCACCGCCGTATGATCGCCAAAGCGCTTGACGATGCCGTGCAATGCGACCGCGCTCATGGCCCGCTCCCAGCGTCGGCGGCCACATGCACGCGCGGACGCGCCTGCGCCAGCAGCGCGCCATAGGGCTCGGGTGGTCGGTGGTCGATGAACAGATGGTCCACCGTGTCCAGCCGGCCGCCACGGGCCATCGCGGCACGACCGAACTTGCTGCTGTCGGCCACGAGCATGGACTGACGGCAGTTCTGCCGCATCGCCTCGCGCGCCACCACCTCGGCCGGATCGAAGTCGAGCAGGGTGCCGTCTTCGTCGATGCCGCCTACGCCGAAGATCGCGTAGTCGGTCTTGAAGCCCGCAAAACATCGCGCGGCCGCTTCGCCCACCACGTCGAGGTCTGCCGGCCGCAGATGCCCGCCGGCGACGACCAGTTCGACGCCATCGCAGTGCGCCAGGGCCATCACGACACGCAGGCTGTTGGTCACGACCCGCAGCCCGCGCCGCGCGCGCAGTGCCAGCGCGACCTGCTGTGGTGTGGTGCCCAGGCCGATCGACACCGAGGCGCCGTCTCCGATGTGCTGGGCCACCGCCTGCGCGATGCGCTGCTTGCCGTGCAGGCAGTGGATCTGCCGGGTTTCATAGGGCAGGTTGATGCTGCCTGGAGGCAGCGTCACGCCACCGTGCACGCGCCGCAGCAACCCGCGTTCACTCAGCCGGTTGACGGCGCGCCGCACAGTCTGCGGCGTGACGCCGAACTGGCGCGCGAGCTCACCGATGTCGACCACCCCGCCGGACTGCACCCGCTCGAGGATCTGGTGTTCACGTGAATCGACCGGCACGGCCGTGGTGTTCGTATGAAACGGCATGATGTTCGAACAGCGTAGGGGCGGCATGTGACGCCTTCATGGCAGTTCATCGCGCACACCGGTCACACCCCGCACGCTGGCGCCAGGCTGGCCGCCTGGGTTCAAATGGTGGTCTTCCCGACCTCACAGGCCCTGCCATGCTCGTCCAGCTCTCCGACCCCCACATCGTTGCGCCCGGCCGTCTGCTGCTCGATCGCATCGACACGCCGGCGCTGCTGGCGAATGCCGTCGCAGCGGTGCGCGCGTTGAACCCTGCGCCCGACGCCGTGATCGTCACCGGCGACCTGGTCGACCGCGGCTCGATCGACGAATACCAGCACCTGCGCCGGCTGCTGGCCCCGCTGACCTGCCCCGTGTGGCTGATGCCCGGCAACCATGACGACGCGGCCACGCTGCGTGCGGCCTTTCCCGATCACCCTGAACTGATGGTCGACGCCGGGCCGGGCCTGGCCGACTTCGTGCTGTGGAGCGGCCAGGCCGGCGCCTTGCGCGTGGTGGCGCTGGACAGCGTCGTGCCGCGCGCATCGCATGGCCGCCTGTGTGCTGCACGGCTGGCCTGGCTGGACAGCACCCTGGCTGCCGCGCCACAGGCGCCCACGCTGGTGGCGATGCACCACCCGCCGTTTGCCACCGGCATCGGCCACATGGACACGATGGGCGTGCACGAAGGCAGCACCGAGCTGGCGGCCGTGCTCCAGCGGCACCCGCAGGTGCAGCGGCTGATCTGCGGCCACCTGCATCGCACGATCACCTGCCAGTTCGGCGGCACGCTGGCGATGACGGCGCCGTCCACCGCCCACCAGATCGTGCTGGACCTGCAGCCCGGCGCACCGGCCACCTACCGGCGCGAGCCACCCGGCTTCCTGGTGCATGCGCTGATCGACGGCCGCGTGGTCACGCACCTGGCCTGCGTGGGCGATCACGGGCCGGTCGAGCACTACGACTGAGCAGCCCATCTGGTCGTGTGTGCGTGGCATCCACGCCACGCGCCACGGCCAGGATTTTCATTCGGCTGTCATGAACAGCCCTGGCCGTTTCGGTTTCCTGTCGATCACGCCAGATGCGTTGTGGCCACCGGCCAGCGCGGTTCGAATGGCGCCAGCTTCCAACGCGGAGGCCGGCGAGCGGGGCCAGTCCGGGCCCGCCGCCCCATTCAACATCTGGAGATGACCCGCATGAAAAAGACGCTCCTCGCGATGGCCGTGCTCGGCGCTTGCTGCACCACGGCGTCGGCGCAATCGGTGACGCTGTACGGCAAGCTCGACCTCGGCATCGCACGACTGCTCGGCAGCGACACCACCACCATGACCGACGCCAGCGGCAGCCGCCTGGGCGTGCGCGGCACCGAAGACCTCGGCGGTGGCCTGCAGGCGATCTTCGGCTTCGAGCACCGCTTCGACCCGGACACCGGCGTCAGCCAGGACCCGTTCTGGAAGGGCTATTCGCTGGTCGGCCTGAAGGGCAGCTTCGGCCAGGTGTCGATGGGTCGCCAGTACACCACCTCGTTCAGCATCGTGCAGAACAACATCGACCCCTTCGGTGGTGACACCGTGGGCGAGTCGCGCTCCAACCTGATCCTGGGCACCGGCAAGATCCGCGTGAACGACTCGCTGCTGTACCGCTACACCGCCTCGGGGCTGGACTTCGGCGTGTCGTACGGTGTCGAGAAGGGCTCGGACAACGCAGGCGACAGGAGCAAGCGCCCGCTGGCCATCGCAGGTTCGTACAAGGCCGGCCCGCTGTGGGCCGGTGTGAGCTACGAGAACCCGGGCGATGCCGACGATCACCTCGTGACCGCTGGCGCCAGCTATGACTTCGGCGTGGCCAACCTGTCAGGTGGTTTCAGCACCGGTCGCAATGCGGCCGACCTCAAGGTGCGCGGCATGCTGATCGGCGTGGACGTGCCGCTGGCTGGCGGCAACCTGCTGGCGGCCTACAGCCGCGCGAAGGTGGGCGACACCACGACCTCGTCGAAGTTCGGCATCGGCTATCGCTATGCATTGTCCAAGCGCACGCGCCTGTACACCGACTTCGGCCGCGACAGCAAGCGCTACACCCGCAACAAGAGCGGCATCGACGTGGGGGTCATCCACACGTTCTGATCCACGCTCCGTTTTTGTCTCCTAGGTTTGCTGCCGACCAGCGCTGCTGGCGGCAGCTTTTTGCTTTCTGGATCCGACCAAGCCTGTCGCACGACCGCCTGCCCGGGCATCGCGAGGCGCCGACAGCTATCCGACAGCCAATTCCGGCGTTTCGACAGCGACGCGATAGGTAGCGGCCGCGACCTCAGGGTTGCCCCGATCTCGCCGGCCGCGCTCAGCGACGAACATCCAACCAGCGATTCACCACTCAACCACAAAAGGAGATCACCATGCGTCGTCACTTCCTTCGCCAGCTCACGGCTGCCGCCGCGGCAGGCCTTTTCGGCACGGTGCTGGCCACCGCGTCACCGATGGCTCTGGCCCAGGAGAACCTCAAGGTCATGATCGGTGCCAACCCCGGTGGCGGCTACGACCAGACCGGCCGCGGCATCGGCAAGGCCATGCAGGAAGCCGGCAAGGTGGGCAGTGTCGTGTACGAGAACAAGGGCGGCGCCGGCGGCACCATCGGCCTGGCGCAGTTCGTCAATGCGAGCAAGGGTGACGCCAACGCGCTGGTCGTGACCGGCGCCGTGATGGTGGGCGCGATCGTGCAGAACAAGCCCCCCGTCACGCTGGAGCAGGCCACGCCGATCGCGCGCCTGCTCGCCGAGTACAACGTCTTTGTGGTGCCGGCCGACTCGCCGCTCAAGTCCATGAAGGACCTGGTCGAACAGCTCAAGAAGGACCCCGCCAGCGTGAAGTGGGGCGGCGGCTCCAAGGGCTCGGTCGACCACGTCAGCGTCGCGATGATCGCCCGTGAAGCCGGTGTGGACGTCACCAAGGTGAACTACGTGCCGTTCAAGGGCGGCGGTGAAGCCACGGCCGCCATCCTGGGCAGCCACGTGACGGTGGGCACCAGCGGCTATGCCGAGCTGGAGGAGTACATCAAGAACGGCAAGATGCGCGCGCTCGGCGTGACCGCACCGACCCGGCTGCGCGGCAGCCAGGTGCCCACGCTGGTCGAACAGGGCATGAACGTCGTGATCGGCAACTGGCGTGGTGTGTACGGTGCCCCCGGCATCACGCCGCAACAACGCCAGGCCCTGATCGACAAGGTGATCGCTGCGACCAAGACCAAGTCGTGGTCCGAGTCGCTGGCCACCAACAACTGGACCCAGGCCCTGCTGACCGGTGACGAGTTCGGCAAGTTCGTCGATGAGGAACACGAGCGCCTGCGTGCGCTGATGTCCAAGGTCGGGATGCTCTGACCCTGGCCTGCCCCGCTGCCGTGCCTTGTGGCACGGCAGCGGGATCCGGTCTGCGCCAGGGACGAGCAGAAATCGGGGAGACCCCACGTTCATCGTGAAGGAAGGACCCTGCCATGCACGTCGAAGAAGTTCTCCTGGATGACGCTGCCGACACCTCGTTCTGCACCGCCCCCGCAGCCTCGCCCGGCGGCGAACTCGCTGCCGACCCCACGGCCATTCACCGCGTGGCGCAGTTGCAGGCCACCGTCGAGGCACTCGAAAGTTTCAACCGCAGCGTCTGCCATGACCTGCGGGGCCCGCTGGGCAGCATCGTCTCGCTGGCCCGGCTGGCCAGCGATGCGCTCGACGTCCAGGACGCCGAGCTCGCTCGCCAGATGCTGCACCTCATCTCCGGTCAGGCCCATCGTTGCTCCGAGCTGGTGGCCGTGCTGCTGACACTCGCACGGGTGGATCATGCACCGATGCAGCGCCGCTGCATCGACCTCAACCCGATCGCCCACGACGTGATCGAGCAACTGCGCGTGGAACGGGCGGATGCACACGCACCGGAGATCTCGATCCGCCCCCTGCCGCCGGCCTGGGCCGACGCCGGCCTGCTGCGCACCGCCCTGCTCAACCTGATGTCCAACGCCGTGAAGTTCACGCGCGGACGCGCGCGCCCGCATGTCGAGCTCAGCGGCGCGCGGTGCGGCCGCTGGACCACGATCCATGTGCGCGACAACGGCGTGGGATTCGACCCGTCGGCCTCGACGCACCTGTTCCGCCCCTTCGTGCGGCTGCATGCTCGCGACTATGAAGGCCACGGCGTGGGCCTGAGCATCGTGCGCTCGGTGATCGAGCGGCACGGCGGGCGCATCTGGGCACGCTCGCGCGTCGGCCGAGGCAGCTGCTTCAGCTTCAGCCTGCCCCATGACGGGCCCGGCAGCCCCTCGGTTGTCCCGGTGTGAGCGGAGCCGCTTGATGAAAGTCCTGCTCGCCGAAGACGATGACACGATGCGCCAGGCACTGCGCCTGCTGCTGGAGCGACGTGGCTTCAGCGTCGAGGCCTGCAGCAATGGGCGCGCCGCACTCGACCGGCTGCACGCCCGGGCCTGTGATGCGGTGGTGCTCGACCTGTCGCTGCCCGAACTGGATGGCCTGGCCCTGCTGCACAAGGCCCGGCGCAGCGGCATCGCCACGCCGATCCTGGTGCACACCGCACGTGCCGAGGTCGGGGACCGCATCCAGAGCCTCAATGCGGGCGCGGACGACTTCCTGTCCAAACCCTGCGATCCCGACGAGCTGGAAGCGCGGCTGCGCGCCCTGGTGCGGCGTCACGCGCGTGTGCAGGCCATGGCCATCGACTGCGGGCCGCTGCGGCTGGACCTGCCTTCTGGCGTGTTCTACCTGCATGGCGAGCTGCTGACCCTGACGCCGCGTGAACATGCGCTGCTGCGCACCCTGGTCGAAAGCAGTGGACACCATGCGCCCAGCGATCGCCTGTCCCGGTTTGTCTTTCCCACGCACGCCGATGTGGGCCCCGGTGCGCTCGCCGTTGTCGCCAGCCGCCTGCGCAAGAAGCTGAACGGCTCGGGCGTGCAACTGGTCAACCGCCGCAACGGCAGCTACGGACTGCGCCCGCTGTCCTGAACCCACCGGGCGGTCGTGCGCACCACCAGGCGTCAGCCGTCCTCGCTGAGCTGGTAGCCCACAGCGCGCAGGGTGCGCAGGCGCACACCGCTGCCGGCAATCTTGCGGCGCACACGGTGGGCCACCACGTCCAGGGCCTGCGCACGTGCCGGTTCGGCCAGCGCGAACACAGCGCGCAGCAGCCGGTCGCGTGCGACCACCTCCCCTGCGTTCACCATCAGCTCCGCCAGGAAGGCCTGTTCACGCGGGCTCAGCTCGAGCACTGCGTCGTCGCGATGGATCGCCCCGGAGTCGGGTTGCAGGCGCAGGCGGCCCACACACACCGGCTCAGGCCGATGCCGTGCGCAGCGGCGCGCCAGAGCACGGATGCGGGCGTCCAGCTCATCGATGTCGAAAGGCTTGCTCAGGAAATCGTCGGCACCGGCACCGAAGGTCTGCACCCGGTCGCCAACCGACTGTCGGCCGGTGATCACCATCACCGGAAGCTCGTTGCCGGCCTGACGCAGACGCGCCAGGATGGCCAGGCCATCGAGTCCGGGTAAGCCGAGATCCAGCAGCAGCACATCGGGCCCGAAGCCCGCCACGGCGCTGAGCACGCCCATGCCGTCCTGGCACAGGCTCACGGTGTAGCCGCGTTTTTCGAAGGTTCGCTGCAGGGCCCATGCCAGCACGCTGTCGTCCTCGGCGATCAACAATCTCATGAGTGCATCGAGAAGCAGGCCCTGCCCTGCGGCCAGGTCGCACGCCTCCATTCCTGGGTAGCTGTGGGTCACGGATGTTCACGCAAAACCCCTGTGCACAGCCGCCCTCATCGACACGCGACGGCGGCCTGCATGTCGTCGAGCTGTCCTTCGCCCCGAGGCGCGATTTCGTTCGGCTGTCGCTGCGCCGTGTCGTCCTGCACGGCAGGCGCTGGGGCGTCGGCCAGGCGGAACACCGCCACCACTTCGGTCAGGGCCTGGGCCTGCATGCGCAAGGAGTCGGCCGCCGCAGCGGACTCTTCCACCAGGTCGGCGTTCTGCCGCGTGGTGCGGTCGAGCTGGCGCACCGACTGGGCGATCTCGTCGACGGCCACCGCCTGCGTGCCCACCCCGGCCCGAATCTCGCTCACCAGGCTTGAGACCTGGGCCACGCTGTCGACCACCTCGTGCATCGTGCCGCCGGCCACCTCGACCTGCCGAGTGCCCGACTTCACCTTGTCGACCGAGGCCCCGATCAACTGCTTGATCTGGCGCGCCGCGTCGGCGCTGCGCTGCGCAAGGTTGCGCACCTCGGCGGCCACCACCGAAAAGCCCCGCCCCTGTTCGCCTGCCCGAGCAGCCTCCACGGCCGCGTTCAGGGCCAGCAGGTTGGTCTGGAAGGCCAGGCCGTCGATGACCCCGGTGATGTCGGTGATCTGGCGCGACGAGGCATCGATCTCGCCCATCGTGCGCACCACCTGTGACACGGCCTCGCCGCTGCGCGACGCCACCTCGCTGGCCTTGAGCGCCAGCTCGCTCGCATGCACCGCGGTGGCCGCGGCGCGGTTCACCATCTCGAGCAGCCGGTCGGCGGCATCGTTCGAGCCACGCAGACTGGCGGTGGCCACCTCGGTGCGGGCGGCCAGGTCATGGTTGGCCGTTGCCATGTCCTCGGCGGTATGGGTCACGGCACCGGTCGCGTCATGCACACGGGAGGCCAGACCATGCAGCCGCTGGCGCATGGCCTCGAGCGCACGCAGCAGGTCGCCCAGTTCGTCGCCCCGCTGTGACACCACCGGGCGGGACAGGTCGCCCTCGGTGACACGCTGCGCCACGGCCACCGCCTGGCGCACCGGCCCGACCACACCGCCGCTGATGCGCCATGCGGCCAGCACGCCGGCCAGCAGCGCCAGCACCGCCCCCGCGAGCACGACCACGGTGGTGCGTTGCGAGCGGGCCTCCAGCGCCTGGGCCGTGGCCTCGTTCAACCGCTGCTCCAGCGCCGTGAACTCGCGGATGCGTGCGCCCCAGTCGTCCTGCAACTGGCTCCAGCGGGCCATCTCGGTGCGCAGTTGCAGCCGGATCACAAAAGCCACCTGGGCCGGCGTGCCGCCCTTCTCGCGGATCTCGCGTTCGGCCTGCACCACGATCGCCCGGCCCGCCGTGGCCGCCTCGGCCACCGCCTGCAGCCGCGCGCGCTCCTCGGGCAGTGCCCCGCCGGCCTCGTCGAAGCTGCGCTCCAGCGCCTGCAGGGCACGGTCGTAGCGCTGCAGCGCGGCCGTCATGCGCCGGTACTCGTGGTCTTCCTCGGCGCCGTCTTCGGTGATGGCCAGGTTGCGCATGCCGATCACTGCATCGTTCAGCGCCGTCTCCATCGCATGCGCATGCTGCGATTTCAGCGCGTTGACGCGGGCGATGGTGCGTGCCCCATCGGCCAGTTCGGCAATGCTCAGCAACGACACCACCGACAACCCCGCCAGCAGCGCCAGCACGATGCCGAAACCGCATGCCAGGCGCGCCGGCAGCCTCATGTCACGAACGAGTCTCATGGTGTCTCCAGTGCGGTGTTCGCTCCGGCCTTGCCTGCCGGTGCACGATGCACCCTCCTTCGGACGCCTGCCCCGAGGCTTGACGTGATTCGCACGGCGAGCGTGACCCAGTCCGCGCAGATCACCTGCATTTGAAATCGACTGAAATCCTCGCGACAGCCAACTGAAACCCACGCCACGGCCTGCTGGTCGCGCGTGTGGCCCGTGTGGAGATCGTGACGCGGGTCAACCCTGATTCGTCTGGAAATCCACACGCCACACGACAGGACTGGCACGCGCGGCACGAGTGGCTGACCGGCAGTTCACCGGCCGCGGCCGCATGGCACGACATGTGCATGCCGATTGGCAGCGCCCGGTCACAAGAGCCGACCGCTCGCTTGAGCGCGTGCCAGGAGACACATCATGCAAGCAGTACTCGTCGATGCCCCCCGCCTCAACGACCATCTCAGGGCAGCCGATCATCCCGTCGCCAAAGCGGACAACGGCATGGACACCGACGGCGCGATGCGGGCCCGACTGGATCGACTGGAGTCGACCATCGCCGCGCTCGAGAGCTTCAACGCCAGCGTGTCGCATGACCTGCGCGGCCCGCTGGGCAGCATCCAGTCGCTCGCGCTGATCGCCGGCGAGGCGCTCGACGGCAACGACCCGTCGCTGGCCCGCCAGATGATCGAGCTGATTGCCGGTCAGGCCAGTCGCTGCACGCAGCTCGTGAGCACGCTGATGACGCTGGCGCGCACCGAGGGTGCGAACCTGAACCGCGGCTGGACCGACCTCGACACGCTGGCCTGCGACGTCGTCGCCCAGCTCTGCCTGGACTGCCCGCAGGCGCATGCGGTGCACTTCGAACTGCACGGCCTGCCGCATGCCTGGGCCGATGCGAGCCTGCTGCGCCCGGCGCTGCTGAACCTGGTGGCCAATGCAGTGAAGTTCACACGCGAACGCCACCCGCCCCGCATCACGATCAGCGGCATCCGCCAGGGCGCCCAGACCGTCGTGCAGGTCAGGGACAACGGTGTGGGATTCGACCCCCAGACCGCGCATCGACTGTTCCAGCCCTTCGTGCGCCTGCATGCGCGCCACTTTGAAGGCCATGGTGTGGGCTTGAGCATCGCGCGCGCTGCCGTCGAACGCCACGGCGGACGCATCTGGGCCACCGCCAGCGAAGGCGTTGGCGCCTGCTTCAGCTTCAGCCTGCCCGATCCGGCCTGAACGACCGGCGCCGCCGCGCCGCCGGGCTTGCGGCACACTGGGAGGCGTCCATCCGCGCCCACAGGATCTGCCCATGTTCAAACCCTTGCCAGATGCCCCGCTGGACATCGTCGGCGACATCCACGGTGAATGCGACGCACTGCGGGCCCTGCTGGGCCACCTGGGCTACGACGAGCAGGGCCGGCACCCCCGCGGGCGCCGGCTGGTGTTTGTGGGTGACCTGTGCGACCGGGGCCCGGATTCGCCAGGCGTGCTGCGCCTGGTGCGCCCGATGCTGGCGTCCGGCCTGGCCGATGCGGTGCTCGGCAATCACGAGTTGAACCTGCTGCGCGGCCAGCGCAAGGACGGCAACGACTGGTTCTGGGACGAAGCCTCGACCCATGACGCCAAGTTCGAGCCCTTCACCCGGATGCCCGCCGAGGACCGCGCCGACACGCTGGATTTCCTGGCCACGCTGCCGCTGGCGCTGCAGCGCGACGACCTGCGCATCGTGCATGCCGCGTGGCATGAGGAGTCGATACTGCGCCTTCAGGCCGTGGCGGACGACCGCCCCGCGATCCTGCACTTCGAGCACTGGGAACACGCCACGCGCGAACGGCTGGCCGGCCCGGGGCTGGACACACAGCGCGCGGCCGAAAAGCTGCGCTGGTCCCATGCGCTCAAGGACGCGGCCCAGGCCGTGCCGCTGCTGCCAGCCACTGGCCAGTGCGACGAACTCAAGCAGATGGGCAATCCGGTGCGGGTGCTGACGTCAGGCGTGGAGCGCCTGGCCACGGCCTCGTTCTACAGCAGCGGCCAGTGGCGTTTTGTCGAGCGGGTGCGCTGGTGGGACCACTACACTGACCCGGTGCCGGTGGTCGTGGGGCACTACTGGCGCCGTTGGGTGCCGGCCGACCCCGCCGGACTGGGCAAGGGCGGGCCCGACCTGTTCGCCGGTATCGACCCGCTGGCCTGGCACGGCGCTCGCGGCAATGTGTATTGCGTGGACTTTTCGGCTGGGGGCCGCTTCCATGAGCGCGCCCAGGGGCTGCCCGTGGGCGCCACGACCCGGCTGGCCGCGCTGCAGTGGCCCGAGCGCACCGTGACGCTCGACACCGGCGAGCGCTGGCCGACCCGGGCCTGAACCCGCCCCGACTGCCCCTATGATCCGCGCACACTCGCACGGCCCCCACCCTCACGCACCGCATGCCCCGTTTCCTGCACACCGCCGACTGGCAGATCGGCCGCCAGTTCACAAGCTTCGACCCTGAGGTCGCCCCGCTGCTGGCCGAGGCCCGGCTGGGCGCCGTGGAGCGCATCGCGCAGCTGGCCGCCGACCATGCAGTCGATGCCGTGCTGGTGGCCGGTGACGTGTTCGATGCCCAGACCGTCTCGGACCGCACGCTGCGCCGGCTGTTCAATGCCCTGGCTGCCTACGACGGCCCCTGGCTGATGATTCCCGGCAACCACGACGCTGCCTTGGCCGAAAGCGTCTGGACACGGGCCCGCCGCCTGCAGGCCGTGCCGGCCAACGTGCACCTGTTGCTGGAGCCCGAGGTGCACCTGGAGCTCGAGCGGGGTTTTGCGGTGCTGCCCGCCCCGCTCACCCAGCGCCACACCTACGGTGACCTCACCGAATGGTTCGACTCAGCCGCCACCCCCGACGGACTGCTGCGCATCGGCCTGGCCCACGGCAGCGTGCAGGGCCTGCTGGCCGAGGGCATAGACTCGCCCAATCCGATTGCCCTCGACCGATGCACCCGCGCCCGGCTCGACTACCTTGCGCTGGGCGACTGGCACGGTCTGCGCCAGATCGAAGCGCGCATGGCCTACAGCGGCACGCCCGAACCCGACCGCTTCAGGAACAACGACGCCGGGCGTGCCTTGCTCGTCGACGTGCCGGGCGTGGGCGCCGAGCCGGTCCTCACCCCGCTGACCACGGGCCGGTTCCGCTGGCAGTCGCTCGCGGCCCGGCTCCAGGTGGGCAGCGACGTTGATGAACTGATCGGCCAGCTGGCCAGCCTGGGCGCCGATGACGTGGTGGACCTGCAGGTGAGCGGCCAGACCGACCTGGCCGACCGGCAGCGGCTGGTGCAGGCACTCGGGCTGACCGAGGCCCGCGTGCGGCATCTGCAGACCGACCTGGCCGAGCTGCACCTGCGGCCGACCGCAGAGGACGTGGCACGACTGCAGGTCGATGGCTACCTGGGCGAAGTGATCGCCGAGCTGGGTGAACTGGCCGGGTCCGACCACCAACCGGCCGCCGAGCGCGAACGGGCCAGCGATGCCCTGGCCCTGCTTGCGGCCGAGCTGATGCGGCGCACGCCCGACGGAGCCTCGGCATGACGATGCAGATCACCCGGCTGCGGGTGGAGCAGCTCCGCCAGTTTCGCCAGCCCTTCGAGCTGACCGGCTTCGAGCCCGGGCTCAACCTGTTCTGCGGGCCCAACGAGGCCGGCAAGAGCACGCTGGTGCGCGCGATCCGTGCGGCGTTTTTCGAGCGGCACCGCTCCACCGCAGTCGACGACTTGCGGCCCTGGGGCGACAGCGCCGCGGCACCGACGATCGAACTCGACTTTCTGCTGGCCGGGCAGCCCATGCACCTGGTCAAGAGTTTCCTCGGGCGCAAACGCTGCAGCCTGCGGACCCACGGCCGCACATACGAAGGGGTGGAAGCCGAAGACCACCTGGCCAGCCTGTTCGGCTTTGCGTTTGCCGCCAAGGGCGCCAGCCGCCCCGAGCACTGGGGCATCCCCGGCCTGCTGTGGGTCGACCAGGGCACCGGCCAGGACCTGGACGTCAGCCATGCCCAGGACCATCTGCACGACGCCCTGGCCAGTCAGGCGGCCCCTGATGGCAGCGCGACGGCACCCGCCACGCTGGAGCGTGCAACCGCCGGCCTGGCCGCCACCGGCGGCGACGATCTGCTCGAACGCCTGCGCGCTCAGCGTGCCGAGCTGCTGACCGCCACCGGCAAACCCCGAGCCGCGCTGGCCGAGGCCATCGACCGTGCCGCGAACCTGGCCGCCGACCATCAGGCCCTGCTCGCGCGTGTGGCCGCCTACCGCGAGCAGGTCGACCAGCTGGCCACACTGCGTGCCCAGCACGACACCGACGAGACGCGCCGGCCCTGGGAGCCGCTGCAGGCAGCGCTTGCGCAGGCTCGTGCACAAGAGCAGGCGCTGCAGAGCACCCAGCAGCAACTGGCCGGCGACACCGCCCGACTGGCCCAGCTGACGCAGACCCGCGAGCTGCTGACCCGCCAGCTCAACGACCTGGCCGAACAGCAGGCCGTCGTGCGGGCCCGCGAGCAGGCCCTGGCGGCGGCGGTGTCCCAGTGCGACACGGCGCGTGCCGCCGTGCACTCGGCCCGCCAGCAGGCCGAAGCCGCGCAGGCGCAGGCGCTGCAGGCACGCGACGCCCTGCGCCGCGCCCGTGAGGCCCGTTCACGGCACGACTTGCGCGAGCAACTGGCCCAGGCCGAAGACAGCACTCGGCAGGCGGCCGAGGCACTGGCCCGGGCAGACGCCGATCACGCGCGGCTGAACGCGCTGCAGGCCCAGGCAGCCGCCGTGCGCATCGACCCGCGCGCGGTGACCCGGGTGGTGCAGCTGCAGCGTACCGAACGTGAGCTCGAACTCCAGCGCCAGGCCGTGGCCACCCGCCTGGGCTACCGGCTGTTGCCGGGGCAGTCCTTGACCCTGTCCGGCGCCGACGGCCCGCAGCAGTTGCAGGCCAAGGGTGAACGGCTGATCGACACCGCCGTCACGCTGACGCTGCCCGGAGTGGGCGACCTCACCATCACCCCGGGCGGACAGGACCTGGCCGAACTGGCACGCCGCCACCGCGATGCACAAGCCGAACTGCAGCAGGCCCTGCAGGCGCTCGGCGTGGCCGATCCGGCCCAGGCCGAGGCCCGCGCGGCCGCGCAGAACGAGCTGAACGCACGCATCGCGATGGCCGAACAGGCCCTGGCCATCGTGGCGCCCAAGGGCCTCGATGCGCTGCGACTGCAGCACACCCAGGCAGGTGCCCGCCAGCGCTCGATCCAGCAGGCGCTCGACCAGTTGCCCCCCGAGGCCGAATCCCCGGCCACGGCCACCCGCACCGCCCTGCCCGATCCGGCCCAGGCCGAAGCCGCCCAGCACTCGGCCGACACCCTGGCCCAGGCCGCCGCGACCGCGCTGGCCGGCGCCGAGCGCCAGCTTGCCGCGGCCCAGGGTCGCCACGACGACGCGCGACGCGAATACGACGCGGCCCTGTCCCGCCTGAACGACCCCGAACGCCAGGCCCGTCAGACCGAAGCCCAGCAGCAGTTGCTGGCCCTGCAGGCCGAACAGGACGCGCTGGCGGCGCGCATCGAGCAGGCACGCGCGCGGCTGCACGAAGCGCGCCCGGAAATCGTCGCCCAGGACATCGTGCGGCTGCAGCGCAGCATCGAGCAGCTCGAAGCCGCGCACCGCCAGCGCCGCGAGCGCCTGCTGCTGCTGCAGCAGGCACTGCAGCAGGAAGGCGCCCACGGCCTGGAGGAGCAACTGGCCACGCTGGAGGGTGAACTTGCCCGCGCCCGGCGGCGCGAGCAGGAGCTGCAGCGCCGCGCCGCGGCGCTCGACCTGCTGTGCAGCCGGCTGGACGCCGGTCGCCAGGCCGTCATGGCCCGGCTGCAGCGCCCGCTGCGCCAGCGTCTGCAGCACTATCTGGAGCTGCTGTTTCCCGGCGCGCAGCTGGAGGTGACGGCCTCGCTGGCACCGGCCACGCTGTCCCGTCCGGGCGGGGCCGGTGCTCAGCAGACCGCCACGGTCGAGGCCCTGAGCTTCGGCGCACGCGAGCAGTTGGGGCTCATCAGCCGGCTGGCCTATGCCGACCTGCTGCGCGAGGCCGGCCGCCCCACCCTGCTGATCCTGGATGACGCACTGGTGCACAGCGACGACAAGCGCCTGGCACAGATGAAGCGGGTGCTGTTCGATGCATCGCAGCGTCATCAGGTGCTGCTGTTCACCTGCCACCCGGAGCGCTGGCAGGACCTGGGCGTGGCGCCGCGCTCCATCGTGTGACACCCCCCCCGGGCCGCCCGGGCGAGGGCGGCCCGCGGGCAGCGGCACGCCCGCATGCGGCTCAGCCAGCGCCGCCGCACAGGGCCAGCAACCACCCCACATCCGCCTGCAGCGCGGGCCCCGCATACCACCGCAGCACGCCCCCGGCAAGTGCGGCACTGCCGGCCCCGGCCAGCCAGCGCAGCGCCCTCATGCAGCCGCCTGCAGTCGCGCTGCCGCGGCCCGTTCACGGATCGGCAGGTTCACCACGGCCGACATCAGGCTCAGGGCCGCCGCCATCAGCCAGATGCCGCGATAGCCGCCGAAGCTGTCGTACCACCAGCCGCCCAGCCAGACCCCGAGAAAGCTGCCCACCTGGTGCGACAGGAAGGCAAAGCCGAACAAGGTGGTCACGTAACGCACGCCATAAAGCTGCCCGAGCAGGCCGGTGGTCAGCGGCACCGTGCCCAGCCAGGTGAAGCCCATGGCGGCCGCGAACCCATACACGCTCCAGGACGACACCGGCCACGCCACGAACGCCAGGATCGCCACCGTGCGTGCACCGTAGAGCAAGGCCAGCAGATGCTTGTGCGGCAGACGGGACGCGGCCATGCCGAACAGGTAGGTCCCCACGATGTTGGCCAGGGCCACCAGGCCCAGCGCGAGTGAGGCCACCCGGGCCGGCTGCCCCTGGTCGGCCAGGTAGGCCGGCAGGTGATTGGCAATGAAGGCCAGCTGGAAGCCGCACGACAGGAAACCCAGCGTCAGCAGCCAGAAGTCGCGGTCACCGAAGGCCTGGGCCAGCGTGCTGCGCAGGGAGCGCACCTCGGCCGTGGCAGCCGGTGCGCTTGGCATGCGCATGCCCCAGGCCAGCGGCACCATCGCCGCCATGGCCATCGAGGCCACGGTGATGGCCAGCACCCAACCTGCCTCGGCGATCAGGATCTGGTTGAACGGCAGCATCAGGAACTGGCCCGCGCCGCCGATCGCGCCGGTGATGGCCAGCGCGCGGGCACGGCGCGCCGGGTCAAATGCCTTGCCTACGGCGCCGTAGACGATGGCAAAGCCCGTTCCGCTCTGGCCCAGCCCGACCAGCAGGCCGATCGTCGCGGCAAAGGCCAGGCCGTGCTGGCTCCAGGGCATCAGCAGCAGGCCGGTGGCATAGAGCACTGCGCCGGCCACCATCACCGGCCTGGCGCCACGGCGGTCAGCCCACATGCCGCTGAAGGGCTGGGCCAGCCCCCAGACGAGGTTCTGCACCGCCACGGCCACCGAAAACGTCTCGCGGCTCCAGGCCCATTCGGTCGTGACCGGCAGCAGGTACAGCCCGAAGGCATGGCGCTGGCCCAGGCACAGGAACAGCACCAGGCCACCACAGATCATCAGGGTCCACTCGCGTCGGCTCATGCCGGCCTCCTGCTCAAAGGAATGTGCAATCCGTGCATCGCACGGCACCGGGGTCCATTCGGCCCGATGGCCGGCCCGGGCTCAAGCGCTGATTGGGCAAGCTACACATGCACGCGGCGCATGTGACACATGTGACGCATATGAACTGCATCGACGTGCCGACCTGCTCCGTCCTCCTTACCAATCGCGAATGCGCTACCCTGTCGACCGAAGGACGGGCCCCCGCCCGTCACATGCGGTGATGGCATGTCGGTACCCTTGTTGAAGCTGGCATCGATGATGGATGCGCTGCGCGGATTCGTGGCCGTGGGGCGGCGCATGAGCATCACGCAGGCGGCACAGGACCTGTGCCTGACCCAGTCGGCGGTGAGCCGCCAGGTGCAGTCGCTCGAAGATCGCCTGGGCGTGGCGCTGTTCGTGCGAGGGCATCGTTCGCTCGCCTTCACGCCCGACGGTGAACGGCTGTTTCGCAGCGCAGACAGCGCCGTGCAGCAGTTGCAGGACGTGATCGGCAGCCTGGGCCCGTCGAACGAGAGGCGGCCGGTCACCGTCAGTGCCAGCATCGGCGTGGCGGCGCTGTGGCTGCTGCCGCGGCTGGGTCGCTTTCAGCAGGACCATCCGGCCATCGACCTGCGCGTGGCTGCCAGCGACCGGGTCGTGGACCTGCAGGCCGATGGCATCGACATCGCGCTGCGCTACAGCGCGGCCGCAAGCGTGCCGGCCGATGCCGTGCGCCTGTTCGACGAAACGGTGGCGCCGGTGGCCCATCCGGCGCTGGGACTGCAGGCGCTGCGTTCGCGCACGCAGATCGCGCGCAGCGTGCTGCTGGAGTTCGACGACCCGCGCCGGCCGTGGTTGCGCTGGCCCGACTGGCTGCAGGCGATGGGCTGGCCGCAGGTTCAGCCGCGCGCGGTGCTGCGCTTCAACCAGTACGACCTGGTCGTGCAGTCTGCGCTGGCCGGCCAGGGCATTGCGCTGGGCCGGCTGGGGCTGTTGCGCGAGCTGCTGGCCGCCGGCCGGCTGATGGTGCTGCCCACCCCGAAGCCGGGGCCGCCCACCGACCATGCCTACTGGATGCTGCGTGCGCACCCAGGCAGCCGCGATGAGGTCGAGACCGTGGCCCGCTGGCTGGTGCAGCAGGCCCGTCCCGGCCTGCCCGATCAGCCGGGCAGCCGCAGCTTGGCGTAGCAGTCGCGGTCGAGGTCGCGCACGTCGACGCTGAGCTGCACCGCCAGTGTGGTTGACGCATCCTGCACATGGCCTTGCAGCTCGGTGAGCAATTGCGATGCAAGTGCACGCTTGACCTCGGGCGAACGGCCGCTGAGCAGCGACAAGGTGACGTGGATGAAACCGTGGCCGCCCGGCTGGCTGCCCACGCGGAACTGGGTCAGCGCCAGCGCGCGGCTCTTGATGTCTTCGTCGCTGAACTGGCCGGACTGCAACAGCACACGGTTCAGGGCCGTCAAGGCCGCCTCGGGCTGGAACGAGGTCAGATTGGCGGTGTGTTCGAGGGTCAGGTGGGGCATGGTGTGGCGGTCGTGGACGAATGGGTTGAGTGGCGTGTCGCGGGTCAGGTGGCGGCTGCAGGCCCGCTGCGCCCGGGCGCGGCAAGCGGCACCGCCGCCCGGGCGGGCAGTGCCGACGCACACACCCGTTCGGCCGTCTGCGCGGCCTCCCGCACGATCGCACGGCCCGCAGGCCGGATCGCAATGATGCGCCGACCGGCGGCATCGTGCTGGCGCTGCACCAGGCCGGTCTTTTCGAGCGGCAGCAGGCGGCGGGTCAGGCCGGACAGGCTGGCGCCCAGCGGCGCGGCCAGGGCCGCTGCCGACAGGTGGCCGAGGTCGGCGCGGTCCAGCTCGTGCAGCAGGCAGAAGTCGGCAAAGGACAGGCCGTGCTGGGTGCCCAGTTCGTCATCGAGCACGAAGCTGATGCGGGCGTGGGCGTGTGCAAGGTCGAGGCAACGCTCAAGAGGGCTGGCATTCATGTCAGGGTTCACGGGTGAGGTGGAAGAGCGCGCCAGGTCATGGCATGGCGCGGGCGCGGCGGCTCAGCTGCATGCGGGTGTGCGGGTCGGGTTGTAGCCCTGCGGTGCCATGCAGGGCAGTTCCTCCTGCCAGAGCTCGAGCAAGGCAGCCAGTTCGGCCTGGCGGTCGAACGCGGGGTCATCGCGCTCCTTGACGAGGCCGAGCACTTCGAACTCGAAGTGCTCGCCGCGCTGGTCCAGCCAGTCGCGCAGCAGGGCCGGGTTGCGGTGATTCTTCTGCTGCAGCTCGAAGCGGTGGCGGTTGATCGCGCCGTCCACGTTCAGGCTCGCACCCACATACACACGGCCATTGAGGCGGTTGCGGATGGCATAGACACCTGCCGGCACCTTGGCCTCCAGGTACTGGCGCTTCATCGCGCGCTTGTCCGAGGGACTCGCAACGGGGTTCATGGGGGGGCTCCGGTGTGTCAGGAAACAGGGGGGGTGTCAAAGGCCTCGCGGGCCAGGGCGGCGACGTACTCGCGGATGTCCGGTGGCCAGCCGGCCATCAGCGCGGCAAAGCGCGGCGCGTCACCGGCGAACAGGGCGCGGGTCGCCTCTTCGAAATGCGGCCGGTTGCCGGCCATCGCCGACATGACGACATAGGCTGCCTTCTGGGCCTGGCGCCGCTGGTCGCGCCGAACGCTGTCGCGCCGGGCTTCGTCCACCAGGCGCCGCAGCACGACCGACGCAGAACCGGGCTGGCTGTTGAGCCACTCCCAGTGACGCGGCAGCAGGCTGACCTCGCGTGCCACGACCCCGAGCCGCGGCCGCCCCCGGCCGCGGGCGGCCGGCGTTGCCTGCGGGTTGTCTTCGGCATGGTCGGGCGATGCCGGGGTGGTTGCCGCACGAGGCGGCCGGTGCAGCATCAGCCAGGCCGTCAATTGCTCGGCCGTGCCACGCAGATCGAGGTCGACCACCTCGCCGGTGCAGTCATCGAACACCAGCGGCGCGAAGTCAGGGTGGCGGGCCAGCATCTGCTGCAGGCTGAGAGCGACCTGGTCGAGCGGGCCGGCGGCGACGCGGCGCTCCCCGTCGAACGCCGTGCAGGTGCGAAACACCGGCAGCGCGGTCTGGGGGTCTGAGGCATCAGGCGGTGAGGACGGAGCGGGGGCCATGGGAGCGCTGCTTTCTGCAAAGATGCGCCAATTTTTACCCGGCATTTAATTGCCGTCAATGCCTGCAACGCCAAGTCTGCGAAATTTTTTTACCAGGTGTTAATTTGATCGACGCAGGCAGACACCGACGCGCCCGGCTCATGCGCCGGACCGCGACTGAAGACGTGAACGAGGGAGGATCAGCGTGAATGCGCCGCCGGCCCCGGGGTGCTGCCGGTGGCGGCACATCGGGCGCATTCGCCCTTGATCTCCACGCCCTGGGCGTGGAAGCCGGTGGTGGCCAGTGCGCGGGCGAGGTGCTTGCCCATCGCCGGGTCATCCCATTCGGTGGCCGTGCCACACTGGCCACAGACCATGAAGACCGGGTCGAGGTGGGGGTGATCGGCATGGCGACACACCACGAACGAACTGTTCGACGCGACCTTGTGAACCAGGCCATGCTCGACCAGGAAGTCGAGCGCACGATAGACCGTCATCGGGGCCACGCCGGGCTGGCGCTGCTGCATGTCGGCCAGCAGGTCGTAGGCCTTGGCCGTACCCTCGCGACGCAACAGGAGTTCAAGCACCAGGGCGCGTGTTTCGGTGAGTGTGGCGCCGCGGCCGGCACAGACGGCCTGCGCATGGGCCATGCCGGACTGCACGGCGGCATCCGGACGGCCAGGGCCGTCGCCCGCGGCAGCGGCAGGTGACCGGGAGGTTGCAGTGGGGGCAGCTTGCTTGCGGGCCATGGGTGTCGGGCGGGAGTCGATCCATTGTAGGCACCCCGACGCGACCGCACGCGGCGCAGGGGTCAGACCTCACCTCGAGGCATCAGGGCCGCACCGACACCCGCCACGGACAGGCAGACCGCAACGCAGGCGCCGCTGGGCCAGTCGGTCCACCACGACAGACACAGCCCGAGCAGGGCCACGACCGCCGCTGCCACGCTCGATCGGTGGCGAGACCAGCCGCGCCGAACCCACAGGGCCGGCGCGATCAGGCACGCGAACACGAGGTAGAGCCCGAGCACCGGCACGGCCACGCTGAGCGCCACTGCAAACAGCGGGTAGAAGGCCAGGTCGCGCTGCAGCACGCCATCACGCCACCGGCCGAGTGCCAGCACGGCCACGGCCACGCCCACCAGCGCCAGGGTGGGCTGCGGCGCGGCCCAGAGCACGTCGGCTGCCAGCAGCGCAGCCAGGCGTTCCTTGCCATGCGGGTCCCAGGTCACGGCCAGCATGGCCAAGCCGGCTGCTGCAACGTAGACCAGCCCGATCAAGGCCTCGCGCTGTGCCGGCCAGCGCTGTGCGAGCCACCACACCAGCGCGGCTCCGCCCAGCGCGGCCAATGCCGCTGCGCCATGGGCAAGCCAGGCTGAGGGATGGTCGTCGATCAGCGTCACAGCCAGCGCACCACACGCAGCCAGTTGTGCCAGCGCAAGATCGATGAACACCACGCCGCGAGCCAGCACCTGCGTGCCCAGCGGCGCCAGGGCGGCGGTACCGGCCAGCAGTGCCAGCACCGGCCAGAGCAACCACCCGAGATCAGCCCAGAGCGTCGTCGGGCTCATTGCGGTGCGCCCGGCATCGCATGGACCAGCTCGGTCACGAGCTGGTCGAACAGCCCTTCCAGCGTGGCCGCCGGCCCGTCGGACGTGACGGTGGCCGGCAGCTTGAGCAGCGGGACCTGGGGTGCAAGCTGGGTCGCGAGCCAGCCGGCCGGGCGCGCGTCCTGGTAGGTCGCCACCACCACGGCCGCCGGGGGCCTGGCGCGGGCCTGCATCAGCATCCGGTTCAGGTGCGCCGAACTGGGCGCCATGCCGGGCTTGGGCTCGAGATCGATCACCTGTCGCATCCCCAGCCAGCCAAACAGATAGGCGAACGTCGTGTGCTGCCCCGCCACCGTGCGCCCTCTGAGCGGCGCGGCGCGGCGCTCCCACTGGGCGATGCGCTGCTTCCAGCCGGTCTCGAACGTCCGCAGGCGTTGTGCCACATCGGCACGGCGCTGCGGCTCGATCTGCTGAATGCGCTCGGCCAGCGCCTGCGCCACTTCCAGGAGGCGATGCGGGTCCAGGTGCACATGCGGATTGCCCTCGGCATGCACGTCACCGTCGAAGGGGCCGCCAGGAGGGCGCTGGTCGATCAGGGCGACGTGGTCGGTTGCATGGAACATGCCCGGCTGGTCGTCCTGCACACGCGGGTTGCCGGCACGCTGCTGGAGCATCGGCAGCCAGCCAGCCTCCAGGGAAGCACCGGTGCACACCGCCAGGTCGGCACGGCGCAAGGCAGCGATCAGGCTCGGGCGAGCTTCGATGTGGTGAGGGTCCTGCAACGCGTGGGTGGCGGCATACACCTGGGCGTCGGGGGCCAGGGTGCGTACCAGCGCTGCCCATTCGGGCTCGCAGGCAAACACCGACAGCGCCCGCGCCGGGGCGCTGCTCAGCACCAGCACGGCCATGCACAGCGCAAGTTGCCGCCAGCGGCTGCGTCGCTCAGAACGAATGTGCTGCATGGGCGCCCAGGTTCAGGATGTACTGGAGCTGGACGGAGCGGGTCGCGTCCTCGAAGCCGTCGCGGTCACGCTGGTGCGTGAACTGCAGACGCAGCGTCTGGCTGTGGGTCGGCTTGTAGGCCAGCATCGCCGCCGTTTCGCGCAGACCCGCGCTGTGGAAATGGTCGCCATGGGGCTGACTCACCTTGAGCAGGTCCACCCTCGCCCCGACCTCCCATGCGGGCGCAAACCGCCAGACGGCGCTGAGGTAGTCAGCACGGTGCCGATCGCTGGAGCCGGCGTAGCGGTTGATGCCGCGTACCAGCGACCCTTCATAGCTCAGCCGCACCTGCTGCTGCCGGTTGTTGCCCTGCGGCGCCCACTTCCATGTCAGGTCCCACAGCCACATGCGGCGCCCGCTGTAGGCCGCGCCGTGAGCATGTGCGTGCTCGTGCTCATGTCCGGCGTCGTCGTGGTCCTCGTGCTCGTGATCGCGCTCGTCCTCGACGGCCGCCTCGCGACGGTTGTTCAGCCAGGCGAGGCCGGCCTGCCAGCTATGGGCTTCGCCGAGGTCACCACCGGCCTTGGCCGAGAGCACGAAGGCGCCGGGCCGGCGCGCCGAGGCCGCCTCTTCGACCAGCCGACGTCCACGGAAGACCTCGGCCCCCAGGCGCAGGTAGGTGTCGGTGGGTGCGGTCCAGTTGAGCCTCACGCCGTCGTCCACCCAGTGACCGCCCAGGAAGGCGCGGTACAGCAGCGGGCGCTCGACGAAGTCGTCGGCATGCGGATGCTGTTCGTTGAGGTAACCCAGTTGCGACGCAAAGCGCCCGGCACGCACCTGCAGGCCGGCAGGCAGGCTGCGCGACTGGACGAACAGTTCTTCCAGCTCGAGCTCGACCTTGCCGTCATGCTGGTGCACCGCCAGCGTGCCCTGGGCCGACGCATGCGCGCCCAGCGGGCCGTGCACGCTGAGGTCACTGTGCCCGAGCGCCAGGCCCTGGTCGCGCTGTCCGAGCGCCAGGGACCGGGAGCTGGCCGCAACGTCGAGCACGGCGCCCCACTGCCAGTCCTTGATCTGTGCCATGGCGGGCTGGAATGCGGCCAGCACCAGGCCGCTCACAAGGAAACGCCGGGCCGCCCCAAGTTTCCTTGACCCCCGCGGGGGGCGGGCTGGGCGCAGCCCGGCCCTGGGG